>CALWPD010000007.1 GCA_944383335.1 uncultured Clostridia bacterium
CACGAAGAATCTCTAATTATTGAGATCCTTCGTCAGCCGTCAAGGAAGCAATTCTCAGGATGACAAGTGGGTGCCGGCAGTTCTGAGAGTTTTAAAACATCAAAAAAATGGTGTTTTTTGTTAAAAAATATGGTATTTCTATGTATTTTTCCTAAATTAAAACAATCTGTTCTGACAACAACAGTTTCCGAAGTTGTTATTGGTATTTCCAGCAAGCGTTAATAACAACAGCAATAAGATATTTGTATTGGTTGCAAGGTCTGTGCCGGTTGCCGACGCCAAAATACCAATTAGCATAATCAAGAGTATATCTTGCGAAAAATTCATACAAAAACCTCCTTCAACAAAATTAGTACTTTTTTGATGTTTTCAGTCAAAAAACAAAAAATTTTTTTTATTTTTTAAAGGATCCATTATGTTATAATTTTTTTGTAAAGTTTTTTAATGAAAACATTCTGTGATTATATATGATTAAGTTTTTTTAAATGTTACTATGGAGGTGTTATGGAATATTTAATTTTATCACAAAAATCAAAGACCAAGATTTTAAAATATTTGCCGACAAACAAGGATATTGAAAAACTGGCACTTTATTTTCAAAACTTTTGTGATGCCACTAGGCTTAAAATTATGTCTGCACTTGCCATGTGTGATATGTGTGTCAGCGATCTTTCTACATTACTCAGAATTAATCAAACTACGATTTCTCACCAATTAAAATTTTTAAAAACTCAAGGCATTGTATCATCAATTAGAAATGGGAAAATTATTGTTTATTCTTTAAATGAGAAAAAGGTAAATGATATAATGTATTTGGCAGTTTCGAATAGTTAGTTGACTTTTTGATAATAATTCTTAAAATAGTCTTTAAAGGTAAAAGACGAAATGGAAAAAGGTAAACTAATAGTTATTGAAGGTACAGATTGCTCAGGTAAGCAAACGCAAAGCGACCTTTTGGTCGAATCGTTAAAAAACATGGGAATTACAGTTGAAAAATATAGTTTTCCAAACTACAATAGTCCAACGGGAAAGATTATTGCCGGACCATATCTTGGTAAAGAAGAATATGGCAAGCCATTTTTTAGTGAAGGTGCATCAAATGTTGATCCCAAGGTGGCAAGTTTGTATTTTGCTGCAGATAGGAGATATAACATCAAAGATATTACAGATAAACTTAAAGCGGGAATAAATGTTATTGTTGATAGATATGTAGATTCCAATTTTGCACATCAAGGTGCCAAAATTTTTGACGATTTTGAGCGTGAGAAAATGTTTCATTTTTTGGAAGTTTTGGAATACGATCTTTTGGGGCTACCAAAGGCAGATATAACCATATTTTTACATATGCCAGCAAGCGTTGCAAAAATATTGCAAAAATCACGCAAAGAAAAGCCCGACCAGCACGAAGCCGACGAGCAATTTCTTGAAAATAGTGAAAAAACATATTTGAGTTTGTGTTATAGACACAACTATATAAAAATCAGTTGTGTTGATGAAGTTGGACTTAGAACCGTTGAGGATATTCACAAGGAAATCTTGGAAAAAGTCCTTCCAAAGTTATCTAAGCACAGTAACTAGGTTTTTGAGCTGGAATTTCACGGTCGATGATGTTCACAAACATATTGTGGCTAGCCGAAACGCTCAGGGTAACTCCTTTTGTTATTGAGTAATCTTCCAATCTTTCTACTTTTCGCATATAAAGTGTGGCTTTTTCTATGTAATATGTCAGTGTAACGCTCTTAAAAGTTATGTCGCTAAGCCCACCCTCTTCCTTGGCATTTTTAATATATTTCTCAGGTATTTTGGACACAGAATATGACATTGTTATAATATAATAGGTATCATCAGATGTTTTGTCAAATTTAATTAGTTGTGAGTTTGTTTTATCAGCACGCAAATAAAATGTATCATATGCGACTTCATCATATTTTTCGATTATTTCTTGTTTTGATGTTGTTAAATTTTCAGTTTCATCGTTCCAGTTTGGAGTTGTGCCTGAATACGTCGAGGTCTTTCGATATTCCACATTTTTTCCGCCGTCATCGCTATAAAAATATCTATAATAATTTTGACCAAGACTTGATGTACAGTTTGCAAAAGTTTCTTTGAAATAAAAGTCTCCTGACAGAATTGAAATCTCTTTCACAGTTTGTGTTGCACTTCCCATCCCCAAGATATCTGTGATGGCCGTCATATTGGTAGTGGTCTTGTAACCTTTACAATTATCCAAAAGATTAAAGGCATCTTCAAGGCATTTAAACGCATTTGTATAAATTGGAACACTTTCTGGTTGAGAAGGCTCGTCTACATCATCAGAAGGTTTGGTTGGTGGTTCGTTATCGTCATCTTCAATTTGATCACCAATATCATCAGCACCAGTGGAAGGTGGAATAACTACTTGAGTTGGATTATTCAATTTATACAAAGAATACCCAGTTGAAAAAGCAATAATAAAAATGCTAGTCAAAATGACAGAAAAAACCTTTATAAAAGTTTTATTTTTATACATACATGAAAATCCTTTAGTGTATTTATAAAAAAATTATCATAATATATACAATTATGTCAATAGATAAAACAAAATGACAAAAAAATCTTTAATAAAAAATAGTTTGAAAAAACATTTATTTGTGTTAAAATACCAATAGTAGATTATAGGAGAAAAATATGGATAGAAAAAAAATTCAACTTGGACTAATGTTTGCCATCGCTGTTGTAGTTTACAATATCGTTTTGTTTTTACTTGCAAAAGAATTACATACTTCTTTTTGGGTATCATATGGTTTTATTATGTTTGCAATAGTTATGTGCGTCATTTCCTTTTTCTTTGTGTCAAGCGAAAAACGAAAATCTCAAGTCGTTGGTATGCCTGTAACTGTGTTGTCGTCTTTGTATGTTGTGATTGAGTTTATCATGGGCACAATATTTATGTTCTTTGATGTTTCGTTTGCTGCAGTGTTTGTTCCACAATTTGTTTTTTGTGCAATATATTTATTATGTTTAATTCCTGCTTTGTTTAGCACCAAAAACTATAAAACTGCAAAAAAAGAAATTCAACAACAACCAAGCGCACAAGATGGTCAAAAACAAGAACAATCACAGTCCGATGACAACACAAAATAAATTTAATAAAATTATTTAAAAACCATCCCAGATTTAACAATCTTTTATTTTAAGGTTGCTTCAAAACAGGGGTGGTTTTTTGTTTTTACTTAAACTTTTTTATTTTTTCCCATGAAAAATTAGGATTTCCAAAGTGTCCAAAACAAGCAGTTTGACTAAATATAGGTTGAGTCAAATCCAGTTCTTTAATTATGTTATCCACAGAAAAGTCAAAGTTATTGTTGACAATTTCATAGATCTTTTCCATTGCCAGTTTGTTTGTGTCAAAACAGTCAATGTTAATAGCAATGGCGTTTTCAAGTCCAATAGCATAGGATGCGGATATTTCGCACTTGTCGCAAAGTCCATTTGCAACTAAGTTTTTAGCGACATATCTAGCATAATATGCACCCGAGCGGTCGACCTTGGTGGCATTTTTGGAGCTAAAACATCCACCACCCACATGAGCAATAGAACCATAACCATCAACTACAATTTTACGTCCAACACAACCACTGTCGCCAAAACTTCCCCAAATAGTGAATTTGCCGCTTGGATTAATGAGAATTTTTGTGGAATCGTTAATATATTTTGCGTATTTTTGTTTAACCTTACTCAAAACTTTTTGGTCTATAATTTTTTTTATTTCCTCAAGGGATAAATCTTTACTATGCGAAACACTTATCAGGATATTTGTTGCTATATTTGGCACTCCGTCGATATATTTTATCCAAACCTGACTTTTGGCATCTGGATAAAATTCTGAATTGCTTTTTCTAAAATCATCATACACTCGCATAATATAGTGTGCCATTTCGATTGTAAGCGGCATAAATGAATCTGTTTCATTTGTTGCATAGCCAAAGACCACGCCTTGGTCATTGGCACAAAGATGTTGTTTTTTTACTGCATTTGCAATATCTGGGCTTTGACGAGTAATTACCTTGGTTACTTTAAATCTGTTTTTATAACCAATTTGTTTAAGTGCTTTTCTTGCAATTTTTGCATAGTTTATTTTTGCACTTGTTGTTGCTTCTCCATAGATGAATAGGTGATTTGACTTAATGGCGCACTCTACTGCCATTTGACTATTTTTGTCTTTGGTCAGTGCTTCATCCAAAAAACAGTCCGCAATATAATCACATGTTTTGTCAGGATGTCCAATGTTTACACTTTCACTTGTTAAAATTTGTTCCATAATCTTCTCCTAAAAAAAAGGCCATCATTTGATGGCAAAAACCATCGTTCAGCAATTAGCACCTTGAAACATTTGTTTTAGGTTGCTGTGTGGTCGTCGGGGCTGTCCCTAACACACTCTTTATGGTTTACACATAGTGTACACCATTGTATGAAGAATTGCAAGTATTTGATAATGAATATATTTTTTTTGTTTACGGATAATAAAAAAAAAGGAAAAATTTATGAAAAGTAAAATTTTTATCGTTGTAAGTATAATTTTTGTTGTCGCTGTGGGAGTGCTTGGATATGGTTTTTTTGTTTTCAAGGATGTTCTATTCATAAAAGACAAATTTATGGATGGGACCACAATAAACGGCATAGATGTTTCCGGACTAAATAAAGAGCAGGCAACAAACGTTGTCCAAACGCACTTAGATAGTAAACGAGGGGATATCAAAATAACATTAAATTATTTGAATCAATCCTGGACACTTTCAGGAAAAGATTTTGAAATAGATAATCATATAGTGCCATATGTGGAAAATGTTTTTGAATATTTTAACTCAGGCAATCTATTTCAAAAAAAGACCAAACTTGAAAAACTAAACGGAAACAAAAATTTTGAAATTGCCTATACTGAAGTTTTTACAGGTCTTGATTCAAAAATCGATGAAATCGCAGACAAAATTGACACAAAAGCGGTGAATGCCGAAGTAGTTTTTGACGTAGACAAGAAATATCCATTCACATTTACTAAAGAAAGTACAGGAGTGATGGTAGACAGAGAAAAACTTAAAACAAGCATAAACGCGGCACTTAAAGCTGATGATGAAGTTGAAATTTTAGTGCCTACATATGAGGTATTGCCAACTGTTTCACAAGAAGAAATTCAAGATAGTGTGGCACTTAGAGGTAGTTTTTCCACAAGTTATGCTTCGTCTTCACTTGATCGTAAACACAATGTCCGCCATGCACTAGAAGCGTTTAATGGTATGATAGTTGAGCCGGAAAGCGAAGTTTCGTTTAATGAGACAACAGGTTCAAGGACGGCGGAAAATGGTTACAAAAAGGCAAATGTAATTTTAAATGGTGTGTATGTTGAAGGTACAGGTGGGGGAGTTTGTCAATCATCCACCACACTATATAACGCGCTTATACTTGCCGATGTGGAAATTTTGGAAGTCAATAAACACACCCTTCCATCGTCATATGTTTGGCTTGCTTTTGATGCAATGGTTAGCGAGGGTTATAGCGATCTAAGATTTAAAAACAACACGGGCGAAAAACTGTATATAAAAACATACAGCGACACAAATAATGTGTATGTTGAAATTTATGGCAAGCCCTTTTTGGAAGGAGAACGGCTTGAACGCCGTGTAGAATTTTTGGGAGCGATTCCACATCCTGGAGATAGAATAATTCCAGATACAAATGGAGACTATTCCAATAAAGTTACCTACAAAGGTGAGTACCTTCGCCTAAAATATCCTCGTGAAGGTTATCGTGCAAAAGGATATATAGATAGATATATTGGCGACACACTGGTTGAAAGCAAACTTATTCGTGATGAAACCTATCAACCACAGGAAGGCATAATAATTGAGGGTACGGCAGAAATTACAGAAGGTATAACTTTACCACCAAACACTGTTGAATTTATTCCACCACAAAATACTACGCAAGTGAATGAGAGTAACTTACAAAAAAAAATAGCACATGAAAATCCAAGTTCATATAATCCATAAAAATATATTTTTATCAAAATTCAATGTTTCCAATAAGGTTTGCACCAAGGGTGGAGTTATATAAAGTTGTGTTTGCAAATTGGATAGGGTAAGTGCGTACATTATCAATATTGTTGGAAAGTGCAATATAGACATCATAATTTTGTTTTTGTGGCAAAGATTTTAATATAATTTCAAAATTCCTTTCGCCATTATACTTTCCTGCATTATATTCAAAAAGTTTATTATCATCACTGACAAAAATAATTGTAACATCTTTTTCGCGAACATAGTTTGAAAATCCACTATTATCAATAGTGAGTGAAATTTTGAGTTGCTTGAATTCGTCATTGTACCAAAATACTGAATTTGTAAGTTCAAGACGGCATCCTAGATGAGTTTGGACATAATTATATGCAGTTGTGTTTTCATATGACAAAGTTTTCCAAGAGTCAATCACACTTTTTTGATATTCATAGTTCAAATATGACAAATTGAGCGAAAACATCTCGTCAATACAGTTTGGAAAAATATTGGATTGTAAATCAGACTCTAACACTTCACCGCCATATGGTGTGTTTATTATGTTCTCACTTATCCATTCAATTTCATTTTCACGACCATAGTGGTATGTACCAAGATCATTTTCAGTGGACAAAAAGGCATCATTAAAAAGCCCAAGCCTTTTTGTTTTGTTGTTTGGAATAAAATTGTAGTTAGATATATTGTTAAAGTCTACACCAAGATAATCATATATCATTTTTGGAGTGCGCACAAGGACGCAAAGATCAGGACAGTTATCAAGCCACGCGTCAATCACTTTGTTTATGTTTTCAGGTGTTGAGATATCGCTTGAATGCATCTCGCCCCAAGGGCCAATCATCCCCGCTTCAACTGCGGTTATTGTAGGAACATAATTATTCAAAACTTCACTCAACTCACCAATGTGTGAAAGTATGACATCAATAGGTGGTTCATCATTTACATTCCCCTCAAAGTTTGCATCATAACTAAATCTAATAATAACATTTTTTTCTTTTTCAAAGTAATAGTTTAAAGCACTGTCAAGTGTTCTTAGGGCTTGATTTGAAAATTCGTTTTCAAATTCACTTATATCTATTCTAAGGTGATACATTTGAAAATCGTCATACAAAACTGGTGTAAAAGTTCCACCATCTTGCGTAAGTTTTATAAATAATGTTCTATAAAATCCTTGGTCGGGATTTTTAACATATTGGTCAGAAACAGCATAATTTATATTTTGCATATGGTTTAATAGTGGCTTTGGCCAAAACATCAGTAAAAATACCATTATCACACAAAATGTTGCTATAAGCACAATAGAAAAAATCGTTAAAATCTTTTTTGTCATAGACTTCCTTTTGATTATTATATAAAAGTTAGCTGTTTTTCGCAAATAATTACAATATAAATATATGATTATGGTTTGACGAATAATATAAACATATGTTACGCTCTTTCTAGGAGGGAAGATATGAAATTAAGAAAAACTTTACTTTTTGGTTTTGCATTTATGTTTTTGGCATCAAGTGCGGTAACGCTGACCGCTTGTGGAAAAGGTGCGTCAGGCGATGTAGACGCTCAAGATTTTTACGCCATGGCAGCACTTTCAAGCATCAATTATTTGGAGATGCAAACTGAAAATGTTTCTGTGCAAGCCTTAGGTCAAACATTTGCAGATAGTACAATGCGACCAAACACAGTTACAGACAAGGACGTTCAAGATTTAGCCCAGTATATGGCTATGTTTGAGGGAATGCTTTCGGAAAGTTCGGAGAAGTATTTTTCACATTCTCAAGTTAATGCAAATGATGAGTATTATCAGACATACAATCTAAAAATGACTTTCAATGTTCCAACTCTTAGTGGTCAAAGAAATTTGACTATGTACTATAAAGAAATTGATACAAACACACATCAAGAAATTGACGATGATGAAATTGAACTTGAAATAAACACAACTCTTGAAGGCGTAATTGTTGACGGCGACAAGGTTTACAATGTTGCAGGGAAGAGAGAGTATGAAAAAGAAGGCAAAGAAACTGAAGTAGGACTTGAATTTAGAACTTACGATTCAAATAATCCAACTGATTATGTTATGATAGAACATGAGAAAGAAAATAATGAAGTTGAGTACACATACACAATCTATGAAAATAATAGAGAAATTAGTGAAACACAAGTTGAGTTTGAAAACAAACGAAACAACAAAACTTTAGAACTTGAATTCGAATCACATCAAGGCGAACTTGAGTATGAAATTATTCAAAAATCTAAAGACAATTATACAGTTAAACTCAAAAACACACAAAACAGAAAAGAAGTAGAAGTGTTTACAATAACTTCCACAACCGCTGGTTATGTTTTCACTTACTCAAATGGTTTTTCTGAAACAATCTAAAAATCTCTAATGTCATTCTGAGCGTTTTTTATTAGTTATTCTGAGCGAAGCGAAGAATCTCCTAGACCAAAAAAAAGCGGCGCAATACTTTGTTACTGGTGTGCCAAGCCACACAGTCATTTAGGGAACTAAACTTTAATATTCTAATCAAGGAATACAGCGTATTCCTTCTTTAGAGCCACGGCAAAAGTGCCAACGGAGTGCACTTTTCGTTTGGCCGTGAGAAAGGGTCAAAAACAAACCCAAAGCACAAACTTTCGCAAACAATTTTGCGAAAGTGCCGGTTGGTGCAGTTTTTGACCCAAGACGTGTCTTGCTTGCTTTTTGGTGGTCTATATTTTTTAAAAAAAAGCGTCGCAATACTTTGTTACTGGTGTGCCAAGCCACACAGTCATTTAGATAACTAAACTCCTGCGTGGACTTGACACACCGAGTCGTTCTTGCTTGCTTTTTGGTGGTCTATATTAAAGCGGTTGAGGCCCTTCGCATACGCTTATGATGACAGATAGTAAACACTCATGGCCACGGAATTAAAAAAATGCCATTATTTGATTATAATAGCATTTTTTATTTTGTTAGTTATGTTCATAGCTTCTTCCTTTGGGCAGAATAGCGACATCAATTTATCTTTTTTATTTATTTTGTCGCCAATTTTGTGGTAGGTGATTATTCCATACTTGTTTGTTTTATATTTGTGATTTAATTCATTTGCGATTTCGCCAAGTAGTTTTGTTTCAAAACCAGTAACTTTTCCATTTTGTTGACTAGACAACTCACACTGAGAAGGGGGATAGTTTTGGTAAAATAAAGCGATTGAACCACCTTGACTTTTTATCATGGTTTTTAATTTTTCAAGTGCTTGTCCATTTTTTATAACTTGAATTACTTTTTTCTTTGCAAAAATATATGGAATATGTTTGTCAAGGGCGTGGCAAGTTGCAGCGAGACGAACACACGCCTTTGTAAGCGGATTTTTTTTGTTATAATGTTTTAAAATATCTATTGCTTCCATACATTCAAGAAGTGTACCAATATTGTATCCAAGTGGCTCAGCCATATTTCCATACACAATTTTTGCTTTTTTTCCATCAAGTTTTGCAAGCATCTTCATCTTTTTGCCTAAGACAATAGCATTTTTTTTATTTGGCATAAATGCACCATTGCCATATTTTACATCCAAAACAAGCATATCCGCTCCAGTAGCAAGTTTTTTACTCATAATGCTTGAGGCAATAAGCGAAATATTATCAACAAGATTTGTTCTGTCTCTAAGTGCATAAATTTTTTTGTCTGCTGGTGCCAAATTGGCCGTGGTAGTCATCATGCAACCACCGTTTGTATTGACAAGGCTAAACGCTTTGTCAAGTGGTATATCCGTTTTGTATCCTTCAAAACATTCAAGTTTGTCGCACGTTCCACCGGTAAAGCCAAGACTACGTCCGCTGAGTTTTAACATTTTTGTTCCAAGACAAGCAAGTATAGGTACAATCACAATGGTGGTGGTATCGCTTACACCGCCGGTGGAATGCTTGTCCACGGTTTGCCCAAGGGGCGAAAGGTCCAAAATTTCACCACTGTTTTTCATTGCTTTGGTTAAATAGTAAAGACATTTATCGCTCAAATTGTTGTTATATATAGCACTCACAACAGGCAAAAACTCTTCATCAGATATTTTTCCATTTGTGTAATCTAAAACAACATGTTGTATCTCTTCATACGAAAAGTCTGTATGAGATTCAATTTTTTCAACGAGTTTTTTTATTTCCATACAAAAATGGTAAAATTTTTTTGAAAAAATGTCAACTAAACAATATGCTTGCACATTTAATTGATTAGTGATATATATATTAAATATTATACTTATATATTATCAAAAGGAAGATAAAATCATGGCATTTGAATTTGTTTTGACAGATGAAAAATTAAAAAATTATATGGATTCCGAGAACTACAATAAATACATAAATATAAAATCTGAGCACAAACCACTTACAAACGATTTGGCGGACAATATTGCTGATGCAATAAAAATTTGGGCACAAGAGATGGGCGCAACACATTATACCCATTGGTTTTTTCCACTTACAGGAAAGTCTGCCGAAAAACAAGTCGCTTTTGTGGATATAAAGGATAAAAAACTTATTACAAGTTTTTGTGGCTCCAGTTTAACGAAAGGCGAAACTGATGCATCAAGTTTTCCAAGTGAAGGCGAACGTGTTACATTTGAAGCCCGTGGCTACACCGTTTGGGATATGACAAGTCCTGTGTTCATAAAAGAGGACGGAGATGTTAAAGTACTTTATATTCCTACAGCGTTTATAGGTTACAACGGTGTTTCGCTTGACGAAAAAATGCCGCTTCTTCGTGCAAATGAAAGATTAAGCGATATTGCAACCAAAGTTTTAAACATTCTTGGCTATACTGATGTTAAAAGTGTGCATACAGACCTTGGAATTGAACAGGAATATTTTTTGATTCAAAACGAGATGTATGAAAAACGAAAAGACATAGTTTTGACCGGCAGGACCCTTTTTGGTTGCAGTCCAAGCATATCTCAAGAAACATATCACCATTATTTTGGTAAGATAGACCATAATTTAAGACAATTTATGCACGAAGTTGATGAGGTTTTGTTAAAAATGGGTGTTATTGGCAAAGTTCAACACAACGAAGTAGCACCTGCTCAACACGAAATTGTTCAAAGGTTTTTTACTGCCACAGTGGCATGCGACCAAAACAGACTTTGTATGGATGCACTTGATGAAGTTGCAAAAAAACATAATTTAAAAGTATTATTTCATGAAAAACCATTTTTGGGAGTTAACGGCAGTGGTAAGCACAATAACTGGTCAATTTCAACAAACTTGGGTGAAAATATTTTGGAAGTTGGCAATTTTGACGAAGATACATTCATGCTGTTTTTTACAGCCATACTTTCAGCAATAGACCAACACTATGATCTTCTTCGCATGAGTACAGCAGGTGCAGGAAACGATCAGCGACTTGGCGGTAACGAAGCACCACCTTCAGTTATCTCAGTGTATGTAGGTGAAGATATTGAAGAGATGATAAACTCCTACCTAAGTTCGCAAAAGAAACAAAAAACAAAAGTCAGTGCAATGGATTTAAAAACAACATACCTTGCCCCAATTATGAAAGATAATTGTGATCGTAACCGCACAAGCCCATTTGCTTTTACAGGCAATAAGTTTGAATTTCGTATGCTTGGTGCAAGCCAGAGTCCAGCGCTTGCAAACATGGTGCTTTCCACCATACTTTCAGATGAATTGACTAAGTGTTATGAACAACTAAAAAATGGCAAGTCAGCCAAAGAAATAGTAAGACAAAACTACGAAACTCACAAAAAAATAGTTTTTAATGGGAATAGTTATGACATAGAGTGGTCAAAACTCGCCAAATCTCGTGGGCTTGTCGACATAAAAGATAGTGTTGAGGCATACTCTTCACTGTTAAAGGAAGAAAATATTGCATTGTTTGAAAGAAACAATGTTTTAAACAAAAGAGAAATAAAAGTTAGATATCTTTCATACATAAAAACATATTGCGAAAGCATAATCACCGAAGGCACGGTTTTAAACAACATTTTAAATAAACAAATTGTCCCTTCGCTTTTAAACTATTTGTCTTTTATTTTAAAAACGTTTGAATATTGCAAAAACAGTGGCACTTTTATTGATGCTACCTATTTAATTGATATATCCAAAGATATAAACGATAGGGTAAAAACCCTTGTTGATAATTCAAAAAAATTGCAAGATATATTACAATCTGCAATTTCAGCCGACATTGACAATAAACCAATCATTTGCCGAGATAAACTTCTGCCACTTTTTAGCGAAATAAGAAATGTGTTTGATGAAGTGGAGCATAAAATACCAAGCGAATTCAAACCATTTCCAACTTACGATGATATGTTATTTGATTAAGTGTTTTTTGTAAGTTTTTTAATAAGTTTGTTTCTAAGTTTGGTGTACTGAGTTAAAGATATTTTCCCTTCCTTTCTCATTTCGTCAAGTTGGGTTATACCGCTTATGGCTTGTTTTGTGGTGTTACTTTCAGGCAGTGGTCTAACCCTTTTTTCTATCTTTTTGGTTTGTGTTTCAGGTTCTTCAATTTTGTCATCTTCATCTCCATCAAGCCCAGCAGTGTATATAGGTGTGCGTTTAGGAACTTGGTATACTTGTTCAGTTTGTGCGGCTTCATCGTGGGAAATATAGTCGTTCCAATTTATATTTTCATCAGGTTGGGCTGCTTGGTGCTCGGGATTTTGTTCTTGCTTTTCTTCCAATTTTTCATATTTTTGTCCAGCCACACCAAAGATTAATAAAAATATGCTAAGGACTTGTAGCCCAAGAATTGCACACAAAATTATATTTTCAATAAGTTTTACAGAAAAACCGCCTTGATTAATATTTTGTAATAAAACATATAGATATAGTCCGCAACAAATTACAAGCCAAACTAAATAAAATATGTACAAACCTTTTTTTGAAACAAATTTTTCTTGATTATAATCAGAATATTTAATGAATCTTGAAGCACATATGAGTGAAAACAATGCTACCAACGTAACAATGCCTATAGTAACAAATAGCTTATCTTCACCAAATGTCATAAATGGAGATAATAGTGGCTTAAAAATATCTTCCACTATTTGCATACTATCACCAAAAAATGTGTAAAGCACCGAAAAAATAAGCAAAAACACAGAAACAAGCAACATAAGGCTATACATCAGTGAAAGAATAACTCCACCAAAAAGAACGGTTCTTCTTCTCATAGCGTCTCCTAAAATTATTTTGCTCTAATATTATAAATATAACACAATTTTTCCACTAAGTAAAAGCAAATAAATAAAATACTGGACATTTTTGAAATAATGTTGTAATATAATTTTTAAAAAAGGTAGATTGTATGGAAAACCATTGGGGTGAAACAAGTCAGGTTGTATGGAATGACAGAAAGCGAATTTTAGGGATGCCTATAACATTCACAAGATACTATCTTGTTGTTGATCCAGATTGGACAAAGGTGTTTGTTAAAACAGGCTTACTTTTCACTCGTGAAGAGGAAGTTAATCTTTACAGGATTTATGATATTTCCTTAACACAATCGCTTGGTGAAAAAATTTTTGGAGTTGGCACTATAATTTTATATTCAAAAGATGAAAGCACTCCAACGCTAATTATCCGACATATAAAAAACCCTACATATGTCCGAAATCTTTTGGCAGACAAAATTGAAGAAGAAAAGGCAAAACGAGGCTTCCGTGTTGCCGAATTTAATTAAAAAAGCGGCGCAATACTTTGTTACTGCTATGCCGGTCTAGACAGTCATTTAGGAAACTAAACTCCTGCCTAGCCCACCATAGCGAGCCGCGTCTTGCTTGCTTTTTGGTGGTCTATATTAAAGCGGTTGAGGCCCTTCGCTGTGCTTAGGGCGACAAAAAAACAAAAGTCATTCTGAGTCCAACCCGCGAAGTGGTGCTTACGAAGAATCTCAACTAAAGTCGCGAATAGCAAATTGAAGCCCAAAGCGACAGTTTCGACGACATTCTGAGCGTTAGCGAAGAATCTCTAATTGATGAGATCCTTCGTCTCCGTCAAGGAAACAATTCTCAGGATGACAAGGAAGTGCCTATACCCACAAATGTGGGTAATTTTTTTGGAAATTACTTTTAAAAGTTGATTTTTTTTAAAAATATGTTTACACTTAAACCTATTAAGGAGATACAATGGAAGTAGAAGCAACAAATTTTATTGAAGAAATTATAAATAAAGATTTAAAAGAAGGTAGGTTCGACCACGTTCAAACCCGTCATCCGCCAGAGCCAAGCGGATATTTGCACATAGGCCATGTCAGAAACATTGTTTTAAATTATGGCTTGGCAAAAAAATATGGCGGTGTTTGTAATCTTAGATATGATGACACCAATCCACAAAAAGAAAGTCAGGAGTTTGTGGATGCAATTCAAGATGATGTACATTGGCTCGGCTATGATTGGCATGAAATTCATTATGCAACAGAGTATTTCCAAATGAATTACGAAGTGGCATTAAAACTTATAAAAGAAGGCAAGGCATATGTTTGCGACCTAAGTCCTGAAGAACTTACAAAATACCGTGGAACGCTTACAGAACCAGGCAAAAATAGTCCATATCGCGACCGCAGTGTTGAGGAGAATCTTGATCTTTTTGAGCGTATGAAAAATGGCGAATTTGAAATGGGCTCAAGGTGTCTTAGGGCAAAAATAGATATGGCAAGCCCAAACATGAACATGCGTGATCCAGTTATTTATCGTATTCAATATCTCAATCATCAAAGAATAGGTAGGCAATGGAATATATATCCAACATATGATTTTTCACATCCGCTTGACGACTGCTATGAGGGCGTTTCGCACTCCATTTGTGGACCAGAATTTGAAGATCATAGGCCACTTTATAATTGGGTGGTTGAAAATAGCGGACTAAAGAATCATTCCAGACAAGTTGAATATGCAAATCTTTATATAAAGGGCGCTATCTTAGGCAAGCGTTTCATTAAAAAACTTGTTCAAGATGGACTTGTCAGTGGATTTGATGACCCACGCCTTTACAGTCTTCGTGGGCTTAGGCGTCGTGGAGTACTACCGGAGAGTTTAAAAACATTTGTTTTGGCTGCAGGCATTTCAAAAAGTAACTCTCTTATTGATCCAGAATTTTTAAATCATTTCATAAGAGATGATCTAAATAAAGTTTCAAAGCGTGTTATGGCAGTTTTGCATCCAATTAAACTTGTCATCAACAACTGGGAAGATGGAAAAGAAGAAGAAATTGACCTTGAGGACTATCCACAAAATGAAGAAACTTCTCACAGAAAATATTATTTTGGAAAAGTAAGTTTAATTGAAAGCGAAGACTTTATCAAAGAGCCAAATCCAAAGTTTTATCGTTTGTATGTTGGTGCTCGTGTTCGTCTAAAAGGTGCATACATTGTTGAATGCACAGGTTTTGATGAGGATGATAACGGCAATGTAATCACAGTTTATGCCAACTATATTGAAGGTACAAAGAGTGGCAGTGATTGTCAAATAAAGGTAAAAGGAACAATTCATTGGATAAATCCAAATCATGCTTTGAAGGCTGAAGCCCGTTTATTTGAAAATCTTGTTGATGAAGAAAGCCAAGACGAAGTTGAAGGTCAAGAACATGCAACTGACAACTTTAAAATTAACCCGAATTCACTTGTGGTGCTTGATGATTGTTATGTTGAAGATGGTGTAAAATACACTGCAGAAGAAAGATATCAATTTATTCGAAATGGATACTTTTGTTTGGATAAAGACACAACCGCAGAGAAATTAGTATTTAATCGAACAATAACATTAAAAGACACAAAAAAACAAAAGAATAGCCAAAAGTAACAGTACTTTTGGCTAATTTTATTTGGTCTTGCCTGATTTTTTTTGAACAGGCTGATTAATTATGTCAAGGCTGTTTTTGTTTACATCGTATAAAATGCTTTGTAGCACAAGTAACTTTCAAAAATATCCACTTTTGCGGTTATTTCCCAAGGTGCATGCATACTAAGCACTGGAACACCTGCGTCTATAACTTCCATGCCATATCCAGCCATAATATAAGCGATTGTTCCACCACCACCGGCATCAACTTTCCCCATTTCTGTTGCCTGATAGTTTACATTATGTTTGTCAAGCACATCTCTAAGTTTTGCAATAAACTCCGGATTGGCATCATTTGCACCGCTTTTTCCTTTGTTGCCGGTATATTTGTTAAATGAAATACCTCTTCCAAGATGTGCCTCAGTGGCTTCATTCATAGGAGTTGGATAATTTGGATCGTATGCAGCAGTAACGTCGCTTGAAAGCATTCTAGATTTGTTAAGTGCTCGACGCATAGTTAGTTCATTATATTGTCCGCAAAGGTTTATAGCTTCGGCAATGCTGTTTTCAAAAAATTTACTACTCATACCCGTTGCGCCAACACTGCCAATTTCCTCTTTGTCCACAAAGAGGCAAACACTCGTGTGTTTTGGATTTTGTATTTCCATCATTGCTCTAAGGGAAGCATATGCACAAACTCTATCATCTTGACCATACCCGATTATCATACTTTTATCTAGACCAAAATCTCGGGCTTTTCCGCTTGGTACCACTTCTATTTCGGCACTAAACAAGTCCGATTCGTCAATGTCATAAGATTTTAAGATGTTGAGCATATTACTTTTTACCTTGTCTTCTTTTTTTGTCATATCAGGGACAGAACCAACCAAAATATTTAAATCTTCGCCTTGGATTTCAACCTTTTTGGACTTTTCAAGATGAGGTAGAAGGTCAGATATACCAACAACGCCGTCATTTTCATCTTCACCATACACAAAATCTATCTTTTTATTATCTTTTTTAACCACTGTGCCATGAATGGCAAGTGGCAAGGTTGTCCACTGATATTTTTTAATTCCGCCATAGTAGTGAGTGTCAAGTAGGCACAGGCCATTGTTTTCATAAACAGGATTAGCTTTAAGGTCAAGTCGTGGACTATCGATGTGTGAACCAACAAAGTTTAGGCCATGTACCATTTCATGTTCGCCAATAACCATAAGAATCATTGCTTTACCCATATTAACGGCGTAGACCTTATCTCCACACTTTAATTTTTTGTTTTGTTTAAGTGCATCATCAAGACTTATATATCCGTTGTCCACCGCCATTTTTGTTATAAAGTTTATGCACTCACGCTCGGTTTTGCATGTTGATAAAAAATCTTTATACTCATTACAAAATCTTTCCATTTGTGAAATTTTTTGCTCGTTATATTTTGAGATTACATTATCTTTATTCATTTTTATCTCCTTAAAAACTGTGATTTTTTAAAATTTTATTGTCATTCTAAGTTGTCATTCTGAGCGAAGTTGTCATTCTGAGCCACTCCCGCAGAGCCGGACTCACGAAGAATCTCAAAGATTTTTCGCTTCGCTCAAAACAACACTGTATGGTATGAGATTTTTCGCTTCGCTCAAAATGACAAAAATGTTCGCGACAGAAATGTTTGCTCGAAAAGACGGGATGTAATTCGAAATGACAAAGACATTCATATTATTCCCAAAATAATATTAATTATCTCTTGATCTTAAAAGAAAGAATAATACAAATCGTAATAGTTCCAAAATTGACACTACAAGGGCAGCGACATATGTCATTGCAGCACTCGATAGCACTTTTTTACAGCCTTTTACTTCCATCTCATCCACACAACCGGTTGAAACCAAAAGTTTTAAGGCACGACTAGAGGCGTTAAACTCCACTGGCAATGTTATCAAACTAAACAACGTACTTACTCCAAAGAAAGCTACTCCAACCCACAAAAATGATTTACCCACAACTCCGCCAACATACGCAAAGTCAAGTACAATTCCAATAATAATCAGTGGCCACACCAAAACGCTCATAAAATTGCTTACATATGCAAGCCCTGTTCGGATTTTGAGTGGTTTATAACCTTTTGCGTGTTGTACAGCGTGTCCAGTTTCGTGTGCCGCCACGCCGATTGCGGAAATAGATGTGCCACTGTAAACTTTGTTGGAAAGGGTTATTATTTTTGTTTTTGGATTAAAGTTATCAGTGAGTTCGTTTGTGTTGCCTTTTTGAATTTGTACATCATAAATTCCTTCCGCTTCCATAATTTTTTGAGCCACTTCCGCGCCGGTTAATCCTTTAGATGAAAGTACTTGGTCATACTTATGAAAAGTTGAGTTAACGCGTGCACTTGCCACCATGGCAAAGATTAAGCCAGGAATTAAAATAATTCCCATAAGGGTGTACTCCAAATAGTCTGGTGAAAATAATATCCACATATTGTCCTCCTAATAAAAATCATATTTGTTAACTAGCATCGTCCACTTAAGCATACTTTTTAAAAACGATGCAATATATGTGAGTTTCGCACTAGAAAGCACTTTTTTTGCATATCTAACTTGAGTTTCATCAAAATTTGCATATTTTTGTAGAAGTTTTATACCGTTTTCAGATGCTTCTTTTTCAATTTTAATTGTGCTAAGTTTGGTTACAAGTCCAATCAAAAACATCACCACGCTAAATGTCAAAATTGCTATTGCTAATAGTATATTAATAAATATGCATACTATTCCAATCACAAAAAGTGGTAATGTGAATTTTGACAATACATTTGAAAGTCGAATTCTTTTCCCAAACTTTAGCATCTTTTGCGGTTCATCACGGTATTGGATAGCGTGCCCAAGTTCATGTGCGCATACGGCGAATGCTGAGATATTGCTTGCGCTTGCCACACGAGAAGATAAATAAATCGTTCGGTTATAATAGTAATCAGAAAGAAAGCCGTCAGTATATCCGACTTTTATATTACCACCAAATTCACCTTGTGAGATTTTTTTTGCAAGAGTCAGGGTGTCAAAAAAATCGGCACTATATTTTTCATATTGTTCAAACACTGCAACAAGATTGCTTCCGGCATAATTTGCTATTGCAAGACACACAACAATCACAATAACCAATACACCTACAAGTGTATACAAAACTATATCTAGCACGCTCATATCTATATTATTGTGAAAACATAAAAATTTGTCAAATAATTTAGCGTAGCCACTTGACAACACAACATTTTTGGTGTTACAATGCAAGAGCATTTGCGAGTGTGGCGGAATGGCAGACGCGCTTGTTTAAGGGGCAAGTTCGAAAGAGTATGGGTTCAAGTCCCGTCACTCGCACCAAAAAACGCAAAATTGTGGGCATCTGCCTCACAATTTTGTTTTTTTTTGTAAATTAGGGAAAAGTGTGCGCGTCTGCCATTGGGGGTCCCCAAAAAGTACCTACGGAAACTTTTTGGGGAGAGGAGAAACGGAGCGAAAAGCGAAAATTTGCGAATAGCAAATTGAAGCCAAAAGCGACAGTTTCGACGAAGACGCGCTTGTTTAAGGGGCAAGTTCGAAAGAGTATGGGTTCAAGTCCCGTCACTCGCACCAAAAAACGCAAAATTGTGGGCATCTGCGTCGTTTACTGTCGGGCAACCCTCACACAGTCACTTAGGTAACTAAGCTCCTGCGCGAGGGTACCCGTCGAGCCTAGCATCTGCCTCACAATTTTGTGTTTTTTTATTAAACAAAGTTTTTTTATAGACCGAAAGGTCTTTTTTTGCAAGCTAATTTGTTGACGAAAGGTTTTTTTAATAAAGATTAGTTTGGAATAGAAGTGTTGAACATATAATTTGTTTAATTTAAAAGGTAAATTATGGAACAAAATATATATTACTTAATACAAGCATGTTATCCACAAGATGATTTTAGTTTCATTGTTGATTCAAATGGTATGTTTGAAAAATTGTGGCAATTCAGTTCATACCTTATTCAAAAAAGGAATAAAAGTTATAGAAGTATCAAGATTAGAAGATATAATAGACATAGATTATAAAGCAGTTAAAAGTCGACAAAATTCACATACCGAACAAAAACTAACTAACTAAAACAAAACAGTCAAGAGCAAAACTCTTGACTATTTTTATGCTATGTTATTTCTTTAACTTCTTTGCTAAATCTATAATAGTTTCTTTATTCTCAGGTGTTAAAGATATTATAAGGTCAAACAATTCTTTATCTTTTGCAAAATTATCTGGGTTAGGATAGAAAAATTCAAAAGGTGTAATTCCAACAAGTTCCATAAATTTTAATAAAGTTGAAACTTTCAATTCAACAGTATATCTCTCAATTCTGTTAATAAAACTATCACTAAAACCTAACTGCAAACTAGTATCTCTTGCAGATAAATTGTTCTTATTTCTATAGTATCCAATTTTATAAATGATATCCTTATATTCTTTTGTTAAATTTTCTTTATTCATAAGCATTCTCCTTATGCTTATAGTTTAAAACTTAACTAGGTAACGTCTTAATCTGCTATTGATGTAAATTCTATTATTTTTTTCAAAAAGTTGAAATTTTATATCAATGAGTGATATACTTATTAAAAAATAAATCATTTACTGATTTATTTTAAACAAAAATAGATAAAAATATTCAAAAATATATCATTTTATAATTAGTATTGGAGAACAAAATGGAGAGGAAAGTTGCTTTTATTGGTCATAGAAATTTATGGGGGAAAAGTGATGATGTTGAAGTAAAACTTCGTAAAGAAGTTGAGAAACAAATTCATAATGGTTGCAAGTTTTTTACTATGGGCACTCACGGTGAGTTTGATAAAATAGCATTAAATGTTTGTAGAATTTTGAGAAGAACTTATCCAGATATAGTAATTGAAGTTGCTATCACAAGTTTGCATACAATAACCCCAATAATAGACCACCATCCAATTTTTGGCGATGAAATATACAAACCATACTCAGATGTAAAAACAGCGATGTATGATATTGAAGAACAACATTATAAAAGGAAAATAACAGTTAGCAATCAACAAATGATAAACCTATGCGACACTTTAATTTGTTATATTGACCCAACAAGAACTTATGGTGGAGCAATTCTTGCCTACAAATATGCAAAGAAACATAACAAAATAATTATCAATCTTTTTGGCAAAAAAAATGAAAAAAATTTAAAAAACAATACTTCATAATTCAAGATATACAGGAATTGTTGAGCATCATGGTATAAAGTATGACAAAATATTTCCAAGAATAATTGATGATGACATTTGGAATAAAGTAAACGCAATCAATGAAGAAAACAAAATCGCACCAAGCAGGAACAAAGAAATTTTTGATTATATTCTATCTGGCAAACATATATGTGGAGAATGTAAACACAAAATGTTGCGGTAAGTTTAGTACAAAGTACTTTTTGATTGTGGTTAGTTGCTACTGACCACTTTTTTCATGTCTTAAATGTGTGGGTTTATCATTTAAATGGTGTGTATAATCAAAAATATAACATTTGCTTGTTGATTAAAAAAAAATATGATATAACCATCGTGTTAGAATTTGTCAGGAGAAAGTATGGAAATAATTGGTAATGAAATTAGAAGTAAAATTAATGAAATTTTTAACAATAATATTTCAAAAGTGATTGTTAGTAATCCCAAAAAGAATTGCGAGTATAAAAAAATTGACATAAAAAGAATAAATAACATTTATTTTGTTAGCAAATTTACACAAAAACAAGTTTTTAACGAAAATATTCCAGTAACAGACATTGTTGATTTTTTAATAGATAAAATTTCAGAATATAAGCAATTTAATTTTTATTCAAGCACCGTAGAGTTTGCCATAAGAATTACAAAAAAAAATAAAATATTTTATACCAAAAATATTAAAGAAAATAAATTAAAAGAACAAAATAGCCAAGATAGGCAAAAACAATATATTTTTCGCGAAGGTGAGCAAATTTTACCACTTGTGGATATGGGTATTTTTACATCTCAGGGAAAGGTTGTAAAGTCTATGTATAGCAAATTCAAACAAATAAATAGATTTATTGAAATAATTGACGATGCAGTAGATAAGTTTAAATTAAATACGATAAATGTGGTAGATTTTGGTTGTGGGAAATCTTATTTAACTTTTTTGCTTTACTATTATTTTTTAAAAATAAAAAAAATTAACGCAAATATTGTTGGGCTTGATTTAAAGGAAGATGTAATTAAAAAATGTAATGAAACAGCCCAAAAATATGGATATAGTAATTTGCACTTTTTTGTGGGAGATATAAAGGACTATATTCCAAAGTTTGATGTGGATATGGTGATATCTCTTCATGCTTGCGACACCGCCACCGACTATGCACTTTTTAATGCAATAAATTGGAAGGCGAGAATGATTTTCTCTGTGCCTTGTTGTCAACACGAAGTAAATGCGCAAATAAAAAGTCCAGATTTTCCAATTCTTACAAGATATGGCGTCGTGAAGGAAAGATTGAGTTCTCTGTTTACAGACGCCATAAGATGCAATCTTTTGAAAAGTCAAGGATACCATGTCGATTTAGTGGAATTTGTAAATTATGATATAACTCCAAAAAATCTTATCATAAGGGCATACAAAACTTCTGTTCCACAATCAGTTTGTGTAAGTATGAGAGAAGAAGTGAAAAAGCTTATGCAGGCGTTTGATTTTAATCAAACTCTTTTCACTCTACTTGATGATAGTAAACCAAAAGTAGAGTGAGTAAACCAAAGTTCTCTTTATTAATTTTGTACATTTATTAATGTCAAAGATATTTGACGTCTCAGTTGAGGAACTTTTAATACTCAAAAAGAGTTTTAAAAAAAGAGCAGTACCATGTTTAGTGAAAAACAAACATTATATTTGACAAAAAAAATTAATTATTTTATTATAAAGTCATGGAAAATCAGTTTTTGTTTGATGATTTTGAAGTCCAAAAGGATGCTCTTCCAGAGGGGAAAAGTGTAGATGTTTTTAACGCTCTTTCACTTTCAAATGAAAGTCTTGGCAGGCTGTATGTTGAACAAGGATACAATCCTTTTGGTGAAAATTTTGTTTTGACAGAGGAATACACCGACGAAATTTTGCAAAACAAAATCAATGCATCAAATATCCAAAGTGAAAGTTTTTTGGAGAATTCTAACAGTGAAGTTTCAAAGAATTTCACCACCTCTCTTGAAAATTCCGAAGCACTTTTGACTGCGCTTGAAAATCAAGAGTTTTCAGAAAGTGATCCACGCCTAAAAAAACAGATAAAAAGAACTGTCGTAAGTTTAAAAAATCGAAATGAACTTTTGAAATTAAATATTGCAAAACTTAAACAAAAAGATGCAAATGCGTTAAGGATGTATATTGAACTTTATGGCATGGACGGCGAACTTGGTGAACTATTAAAAGACACTTTCACAGAAAAAGCCAATCATCAAGTGCTTTTGATGAGACTTATGGCAATAATTCAAAAACGGGCGGGAACTGTGTACGCAAAGGCTCAAAACCTAAAAAATAAAAATTTAAATGAAGCCAACCTTGATGAAGAAATAGAAAAGGCGGTTGCACAGTCTCGTGTCGAAGCAGAAAATCGTACCAATGCCGAAAGACAGGTTGAACTTGAGCGTCAACGAGACCTTGAGTTGCAAAAATTAAAAGAACAAGAAGAACAAGCCCAAAAGATTAGAAAAGAAGAATTGGAAAAAGCAAAACAAAATAAAGATAATAATAAAGAAGATTTTAGTAGATAATGCCAAAAAAATAATTGACAAATAAAATAACATATGTTATTATAGCCCTGCACCATAAAAAGCGGGTGCTATTTTTTAAGTAAAGATAACTTAATTTATGAAGGAGAGATAAAATGGCAAATCCAAAAAGAGCATTAGTTACACTTGCTTGCACAGAATGTAAAGAGCGTAATTATTCAACAAGCAAAAACAAAAAAAATCAGGCAGAAAGAATTGAACTAAATAAGTTTTGCCCAAGGTGTAATAAACACACACTTCACAAAGAAACCAAGTAAGGAGTAATTTAATGGCAAAGAAAAACAAACAAAATGTCGAACAAACTTTACCAGTAGAAGATTCACAAATAGTAGAGGAAAACACAAATGTCGGTAATGTTGAACCTGCCTTGGCAGAAGAAGAAAAAAAACCACAGCAAAAGCAAAACGCAAAAAAAGACGACAAGTCAAACAAAAAGCAAGACAAGAAAAAAACAAAAGTAAAAAAACCTTCAAAAACAGCAAAACGCATTAAAGAAACAACCAGTGAACTCAAAAAAGTAACATGGCCAACTTTTGGCACAGTTGTAAAAAAGACAGGTGTTGTTTTGGCTGTGGTTCTCATTTTTGCAGTTGTTCTTTTTGGAATTGACCGGCTTCTTTCGTGGCTGTTTGAACTTTTGACGACATCTGTATCAGGTTAAGGAGTGAATTATGGAAAAAGTTGATGTTGAAAAAATAGAACCAAAATGGTATGTTCTTCACACCTACACGGGATATGAAAATGTCGCAAAAGAGAATCTTGAAACCATGGCAGTAAAGTATGGTCTTGAAGATAGAGTGATGGATATTGTCATTCCAATGGAAAATGTCATCCAAGAAAAAAATGGCAAGAAAAAACTTATTCAAAGGAAAACAATGCCAGGATACCTTCTTGTCAAGATGCGCTATGGTGATGATATTTGGCACAATATAACCCGTACGCATGGTGTAACGGGCTTTACAGGGCCAAAAGGTAGACCTCTTGCGCTAACAGATGATGAAGTAAAGCGTATGCACCTTGAGCGTGTAACTGTGGAAGTTGACCTTGAAACCGGTGATAAAGTGGAGGTTATTGACGGACCACTTTCAAGCATGATTGGCACTGTTGTTGAAATTGACAAAGAAACTTCAAGGTGCAAAGTAAGTGTTGAAATGTTTGGTCGAGATACAGTTGTCGACCTTGACTATTCACAAATAATAAAAATTAAAGACAACTATTAATCATTTGTGATATTAGTCATTCTTAGTCCCACCTCAGAGCATCGACCTTTATAGTCATTGTGAGAGTGTTTGTCATTCTGAGCCCTGCTCCAACGCGTCGACCTACGAAGAATCTCAAGATCCTTCACTCTGCTTAGGATGACAAAAAAATAATACGAAGAATTTCTAATCGTTGAGATCCTTCGTCAGCCGTCAGGCAGGTAACTCTCAGGATGACAAGGAGTTCGTCAAGTAAAGATGACAAAATAAAAATGATAAAACAATCAAAGATTAATAATGGTTTTTTCAAGGCATTGCCTTGTTAAAATAAATTCGTGGGAGAGATGTAAATTTTTGCATACATCTTGATATTCACCACATAGGAGGAAAATTTTATGCCAGCAAAAAAATTGACAGCAGTTGTAAAACTTCAACTGCCAGCCGGAAAAGCAACGGCAGGCCCACCAGTTGGTTCTTCTCTTGGACCACATGGTGTAAACAGTGTGCAGTTTGTTAAAGAATTTAATGACAAAACTGCAAGCCAAGCGGGACTTATTATTCCAGTGGTTATCTCAATTTATCAAGATAGGTCATATGACTTTGTCTTAAAGACACCACCTGCAGCAGTGCTCATCAAAAAAGCACTTGGAATTGAGTCAGGCTCGGGCAAACCAAACAAACAAAAAGTCGGAAAGCTCACACTTATGCAAGTTCGTGAAATTGCCGAAACAAAGATGCCAGACCTTAATGCATCAAGCGTTGAACAGGCAATGGAGATGATAAAAGGAACAGCACGCAGTATGGGCGTAACTGTTGAAGAGTAGAGGAGGCACAAATGAAAGGTAAAAGATATGCACAATCAAAAAGCCAAATCGAAAACAGACTTTATGATGTTGATGAAGGATTTGCACTTTTAGAAAATTTGCCAAAAGCAAAGTTTGACGAAACAGTTGAACTTCATGTTCGCCTTGGTGTTGATGGAAGAAATGCAGACCAACAGGTTCGTGGAGTGGTTGTTCTTCCAAACGGAACAGGCAAAAAAGTCAAAGTTCTTGTTATAGCAAGAGGAGATAAAGCCAAAGAAGCCGAAGAGGCGGGCGCTGATGTTGTTGGAGCAGAAGATATTGTTCAAAAAATTCAGTCCGAGAACTGGCTTGACTTTGATGTTTGCATCACAACTCCAGATATGATGGGTGTTGTTGGAAGAATTGCAAGAATACTTGGACCAAAAGGACTTATGCCAAACCCAAAAAGTGGCACAGTTACAATGGATGTTAAAAAAGCCATAAACGATGTTAAAGCTGGTAAAGTTGAATATCGTTTGGACAAAGGAAACAATGTTCATGTTGTGATTGGAAAAGTTAGTTTTGGAAAAGACAAACTTGTTGAAAACTACAATGCACTTATGACTGCTCTTATAAAGGCAAAACCAGCAGCAGCAAAAGGACAATATATCCGCAATGTTGTTGTTGCAACCACAATGGGCGCAGGAATCAAACTTTCAACCAGAGCATAAATATTAAAAAGACTTTAAAATATGAGTTTATTTCATTTTAAAGTCTTTTTTTATAAAAAAAAATAATATAAATAACTTTACAAGAATATCATGTGTATGTTAATCTCTACATAAGGAGGAAGTTTATGGAGAAAGTAAAAACCAATCGCCGTATTGTATTGGGAATGTTTAGCGCTTTGCTTTTTGTGTTTGCATTTGTTCTAAGCGCTTGCGGAGGTGAGCCTATTGAAAGACAGGATGCATTTGATGCAATAAATAGGGCTTTAAGCACAGAAGTTGTAGATGCTGTGGGCGACTATGAAGTTACAATGACAATGACCACAAAAGAAAATTCAAATTCTATGCATGGCAACCTTAAACAAACATCAACTCTTCGCTATGACGGCGATTCAAACGTTGCATATCAAAAGGATAATGTTAAACTAACAATTAAATCATCTGGTGCAACACAATTAGATTCATCAAGCAATGGCAGTTCAGAATATTATATTGGAGAAATCGAAGGCACTACATATCAAGTCAATTCCAAACATAAAGCATATTCCCAATATGGCATTGGTGTAGACCAACTTACATATCAATCTACAATGGCAAGTGTCAGTTTACCAAATGAAGATTTGCTTCAACTTGAAGATGACGCAGTTAAATTGGACTTGGTTAAAAATTCTGAAAATTCTTATGACTTAACATTTGAGTTTACACAAATCACACAACAGGCATCAGAAACACTTAAAGAAGAAAAAACAATATCCATTTTTGTATACAAAATTCGCGACGGAAAAATAAGTGAATATACAACGACCACAAAAGAGTATGTTGATGGAGAAGTTGAATCCGAACAAGAATGGTCTTTCAAGTTTAAGTATAATGATGTAACTCTTGATATGCCAGTTACCACTTTAGAAGAACTTGATGGTTACACTGAGCAAGATTTTTCTGTTGATATATCATAATAAACATCAAAAAATCACTTTGCAAAGTAGTAAAGTGATTTTTTTATGTAAACATAAAACTACAAAAAAAGTTTGACAAGTTTCTTTTTTTGTGTATACTTGTTGTGTAATTTATCTATAAAAAAGACACGCAAAAAGAGCCCCTTTTCTTAGAGAGTGGCGAACGTGGCTGAAATTCGCCTGAAAACACTTTTTTTGTACCACTTTTTTGGATAAGGTATGTGGCACCAAGCCCACAATAAAGCTGACAAACTTTGTGTTTGTAACTAAGGTGGAACCGCGTGAAAATTTTTGCGTCCTTAGAGATTTTTCTCTAATGGACTTTTTTTGTTAAAAGGAGAAAATTATGGAAAACAAAAAAAATGAATTACTTTATAAATCAAGACACACAATGGCACATGTACTTGCTGCCGCCGTCAAAAGTATTTTTGGCGATGAGGTCAAATTTGGCATTGGCCCTGCCATAGACAATGGCTTTTATTATGATTTTGACATGGAGCATAATTTAACCCCAGAAGATTTTGAAAAAATCGAGAGCAAAATGCGAGAAATAATCTCGCAAAATCTTGACATGACAAAGCGTGTTTTATCAAAAGATGAAGCGCTTGAAATGTTCAAAAACCAACCATACAAAGTGGAACTTATAAACGACTTACCACAGGGCAGCGAAATTTCAATTTACAGTCTTGGCGATTTGTTTGTTGACCTTTGTAAAGGTCCACATGTTGACAACACAAAGATGCTAAGAAGTTTTGCCTTTAAAATAAACCGTGTTTCGGGCGCATATTGGCGTGGAAGCGAAAAAAATAAGATGATGCAACGCATATATGTTTATGGATTTTTGGAAAAACAAGAACTAAAAGAATACTTAAAAATGCTTGAAGAAGCAGAAAAGCGAGACCATAGAAAACTTGGAAAAGAACTTGGATTGTTCTTTATATCCGACTATGCACCCGGTATGCCATTTTATATGCCAAAAGGAGTTATCATAAAAAATGAACTTATAAAATATTGGCGTGAAGTACATTCACGCGCCAATTATCTAGAAATTGAAACTCCAATGGCGATGAATAGAAAACTTTGGGAAATTTCTGGGCATTGGGACCACTATCAAAATAATATGTACACCTTTAAAGTTGAAGATGATGATTTTGCCATAAAACCAATGAATTGTCCAGGTGGACTCATATATTACAAAGAAGGGTTGCACTCATATAAAGATTTACCACTTCGCGTGGCAGAACTTGGAAAAGTACACCGCCAAGAAGCAAGCGGTACACTTCATGGACTGTTTCGTGTAAGATGCTTCACACAAGATGATGCTCATATATTCCTAAAAGCGGACCAGCTTGAGCAGGAAGTAAAAAACATTCTTTCCATTGTTGATGAAATGTATGGCACATTTGGCCTAACCTATCACTTGGAACTTTCAACCATGCCAGAAAGCCACATTGGCGAAATTTCGGACTGGGAATTTGCGGAAAATAGCTTAAAAAATGCTTTGGAGCATATAGGAAAGGAGTATGTCATAAATGAAGGTGATGGTGCATTTTATGGGCCAAAAATAGATATCCACATAAAAGACGCCATAGGTAGAACATGGCAGTGTGGAACCATTCAGCTTGATATGCAACTTCCAAAGCGTTTTCAAATCGACTATGTTGATGAAGACGGAGAAAGAAAAGAGCCACTTATGCTCCACCGCGTGATTTATGGCTCAATAGATAGGTTTTTGGGGATCATAACAGAAAATTATGCAGGCGCGTTTCCAACATGGCTTTCTCCTGTGCAAGTGGAGATTATCCCAATAAGTGAAAAATTTGTGGAAAAATGCGAAGAGATAGAAAAAACTTTAAAAGATAATCATATAAGAGTTGAACTTGATAGACGCAACGAAAAACTTGGATATAAACTTCGTAGTGCAATTTCTCAAAAAGTGCCTTATGTTATAATAGTTGGCGAAAATGAGATAGAAAAAAATGTTGTTTCTGTGCGTAAGCGTGGACAAAACAACACAGTTGAATTTAAGTTAGATGACTTTAAAACACTGCTTTCAAATGAAATTTCCAAAAGAATATAGGTGAATATTATGTTTGATGAACTCACAAAACAGGACATAATTAATATGCAAAAAGAAATTGACTACAGAAAAACGGTAGTCAGAGCCGAGCTTCATGATAAAATTATGGATGCAAAAGAGCTTGGCGACTTTTCTGAGAATTCCGAACTTCACGAAACCCGTCGGGCAAAGGGTAGAAACGAATCAAGAATTGAATATCTTGAAAATATGATAAAAACCGCACGCATTGTGGAACATACAAAAAATATAAATGTGGTCGGACTTGGAAGTATTGTTACAGTTATGCTTGATGGTGGAAGAACCATGACATATCAAATCACCACGACAATAGGCCAAGACGCACAAAATGGTAAAATAAGCGTCAAATCCCCTTTTGCAAAAGCGGTCATGGGTAAAAAAGTTGGCGACAAGGTAAAAGTTGTTGTAAGCCCTGAGTTTAGCTATTATGTAGTCATACAATGTATACAAAGTGAATAAATAGACCACCAAAAAGCGGCGCAATACTTTGTTACTGCTATGCCGGTCTAGACAGTCATTTAGGGAACTAAACTCCTGCCTAGCCCGCCATAGCGAGCCTTGTCTTGCTTGCTTTTTGGTGGTCTATGTTTTTAAAAAAAAGCGTCGCAATACTTTGTTACTGGTGTGCCAAGCCACACAGTCATTTAGGGAACTAAACTCCTGCGTGGACTTGACACCCC
>CALWPD010000008.1 GCA_944383335.1 uncultured Clostridia bacterium
TTGGATCTTGGGGTCCTGGCTTTTGTTGACTATCGGTTTTGTGGGTCTTTGGTGCTCATACGAAACCAAGAGCCACCAAAACTCCACATATTGACATTATTATATCTTCGATAAGTTGATCATCGATTGAAAAACCAAAGCACTTTGCAATGGCGTTCACAAGTAGTACCACAGATGCACTAAGTCCTGTCCAAAAACTGTATGTCTTAATTTTTTCTTTAAATGTTTTCATTGGACTTCTCCCCCTTTTTGATTGTTATAGTTTGCTTGATTTCATCAACATCTTCATGTACTTTTTCAATTATGACAAGTCTTGACGAAAGTGTGTCTATCGTCTTTTGATATTTCCTTTCACGCTGGCGAGAGTCTTTTAATTCGTACACCAACAGTGCCACAAACAAACAAGCAAAAATACCATTTGTAAGTGCCACACTGAAAACTTCATCCCACATAAATTAATTTTCTCTTTCTTCTATATTAACTTTCAACCTATTGAAATATGTTGGACCAAGTTCATATGAATATGTCCTATTGGTGTCAAGTTCGTTTATTGCTTCTTCTTTTGGAAGTGAGTTTAAGTAGTTTAGTGCAATTTCGTATTTTTCATTTTGCTTTAAACTCAGTATTGCATCTTCACCATACTTTTCAATAAACTCGGCTCTATCCAATGTATCTTTGTTTCTTTGGGCTTCATACTCCGCCTCTTTTTCAGCAATTTCATTATTGTATTCAATAACTTTTTGTTCCTGCTCAGCAAGTGCGGCATTTATTTCGTCAATTTTAGTTGAAAGTTCAACAGCATATGAAATATCAAAAGCATTAAGAGCATTTTGACGCTGTTCGCTAAGTAACAACTTTTGATTATTTAAACTCTCCACCTTTGAGCCAATTTCCTCATTAATTTTATTTATTTCATCGATCATATTTTGATCAAAAGCATCTAGTACATTTATAACAATAGACGAACGCGCAAGCCCACGCTTTAACGCATCATTTGACGCATCATTTTTTAGCGACGAATATAGGTTTTTTGTTTCCTGCTTCTGTGAATTTGCACTTTTGTTTAGTTCATCAATTTGATTTGAAATGTTTGTGCTTTTTTCATTATAATCGCTTTCAATGTTTTTAAGTGATGTCTGTTTGTAATCTTCAAGACTATTTTTTGCTGAAGTTTTTATTTCTTCATCCGTTGGCTTTGTAAAAGTTTGTTTTTCAAACGTTACTGTATCTGTCGTTAAATTATACTTGTCATCAACCTTTTTAAATTCATCAAGCATATTTGAATAATCTTGGGTTTTTTTTGTTAATTTGTCTGTATCATCTTTGGAAAAGGTATAAGAATACATCGTTTACTCTCCTATTTTTATAATAATTTTTTCGCTTTTCAAGCTTGTTGAAATATTTAATAAGTCTACCATTCATCATGATGTAACCCCCATAATTATGTATGGGCAAGAAATTTCTGTTTCGCTAGATTCGGATATGAACGAAACTTCCACTTGCTCACCAAAAATATTTGGCCTTAAACGCTGTGTTACATTCCCACCTTTAAGCGAAAAGGTTTTACTTATGCTTTCAGTTGAGATTTTTACTTTGCAAGGTGATTTTGTTTTTATAAACACTTCTTTTATGCGTTTGATTTGTGTTGGATAACCAAGATTACTTTTAGGAGAAATCCAACATTTTTTTAACGGCACTCCAAAGAACCTGCCATCATGAGTCATTTGAGCAATGTCTTTTTCATGTTCACCATTAAAACATGCAAGCAGTTTACAAACATCTCCGTCATCCACCAAAAGCATTGAGCAAATATCTATCCCTCGAGTTATGCTTATATCGCCAGTTTTAAGGTCAAGTTCTATTATGGCATTATTTACATAGCCGCCAGAGTAATTTTCACAACCAACCTTTTCGTTATCATTAAAGTTGAGCTTAAGCGCCAAGTAATATTTGCCATTATGGTAAATACTGCTACATTTTTCATTAACAATACCCTCAAACAACGACTCAATTCCAAGCGTTAATTTGGACGTTGTTGTACCGTTAAAAGAATATAGCCCATCTCGTGTTAGCAAAATGATAATATCTCCGCAAACACAAATTGAATTTGCATAAATTTTAGAACTTGAAGCAAAAAGTTGTGTAACAGAAAATGTCGTTTGGTCTCCATAAGCGGAGACACGAGCCACGCCAAATTCTCGAAATACATAAACATAATCATTGAAAGAAACCACTTTTATAAGTCTTCCTCGATCGTCTTGCATATCTATGAATCCACCTTCATCAAGACTTATGTTGAAATTAGTTGGGTCCAAACTCTCTGAAAAACTTAGTCTATGACGTTCACCGTCCTCCAAAATAGCAAAAAGCCTTTCATAGTGAAGGCACATTGACACAAGACAAGGTCCATTTTCAACCTTTTCGGCCATTTTATTTGCATTGTACTTCCACATGCCATCTGTTGGAGATGAAAATATCATATAGTCTTCACCATTGAGGCGATAGTTTATAGCATTTGGCACACTGGTATTGTATATTACACTTGCCAAAATTCCACTATATGGACCAAAAGAATAGATTGGTATCCACCTGATTTGTCCACGGTTATAGTAAAGGATACGATAGTCTGTTTGTGCATTTTCTTGATCATAATAAGTATAAAGCCACATCTTTTCCACTTTTTGATTTGGTTCCATTATTATGGTTCGTTCATTTGAAATATCGTCGCGACTGATTGGGAGCGTAAGAGGTTCGAAACCTATACCATCTTTGAGCGCGCCATTTTCTATGCGATAGTTATAGCAAAGTTTTGCATATTTATATGAGAGTATTCCTTCGTCAATTTCGCTTGTCATACCGCTAGCAAAAGCACTAAATGTTATCTTGTACTCAGTAACATTTTTTTTTAGAAGCGACTTGTAGTAAAACATTACAGCCACCTCCGCTTCGGCATTACCACGTCGTGTTTTTTTGAAGATAACGCAAGTAACGAATTTTTATATCTTGATTCCCAAATTTGTGCATCATCAAAAAGTGAACTTATGAAAGAATATTCCATAGCCGTTCCATATGCAAGCACCCTGTCTGGAAGTCTTACACTAAACTCGTCGATATCGCCATCAAGTGTACAGTTTTTTGCAAAAACAGTATAAACAACGTGTGCGTATTCAGTGTTTGCAGAGATATGGCTGTCAAATATGCGAAATCTTATATTGTTGTCATAGTGGTCTTTTAAACTAACAATTTGAAAAAGGTCGCTATCAATTTCGCTAAGTTTTTTTTGCCCATCAATAAAAGTAATATCTTTTTCTTTATATATAGGAAGATATTCAGTTGAGATATCGCTTACCACTAAATTCAAACATCTGAGAAGTATGTCTAGTTCCTTTTGTTCTTCATCAGTTATATCATTAGAATTTTGCGTAAAGTATGCACAAGATAGCAATGATTCCTTTCCTAGAAATGTTGCAGCTAGTTCTAATACCTGTTTTGTTGACATATTTCCTCCAATTTTTTTGTGTTTTTAGCTTCAAGTTTGGCATTTTCTTCGTCTATTTTTGTCAATAACTCTTTAAGGTTCTCTCGTCTTGTAGTTCTTGCCAGATCTAGAAGTCTTACATCTAAGCCATCATATGGGCTTGTTAAACAATAACTACACCCAACTTGACTGGTTGAATGCACTTCATATTTACCTTTTATACAATTAAATACAAGATAATAACTTTGATCAACATCTTTGAGTCTTTGACTAATAAAATAGGGATCATTTTTTATTTCAATAAGCATTTTAGCTCCTTTTATTTGTTATAAAGGGCAGACGTTAAATCTGCCCAATAACAAATTATTTTAACTTTGACCACTTGTGTTTGATGTGTCAGCAGTAACAGAAGTTATTCCTGTAATTTTGGCTTGTCCGTTTGGTCTATCACACACAAGTTCTGCATATTTGACTAAAGTTGCGCTATATGTTGGATATCCTGCATTTTGTTTTAGAATTTTTCCATCTTCGCCCTCAAGCCATTTCCAATCGCATAACTGATGCAATGTAAAATCATCTGTGTTAAGTAAGTACATTGCGTCATCTTCAACAAATCTATCTGCAACAACTGGAATACCATTGTATGTTATCGCTTTGTATCCACCTTGAAGTTCCATTATATCAACATTTCTTCTAAATGCACCCAGATACTCTTGGTACATTCTTCTGACTTTACTTGAACATGCAATGTAGTTTACTGTTGAACCCGTAACCTCTTCAAGATAATCAATAGCGGTTTGAATCATGCTATCGCTGATTTGTCCCGCTTGGGTTTGTGTGTATGGAACAAGCCAAGGGTAATCTGTTCTTGAAACGCCATATAAAGTATCGCTTGACGAAAAGATCTTACCAAGTCCAGAAATTTCATAGCCTTTACTGTTTTGAACATAAAGGGTGTAATTTTTTGCAAGCGTTTCAGTGTATGATGTTACATGAATTTTTTTGTTTACTCTGTCAACATATTTAATTCTAAGTCCACTTGCAACTTTTGAGTTGGCATTGTATACATCGATCACCATACCTTCAATCAAGTTTCGAACACTGTCAAGAGTAATTATTGTTTTTGTTGATGAGTCAATACTAGCAATGGTTGCCAAAAGTCCTGAACCATCACCGTAGAGCATACGACCAAAATTGAAACTAGACGCTTTAATTAATCCTTCCATTTCATCGTTTAAAAGATTTACAAATGCACCAACACTATTTTGTGATGCACGAATTGCTTTGTCAGAAAGTTCAATTTTGCCATATAGATTCTTAAGGTCAGATACAAACTGTACATAGTTGTTTCCTGCTGCTTTTGGCAATTCATCAGTTTCTGCTCCTGCACCAATACCTCCGTTTATGCCAAATGGGGCAAGTTTTCTGACTTCTTTTCCCCAAACATCTTTTGTTGATTGTTTAATCTTTCCAAGTAGTGGATTGGCATTTATATTAAGTTGATTTGCCACCACTCCAAGATAAACTGTTTTAAGCGCATTTTCTGCACTTTGAAGTGTTACCATTTATTTTTTCTCCTTTTTTAATTTGTTTTTAGCATATCTTCCACCAACCTTTTTGCTTCATCTAAAGTGTTTACTACCTTTACGCTTGGAAATGTATATTTCCCTGAATGTGAAGTCTGTATTGGTGGCAATTTTTTATTTCGAAGGTCATTTATGTAACCTTCGAGCACTTTGTGCTTGATTTGCTCATTTGATAAAACATAGTCATTTACAAATTTATCGTCATTAATAATTTCATCCGCTGGTTTATATTTTTTTGAAATTATATCTGCATAAGCAAGATTTAATGCATTTTGACCATTATATAATGACGGATTTTCGATGATTTTCTGTGATATCTCACTTGCAAATTTTTTTGCCTCAGCATGAGTAGATAGAAAATCGCTAACCCTTTGTTGCCAGTCTTTTTCTTCGTAAACTGGCCCAGTTTGATTAGACATTTCTTTTTCAAGCTTTGACAATTTTTGACACTTTCGAGTAAACTCAGCCTGCAAATTGTTATAGGCCTCAAGTAAACTCTCTTGGTCTTTAAATTTACCTAATGAGGAGCCATCAGTGCTTATAGTTTGGGCTTCGTTTTGCGTTTGTTCTACCTGCTTTGATGGTTGTTCCTCTAAAATTTCATTTTCCATATCATTCCTCACTTAAACTCTCTATTTTTTTCATCTGCTTATGTTGACGAATATGATTCAAAAAGGTTTCTTCTATATTGGGTTTAGAAGAAACCAAATTTTTATATTCGTTACTGAGCATATACGTAATATGTTCAGTTATGTGAAGGTTGTGGTTATCTATTTCACACACCTTAACTTCTTTACCCTTTGCTAAATCAAGATTTTCGCTTGACGCTTTTTTTGTGTGCAGTTCGTTTATATCTTGTGCATTTTCCCAAATGCCAAAACCAAGTAGGTCAAGTGCTTTTAATCTCATTCGATTTGAAAGTTTTCCATTCTCATCTGACAAGAGTCCCGCGTCCAAAAGGTCAAACACCATGCTCCTTCTTTGTGCCAAACTTTCTGTGAGTTCGGTGTCGGTTTCAAATACAATATCCTCACTAGAAATATCGCTTGCCATAAAACTTAAAACTTCTACTTCTCCATTATCTCCCATAAATTTTATAAGTCTTGGAAGTGTTGCAAATTGTTTATAAAGTCTAAGTATTTGTCCGCCAAGTTCACGAATGCTTGCTTTTATTCGATCAGTTGTAGGAGAAAGTCTTGATTCGTCTTGTTCTATCAAAAGTTGCAATGCAACACCGCTTAAGCTTGTGTATGCCGATGAGTTGTTCAAAATATCTGAAACGCCTGAAATTACCATAAACTCACTAAGTAGTGCCTCTTCTTCTCTGTCAAAATCTGTTGGAACAGTATTTGCAGTCATAAATCTAGGAGCTGTGGAACCTTGTCTGTACACAAGTATTTTACCTGGAGAGAGTCCTTCTTCTTCCAAATTGTCTATGTCTACAGAACCATCTTCAACAGCTAGCACACCCATCGAAATTCTATTTAAAAATTCGTGCTTGCGGTTCTTGACGGCGTTGTATGCCCTTTGTACTGGGATAAGTCTATCCACTATTCCCGTACCCCAAAAACACCCAGTTTGTTCAATGGACTCCTGTTTGATAAATGGAAATCCTCTTTCTCCGTTTGCTCGATTTATGAAAGGCAATTCACCATCATAAACAAGTGTTTCACCTGCAATTATAATTAGTCGACCATTTGGATAGTCGACCGTTGGCTTTATGTATTTTTCTAACACGATTGCATGATTGGATTTTACACCACTTATCACTTTGCTTGAAAGGCTATTATACCCAAGTCCACCAACTCCAAGTTGTGTGTTGTCAAGCGAAAATACATTTACATCTTCACCTTTGACTTCGATGTTGTACATTCTTTTTATCTCATCCACATGATATGCTTTGGCATGTATGATGCTTTGACAATCATCTATTTTTTGAGTACAAGTGTTATCGGGATAAATTTCAAATGGACTACAAACTGTAATATCTATATCTCCAATATTTACTGATTGCTTATCCACTTCAGCAATTTTTTCACCTTTGGAGTTATCCCAAATAACTTTATAAAAACTTGTACCTGTAACTTCACTCCACTTTGTTGCTTCGTTAATTACATCAGAAATGTCATAGCGTGAATATATTGAATTTAAAATTTTTTTACATAATTTTGCAGTTTTAATGTCGCTATCATCAGTGCTCGAAGGCATGACTGCCATCGTTGGTCTAACCTTTTGAAGTTTTGCAAGTCTTATATCAAGTGTTGGTGCTATGTGATTATAAACTTCGCGCTCCTGCCAAAAAAATTGTTTTTCATATTCTTCAACTTCTCCTCCGAATCCAACTTCGCAATATTGATTTCCCATTAAAAAGTTCATACAAAGTTGCCAGTTGGCTTCATATGGTTTTCTTTCGTTTTGGCGTCTTTTAAAATCTTCTAAAACTTCGGTTACAATTTCTTTATTATCCATTTTTCACCTCTATTTTTTTTTGTTTTTTAAAAGGCGGAATTACAGGTTTCGGAATAAGGATTTTTCCAAGTGTATCATATATTTCATTGGTGCAATTTTTGCATAAATTTAAAGTATTTTTTCCATTATTTAAAATGCAATAATCTGCTAAATTTTTGCAACCTAAAATATCACATTTTGTTTTAACTAGACATTTTTTTATTTCCATTTTTACCCTCTTTTTTTAATAATTTAATTAATTTCATTTTTTCTTTTTGGAGTTCATCATCAGTCATTTTTTCATAGACATTTGTAGTTTGATTAAATTCCTCCAAAAGTATTTTTGCGGCTGGAATATCTGGCGAAAAATGCTTTGTTGTAACCTTTTTTTTGCTAAGTTTCACTGCACCTTCCTCGTCAACAACATATTCCTCAACAACTTCGTCATGGTCGTAGCCGAGTGCCTTTTTCAAAAGTGCACTTTCAAGATCTTTAAAAGAGGGCACTTTTGATTTCTCCATATTTGCCCCTTAAATTAAATACAAAAAAAGCCAAATATTTATTTATTTGACTTTTTCGTTTTTATATTAAAATTATTTTTTTAATTTTTCCAGTTTTTATGACATTTTATTTTAATAGTACATATTTTTGTAAGAATTATCTTTGCGTTTTTTGACAATCAAAAATATAACAAGTCCCACTAAAAGTATGCCACCAATACTTCCGCCTACAATCCACCAAATGTAACTCATCTGACCATTTGGATTATCACTCGTTTTAAAATTTAAAATAATATGCATAGTCTCTTGATTACTAATATCCAATCTAAGCGTTTCAGTCATTGATAATGTCCCTTGATTTGGATTATTCCAAGAGTCAAATTCATAATCTGCTGGCATATCAAAAGTTAAAACTATTGAATTTTCCATTGGTTGCTTATATGTTATTGTACCATCTTCATTTGGTATGAGCCTTACACCATTTATGTATATATTGGCTAGGTTCTCAGTTGTGAGTTGATTGTTGATTGCAAACTGAAATGTTATATCACATACATTTTTTGTAAATGTTGCATACACAGTAAGAGTAGTGTCATCGCTAAGCGTTACGCCATAAAACATACCACCTTCATTAAACAGGCTTTCATTAAAGGCAATGGAAATTGTTATATTGGTTCCAAAAATATCAGCATCTTCTTCAAGATTTGTTACCCATCCCAAAAAACCAAAATCATTATTTGGTGATGCAACATAACTCAAAGTCTCTCCATAAGATATATTATCCTGCACGAATTCTTGCTTTATATTTTGAAGAGTTCCACGTGCGACAAGTCCTTGAATTTTGTCTTCAGTTTGAACAACCAAATTATATTCGATTGGGTCCACAACAAACGAATAAGTAGCAGAATTTCGTGCAGTACAATCATTTATTTGATAAACATTAACTGTGCTACCATTTGCAATATATTGTCCCCACATAATGTTTGAATTATTTAATTGGTACCAAGTTCCTGCATTGCTGTTTACAATACCATCAGTTACCGTAACTATGCTATTGTTTAATGTGTATGTTGTTGTATCTTCATCAACTTCAGCTATTACTACATTTTCATCTTGAATTATATTTAAAATACTTGAATTAGAAAAAATTATATCCTCATCCTGTCTAAGCCCTGAGATTTCAAAAAACATATTCATTTGGTCAACAGTGTTAATATACCCCGCTATTGTTATACTTGAACCATATGTAAATGTTTGACCCGATGTCAAAACTGTTATTGCATCAACACTCGGAATTTGAACCATTGATGAAAAAGATCTTTCTTCATCCACTTCATAAGTAAAAGATGAAAAGTGTTGAAGATGTGGCAAAGTCATAGTTTCATTTATTTGCCAAATATCATTAAAGTCCCAAACAAATCTACCATCAAATTTTGTTGTACTATAAAATGACCTAAGCATAAGTTCGCGTGAAGCCACAACATCAGTGGTTATATTTGCCACATTATATGTAATTTTGCCTTCAGAATAAGCCTGACTTAAAGTGGCTGTATTTGAGAAATAGTCGCCATCAATGGTCGTGTAAACATAATTAATTGCACCATTTGCCGGCAAATCATTTGGATATGAAATCACTCCAGCAATGCCATAAACATTGCTTAACTCGTCCGTACAATTTATAACAATGTTTTTTATTTCAGTTTTATTTCCTAAAATACTACCAAATGAACCCCCTTGGTAAGTGTTTTGTGAAGTATTTAAACCAAAAACAGTATTTACCACAACATTGTATGCTTGGCTATTATCAAAACAACCAACAGCACCGCCCAAGTATTTTGTTTTATCCGAAACTGTATCACCGATTATACTACACTGCACAGATATATTTTGCAACCTACTACCATTTTGGGCATGTCCAATCAACCCACCAATATATTGTGTGCTTGAGTTAGTAACAGTTATTGCGCTGGAGACAACCGACACATTTTTAAAGTTGGTGCTTTGAGCAAGTCCTGCAACAATGCCAATTTTATTTATAAATACATCTGAAATAAAGTCTACTTGCACGGCGACATCTTGAAACTGAATATCATAAATATCCGCCATATTTGTATTTGCGAAAAAACCAATGTTATCACTTTGCGCAATTATATTAAAATTGCTGATCGTATGACCATTTCCATCAAAAATTCCGGAAAAATTTTGTATTGGTTCAAAGGTTTGTCCTTGTAAATTAATATCATTTGTCAGGCGATAATTGGCACTGGGATTTTGTGCAATTTGCAATAGAGATGATGTATCGCTAATATTTATAAAATTATCTTCCGCACTAACAAATTTTAACGCACTGGGCGCAAGCAAAAGTGCGAAGATAAAAATCAAACAAAACAATTTACAAACCTTTTTCAAAATACCACTCCAAATAATTTATTTTGCATAATTTATTATGTATATTTCACTTTAAATATATCACATAAAAAACAATTTTACAAAATATTTTAATGCATTTTATTATTGTATTTTATTTTCTTGTATAATCTTTCTTTATCTTTTTGAATAATGCTTTTTTGAGGTTTGGGTTTTATATTTTCAGGTCTCGACATAATGTAATATCTAAGTTCATCTAGGCTGTGATCATCTTTTTTAATGGGCACATCGCTATTACCCCAAAAATATGATTTAAATTCTCTTATTAGATTTGTGCAAGTTTTAAAGATGAAAAGTTTACTATCGCCTTTTGCATTTTTTAAATATGTTTTTACTCTTTGTATTCCACTAAATAAATCTTTGTTTACATTTGGATTAACTACAATATCATAATCGAAAAAAAGTTCAGTTACACTCTTTTGGCTCGCAAGGGTACGCTGGTTTGCCGCACTATCAATTAAAGCATATATTTTACCATTTCTTTTTGGCCAATTAAGTTTTTTGCAGATTGCTTTTATCATATCAGCGTGATATTCTATCCCTTTTTTAGCTTCATAATGTTCGGCTATAACATAAATGTTGTTATCGTAATCAACAGCATACCAATGTGCAGAAAGTGGATTGTTAAGTCCAGGATCGATTGAGATATTGTCATACCATTCATATGGAACATTAAAGGGTTCAATAACGTTTACATTTTCATCAAATTCAGGATACACCATTCCCCCACTTGCAGTAAATTTGCCATAACGTCTCGCATCAAGTTCTTCTGTTGAAAGTGAAGCAGTCAAACTATCTATCTCTTCTTTTTTTAGATATGGATTATCCATCCACTCCATTTGTTCATACCAAATGCTTTCATCTCCATTTTTGTTTAAATAAATTTCGTCATATACCCACGACAAGCCTTTAAGTGGAGTCATTGTACCAAAGATTTCGCCCTGTTTATCCATTACTCTCATGCGACACTCTTTATATATATCGTATGGTGGTTCTTCGTCAAACCAAACATAGTCAAGGCTTGTGCCTTGAAATTTCTCTCTACCTTGGTCGCAACTTTTAAAACCTATTTTGCTCACTCCGCCAAAAACATTTTTTATTAAGATATAATCAATAACACCACCAAGAGCATTGTCTTTTCTTCCACTGAGCATAGACACATCTTCTATCCATGCTGGATTTAAGTATGAAAGAACTTTCGCCTGTGCAACATCACGTTGCACTTGAGCAGAAAGAGAAACAACCCACGCATCTATGTTTGGCTTATTTTTTCTAAATGGATGTATACCTCGAGCCAGCCACACAATCTCCACTGCTCCACACTCAGTTTTCCCGCTTCGATTTCCACCAAACACCCATCTGTTGCGCTTTTGGCACATATGAAATTCCATTTGCTTTTTGTGCACCATTCCCTTGGTGTTGTAGTTTTTTAATTTATCGTTTGGCTCTCGTTTCTTTAATTCTTCATCAATCTTTTGTATTTCAAAAAATATATCTTTATCTGTCAATTCTCTCTCCTTAAAAAAGACATTTTTAGCTAAATTAATTTAGCCTTGTATATAAAAAACAAGGTATAATAAAAAAGATGAAAAAATTCACCTTTTTTTGTTTTGTTATGATACTATTTTTTTGTAACACAAAAATTTGTGCTACAACTTTTGCTGATAACATATATTACGGTCGTGCTTTGGCGTCAGGAATATATCTATATTCTACACCAGAAATCACATCTGACAAAACCAATAGAATTTTTGAAATTCCTACTACATATTTTGTTTTACTGCTTGGTGATGAAAATGACTTGTTTTATAGAGCGCAATACAATGACATATATGGATTTGTGCTAAAAAGTGAAGTTTCATGCATACAAGGTACACCTATTCAACCTTATGTTACCAATGCCACATTTAGAGTTTTTTCTCCAAGCGGAGCAAATTTAAGAAGTTCGCCATATGAAACGCTTGGAACAACAAACCTAATAACATCAGTGCCATTTTTGGAAACCAACCTTATGTACTATGGCACTTGCGAAGGCGAAGAGGCCATATCATACAAAGGCAATGTTTGGTATTACTGCAAATATGTATCGCAAAACCAAGAACACTATGGCTATATATACTCACCTCTTTGCGACCTTTTGACAAACATAGTACAAAACACCGAAGTCTTTGAGTATATAACTCCAGATTTTTCAAAATCTCAAATACAAGAAATTGATGATGGCGAATATCTTTCAATATCCAACCCTTGGCAAATTATAATAATTGTGCTTGTGTGCCTACCTTGCATACTCATAATATACTTTTTGTTCAAGCCCACATCCATTGCAAAGCAAAATGTTATTAAATCTTCATCTAAGAAAAAAGGAAAACGAAAAAAGAAAATTTCCAAACTTAAACATAGTGATTATTACGAATTAGATAGCGATTATTTTAATTAAAAAGAACTAACTTTAAGGTCGTAAATCACGCTTTCCTTAATTGTTGTTTTCACGTCATCATTTTCAATAAGACTTAAATCAGATTTAGAAATATGCTGATGCACCTGGGCAATCCATTTTTCATGAGCAAGCATCTTGTTCAACTTGGCTTCATCGTAACCAAGTCTTTTCAATGCCAACGAAAAACTTTCGAGTGCTAAATTTAATTTTCTAAAAATTGTCCTTATACATACGTCCAATTTTATTGCTAAATCAACACAGCGTTTACCATCTATGAATTTCAAAATCAAAATTCTCGCAAGTGAAGGTTTCATGGTCTTTAACGCTTTCTCAATTAAGAGCTTTAAATTTATTAGCGTAATTTTTCGTTGTGATAATGTAATTATTGCATCAGTTACCGCCTCCGCACTGAAAAATGCTATATTAGAACTGTTAGTAAATTGTGAATTTATTGCCTTGGAAAGTATTAACTTATCATAAGTTCGAGCAATCCTTGGTAAGTATTTGTAAACTTGTAAAATTGTTTTACTTAAATTGTTCATTTCCACTCCTTTTTAATGTCCTAAACATTATCCATTACACTTCGGGGCAAAGTCAATTTTATGTGACATTTTTTACAATATTCTACATTTTTATACAAAACAAAATATAGAGACTAGCATTATATGTACTGCCACTTATAATTTTAGAACACTTGTTCTATTTTTGATAAAAAATGATGACATATGACTGTCAAAATTTTAATCTTTTTAACATTTACAATAAAAAAATTTGTCATAATTTGTCAAAATTTGTAAATTTGTACGAAAATATATCGTATTTGTACAAAAGTACGCAAAAAAATCGTATTATTATAGTATGAATAAATTAAGTAAATCAAATGAAGGAATAAAAATTAATATCGGCTCCCTTATCAGGGAATTAAGAAAAGAAAAAAATTTAACGCAATCCCAACTTGCACAAATGCTTCAAACAACGCAAGATACGATATCTCTTTGGGAACTTGGAAAAAGTTTGCCAGATATTTTGTCGCTGGTAAAACTTTCCAAACTTTTTAATGTTTCAACAGATTATCTGCTTGACTTGGAAGCGTAAAAAAAAACAACCTTTCAAAGGTTATGTTTGCGAATAAAACAATGACTTACAAGTGCTTTGTAGTTGTTTTTTTACATGTCATCTCAAATCAGCAAACCTCTTTTAAGGTTAGTTTTTTTCAAAATTTTTAATAATTATTTACGCTAAGCTCAAAATACGCTTTTGGATGTGCGCATACTGGGCAAATATCTGGTGCTTTTGTTCCAACAACAATATGTCCACAATTTCGGCACTCCCATACTTTAACTTCACTCTTTTCAAAAACTTGTTTTGTTTCAATATTTCTCAGTAGTGCACGATATCTTTCTTCATGTCTTTTTTCTATTGCTGCAACGCCACGAAACTTTGCTGCAAGGTCATGGAAACCTTCTTCATCGGCAACTTTTGCAAAATTATCATACATATCTGTCCATTCATAGTTTTCTCCATTTGCTGCAGCATCAAGGTTTTGAAGAGTATCACCCAGCTCTCCAAGTTCTTTAAACCAAAGTTTGGCATGTTCTTTTTCATTGTCTGCGGTTCTTAAGAAAATTTCAGCGATCTGCTCATAACCTTCTTTTTTTGCAACTGAAGCAAAATATGTATATTTATTACGCGCTTGGCTCTCGCCTGCAAATGCCTCTTTCAAGTTTTGTTCTGTTCTTGTGCCTTTATATTTGTTCATTTTTATTCTCCTTAATTAAATTTCACAAAAGTATAACTCATTTTTGATATTTTTGGCAACTAAAAAACATAGGTTTTTCAGCATTTCAGAATATCCAATACTTCTTTGATTGCTTTCATTGCTCTGTCCATCTGCTCACGAGTATGCGTAGCGGTATATGATGTTCTAAGTAATGCTTGTCCAACTGGTGTCGCGGGAGAAACAACAGGGTTGACATACACTCCTCGTTCCAAAAGAAGTTTACATGCCATAAAAGCCTTTTCATCTTCATAAACATAAATAGGAATTATTGGTGTTTGACTATCAATAATTTTTACTCCTAGTTTTTTTAGACCATCACGCATATATTGCGAAATGTTACTAAGCGACTTAACAATACTTGGGTTTTGCTTTAATATTTTTAACGCTTCACGAGCGGTTGCAACGCTGCATGGAGTTATACTGGCAGAAAATATATACGGACGCGAATTATGTTTTACATAATCTACAACACGCTTTGTAGATGCCATATAGCCACCAAGAGACGCTAAAGATTTTGAAAATGTGCCCATGATAATATCCACGTCATCTTCCAGACCAAAGTGTTCGGCGGTACCTCTCCCGTGTTCACCAAGCACACCTAGTCCATGAGCATCGTCAACCATAACTCTTGCGCCATATTTTTTTGCAAGTGCCACAATTTCAGGCAATTTGCAAATTTCGCCGCTCATAGAAAACACTCCATCAGTTACAATTAATATTCCGTTTTCTTTTGGAATAGTTTTTAATTTTTCTTCAAGATCAGCCATATCACTATGGTTATACCTAAGCATCTTGGCATAACTAAGTTTAATTGCATCATAAATGCTTGCGTGGTTTTCCTTATCGCAAAGCACAACATCATTTCTTCCACAAATTGCACTAATAATTCCCAAATTGCTTTGAAAACCAGTAGAAAATGTCATCGCACTTTCCTTATGCAAAAAATCTGCAAGTTCGTTTTCAAGAGCAACATGGATGTCTAGCGTTCCATTTAAAAACCTTGAGCCGCTGCATCCTGTTCCATATTTTTTTAATGCTGCTATACCAGCATCGATAACTTGCTTATTGCTCGTAAGTCCAAGATAGTTATTTGAACCAAGCATGATTGTGTTTTTCCCTTCCATCATAACTTCGGTATCCTGACCCGACGATAGCGTGTGAAAATAGGGATAAATATTCATTTCTCGTGCTAAATCATAATTTTGTTTTCCTTCAGTTTTTTTAAATAAATCCATAATAACTCCTTATAATATAATTTTTTAATATAATTTCCCAACAATATAATTTACAAAACGTACTGGCAAGAGCTTGGCTAGTACACATAAGAATTTATAACCTAAACCCACTGTAACAATATTTGGTGTTCTCTTCTTCTTTATTATTTTTTGTACAACCTTAGCCACACTTTCTGGCGATTTGCCATTTTGTTCATCATCTTCCATCTTTTGTACACTTTTTTTAATTTTGTCGCCATAGATATCATTTACAACATCGGTTTTTAACCTGTTTTGAGTAAATGATGTTTTTGTATCTCCTGGACGAATACAACAAACTTTTATATTTTGTTTTCTAACTTCATTTGAAAGTGCAAGTGAAAACGCCTCAATGCTCGCCTTAGTTGCACTATAGCACGATTGAAATGGAATGGAAATTGGTGCCGCAACCGATGAAATGTTTATAACCTTGCCTTTTGTTTCCCTAAGATATGGAATGATTAAACTTGAAAGCATTATAACAGCCTTTGTATTCACAGAAAATATCATATCAACTTCATTTTCTTGCAGATATTCAACCGCCCCACTTATGCCCATACCAGCATTATTAATTAACACATCAATACGTCCTTCTTTTTCATAAATTTGTTTGAATGTGTTTGACATTTGTGCGTAGTTTGTAACATCGCACATGATATGTACAAAATTAGGCGTGAAAAATTCACGCCTAGAAATACCATATACTTTATAACCATTTTTTGAAAGAAAATTTGCAGTTGTCAGCCCTATGCCACTGGATGCGCCAGTTATAATCACTACCTTTTCCATGGTATAATGCTACAATATTTTTGTTGACTTTGTCAACATTTTTTTATAATTTTTTGTTGATAAAATATAAAATTAAACTCAATGGAACAAATTTTGAAAAAAAATATAAAAGTTTAATTTGAGATCCAATTATATACATGGGTTTATGCTTTTTCTTTTTGAAAATCTTGTACATTTTATTGACTGCAAAGTCAACACTCATGCGCTTGTCTTCTCGCTGTTCTATTTGCCTGCTGCTATTTTCAATTCTGTCTTTATATCTTTCATTTGTATCCAAAGTTTTATCTCTATTTTTCGAAAAATTGGTTTTTATATCTCCTGGACAAATGCAAACAACTTCAATACCACTATCCTTTAGTTCCATTCTAAGTGCATAAGAGATCATCATAACGCCTGCCTTTACGGCGCTATAATGCCCACGAAACGGAACAGAAAACAACGCACAAGCAGAACTAATATTATATATTTTAGCACCCTTTTTCATGAATTTAAGTGCACATTTTGTGCAATTAACAATGGCAAAATAGTCCACCTCAAACATATTGCGTACTTTTTCTATATCCACAAGCTCTGTTGCCCCAAACACTGCATAACCAGCACAATTTATTAAAATATCTATGCTTTTATAAATTCTTGAAATTTTTTCAAATGCTGTAAAAATCAACTTTTCATCAGTTAAATCGGCATAAAATTTTGTTATGTCATCAACCTCGCCATCCTTGTTTATTTGGATAACAGTATTCCCATCTTTAATATATCTTTCTGTTAATGCCTTACCAATGCCACTGGTTGTGCCAGTAATAACTACTACCTTATTCATGCTATCTCCAAGATTAGTTTAACATAAAATCAAAAATATGTGCAATATTTTGACAATATATTTTTTGTGTGTTAAATTTATTTATATGAACTTTGGTAGTAAAAAAACTATATTAAAAGCGCTTCTTTACTGGCAGATAATAATAGCCTGTTTTTCTATTCCATTCCATTTTTTATCTTTAATTTATTTCTCAGAAATTTCAAAAGTTTTTGAAAGTTTATATGGAATAACCCTTAATTTAAATGTATTTTATATAATTTATTTTTGCTTATATATCATTTATTTCAGTTTTTTTATAAACTATATTATATATAAGCACAAACAAACACGAGACCAATTCCATAATAAAAAGATATTTTTTAGATTTTTCTCAATAATATCATTATTTTTTGATTTAATAACTGGAATTTTATTAATAATTGCAGCATTTAGAAGAGATGATGGTAAAGAAGAGATTGTATACATCAATCCAAATAAAAAAAATAAACCTGAACACAGACTTTCAAAACATGCAAAAAAAGAAATAAAATCCTTAAAACATCAACAACGCCTTGGAAATATCTCTAACGAAAAGTATGAAAAACAATTTAAAGAAATATTAAAAAAAGAAAAATAAATTCAAACTACATCTTTCTTTTCAAGTGTTTTAAAACTAATAAAATGTATAATAAATAACAATTTATTTCAGTTAGATAATTAATGAGCGATAGCAAATTATCTAAAAAATAAAAAAGAGCATATTGTTGGAATCCAACCTTATGCTCTTCTTTATTATTTTTTAATGTTAGGTTTCTTTATGTCAGGCTTTTTTGGTTCTGAATTTATATTAGGCTTTTTTGGTTCTGAATTTATATTAGGTTTTTTAGGCTCTGATTTTATTTCTGGTTTTTTCACTTCTGGTTTTTTAGGCACCACTTTAATCTCAGGCTTTTGTGGCTCTGTTGTTTTAATTTGTTTTTCGTTTGCATTTTGAGATTTTTCAAAATTTGATTTTTCAATATCATTTGTTTTGTTAGATTTTGCATCCGCCTCCGAAAGAATGTCGCTTAATATCTCCTCTCTTTTCTTCTCTTTTTGTTTGTTTCGTTTCAAATCAGTTTCAGTTAATGTTTTTGCAGTCTTATCATCTTCGTTAATTTGTTTCTCAATTTCTACGCCACCTTCTTTTTCAACTAACTTTTCATATTTTAATTGTTTGGATTGTCCAAAGATATCTATTACAAAAAGGAAAATTAAAAGAGCCGATGGGAGAATAATCAATAAAACCATGCCTAATGTTGTTGTACAAAATTGGAAAAGATTACCAATAAAACTATTTGTGCTTATATACATACCAACAACATAGTCTTCCATAACCCACTCGCCGTCTGGAGTAGCATTTGCATCTCCTTGTGTCTGGAAAAACAATTTGCCGTAATTTTCATCTGCCGGATTAGATGGAGTTGAGATGGCAACAATTCTATGGAATAAAACTCTTGAATAGTTTTTTGCTGATGCTCTTTGATATTCATTGCTTGCCCCATTACCCAAAAAGCTTAATAATGTTGTCGAAATATTTGCATTTGTTCCGCTGGTGCTTACTGTAACAAGTTCATTTTCATCAGTTTCAACCATTGGCTCATAAAATGCAATTATATCTCCAACCGCCAAATCCTCTGGATTGCAAGCTTTAACCAATACAATATCGTTTGGATAATATTCATCATCTTTACCATCTACCATTGATGGAGTTAAGATTTTTACTGCAGAATAACCAAAAAGAGAAGGAACTTCATTTCTCATCTTAGCACTAAACATAAGTATTGTTGAAAAAATTACAATAACAAAAAATGGAACAAATAACACATCGGTGATTACCCTAATAGTCTTGTAAAAAGTTTCGTTTGGCTTTTTTACACGTTTTTGAGAAGCATTGTTTTCTCTTTTAACATCTTTTTTAGACTCGATGACTTTTTGATCACTTTGTTCAGATCTCTCTGAATTTATATCATTAGTTTTGTTTGCCTCCACTTTTGTTTCCAATCTAGCAGGCTTTGCAGGACTCTCAGGGTTTTTTGTACCACCAATAGAATTAGAAGTTGCCAAAGTTTGTGGTTTTGGCGGAACTTTTGGCATAGGCTTAGGTGGAACTTTTGGTTGCACTTTTACCTTTTGTTGTTTTGATTGTTGTGAAGATGAGTTTACATCACTTTGAGTCTTAACAGTTTGTTTTTCCTGTTCCATATCCCCTCCAAAAAATATCACATATCAGCATTAGTATATCATTTTAATTAGGTTGTGTCTATTAAAATATCCTTAAACATAAAATTTTTATTCACATATCCTAAGTCTTTCTTTCTATCTTCTCTAATTTTATTATCCAAAATTTCTATAATATTTTAATATTTGATAAACACCAAACATTACATATATATAACTTAACAATCTCTTTTGGGAGAAAATATTTTTATAAGTTTATTGTCTTTATGTTCTAATATGTCTTCAATTACTTCAATACCCTTCATCGCGTTTATTATTCCATTTGCACCGCAACTTATAAAAAGTAATATGTTATCATCATATTTGCTCTCTCCAATAAGTCCCAAATTATTTGGTGTTGTACCAAAACATCCACAAAAACTATAATCAATTTTTATATCTTTTCTATTTGAAAAAAGTTTAAACAAATCATTTGTCAGCTTAACATATTTTTTAGTTGCAAGATTTTCATTTATATCTTTTCCTTTATACACACTGTCCTCTCCGCCAAAAATAATTTTATTACCAGGTAGTAACCTCATATAGTGATAAGGCGACACAGCATCATGAACAAGTGCATTTTCAAACCACATAAAATCTTTTAACGAATTAGTTACAACAGAATAAGTAATAAACCTCTCACAAAGACTATTAGTGTTTAAAATTTCCCAATTAAAACCGGTTGAAATTATTATTTTTTTGCAATATATTTTTTCTCCAAAATTTGTTGTGGCAACAAAACCCAAAAAAGCATTTTCAATTTTATCAATTTTTGTATTTTCAAATATATTTTCTTGATTTTTAGCATTTTCTATCATTAACTTTTCAAATAAATATGGATTAAACTCACAACCACCATTTCTTGCAAATATCCCACTTTTTATAGAAAAAGGAAAAGGATTATTTGATTCATCAAATAACTCACAAATAAAATTGTTTTTTATTCTAAATTTGTATTCTTCCTCTATAGCCGACTTTGTAAAAATCGAATTTGAAAACAAAAATGTAGGTCTTAAATTAAAATCGCAAGTATTTCCATAGTGATTTATCAAATATTGTATTTTATCAACAGCTTCTAGGCCCATTTTATAAGCCATACAAATTTCTTTTTCTGACATATATGGCAAAAGATCTTTTGCGAAATCATCAAGTTGATATTCAAGCAAAGCGGTTGCACAAGATGTACACCCAAACCCAAGCCTACCTTTGTCAACAAGTACAACATCATACTTATCTGAAAGGTAATAATTTGCGATTGACCCATCAATTCCGCCACCAATTATTAAAATATCACAATATTTATCTTTACTTAAATAAGGATAATTTTTTATTCTTGAAACATTTTCACAAAAAAATGGCCTACCTTTAACATACTCCATGTAATTATTATGTACATTTTAACAAATTTATATAAAAAACTACTATCAGGCATTTTTATGAAACGAGCATGAATTATTTTCCAATCACGCCGTTATAAATTTAACATACAATCACATAAATTCATCGAAAATAAATAAAATACCATATATTGTGTAAAAATTAATTTCAACATCAATATATGGTATTTTTTAAATCTGGCGGAAAGTTAGGGATTCGAACCCCAGTTACCTTTCGGTAAAACGGTTTTCAAGACCGCCGCTTTCGACCGCTCAGCCAACTTTCCACGAACTTTGTTATTATACAATATTTAAATTTGTTTTGCAACTATATTTTTACCTTTTATAAAAAAAATACAAACCTATTGCCAAATATTATGCCAAGTGATATACTTCAAATAAGGAGTTCGATATGAAAAATACCGTTTCAAAAGGAATACTTTTCTACATATTTTTGCTTTTTGCCGTTGTTGTTGGTGTTTTATGCGTGATTTGTGCGATATTAATATTCTCACCTGGCACAGAAATATTTGGCATAAGTTATTATGTAAATGTTTCCAATCAAAGCATCAAAACTGCGCTTGATGACAATAATAATGAACAAAATATACATTCTCTTTTTACAAGTGGACAAATTAATAACATAGATATTACCACAAATTATGCCAATGTAAGCCTTGAAACACGGCAAGAAGGTATGGTCCAATTCATTATTGAACCTTCGCTCACTGGTCTTATGCAAACTGGCGATAGAGAAACTTACACATATACAAGTAGATACATCTCTTCAACAAAAACATTAAGTGTAAGCGTCAATGCTCCAAATATGCTGCTTGCCTTTAATAAAAGTATTGATGTGATATTAAGTTTTCCAGAGAATGTATTAAACACAAATTTAAATATCGGTATAACCACAGATAGTGGCGATGTTACAATAGGTCATCACGAACTTGATGTATACACTATAAAAAGCTTAAAAGTTGATGCCAAAAAGTCATCAAAAGTAACATTAGGTGTTCATTCTGTGATTCCAGATAGCATCTCATTAAACATTCCATCTGGCAACATACGTTTTAGAAGAGAAATTACAACAGGTACTTTGACAATAAATTCTAATTCTGCAAAAATTGAAACTGGCAACATAACCACTAATGAATTTACCTTAAACACTCAAAGTTCTTCAATAAATTTAGGGAATGTAACAGTTGAATCAAATTTCAATTATAATGCAAGGCGTGGAGTAATGATCGTTGGGAACATTGATGGCAATTTAAATTGTGGCGAAGGTGTTGATGACGTCTTTATCTCAAATATAACTGCTGGAACAATTAATGGCGATGTATTGTTGCCACATGCTGACTCGTCGGATATCTCAATAGAAGTATTAAATGGTCGAGGAGATATAAATACTTCATCTGGCAATGTAACAATTAAAAAAGCAACATCATTTTTGTGGGTTACCACTAATTCTGGGAAAATAGACGTAACAGTTGATACTTCGCAAAATCTCATCACAAATTCATACGCAGAAGACAAAGGTATTATAAATCTGGAATCTGTTAGCGGAAACATTAATGTAAATTTTGCAAATATCTTGTTAAAAAACTATGTAAAAACTCAAAAAGGACAATTAAATTGCTCATTTAGCCCTACAATCAATTTTATATTAAGCTATTCCTGTCTTTCACATGCGCCAACGCTTTCAACAGGCCTATCAAGTGGCAATGTGGAAAATGAAGCTACTTTTGAAATAGGTAATGCAGAAACAAATAAATCAATAAACATCTTAAATCAAAGCGGCAAGACATCTATTGATGACACATATTCAGCCGAATAGGAACAAATGAGATAACCAAATGCGGTTATCTTATTTTTTGTCTTAATTTTACTTCAAAATACTGCTTCCAAGGATGTTTTTTTAATCTTTTATCTATATTTTTTATAGTTATATCTTTTGGAGACACTTTGTCAAGTTCCGTCCAAGAGATAGGTGCAGAAACAGTAGCACCTTCTCGCGCTCTCACAGAATATGGCGCAATGCCGGTTTGTCCTTTTTTATTTCTTAAATAATCTATAAATATTTTCCCTTTTCTCGCATTTTTTCGTATATTTGTAGTATATTCATCAGGCCACTTGTTTTCCATTAAAATTGCAATATCTTTACAAAATTTTTCAAACTTTGTCCATGTAACACTTTCACACAACGGAACAACAATATGATACCCCTTACCGCCACTTGTTTTTATAAAACTTTCAAGTGATAAATGTATAAGTATTTTTCTTAACCTTTTGGCACAAAGACGCACTTTTGCCAAATCTACATCATCACTGGGGTCAAGGTCAAACACAATTACATCTGGATGAGTTAAATTATTTTGAACACAACACCACGGGTGGAACTCTACTGTACCAAGTTGTATCAGCGAAAAAAGTCCAAGTCTATCTTTAATATAAAAATAATCTTTTTTTGTATGCACACCTTTTAATCTGACATCAAAATGTTTTTGAAAGAACACTTGACCATTTATTCCATCTGGACATCGAATTACACTTAAAAATCTATCTTTAATGTATAAAAGCATATAGTCTGCAACTTTCAAATAATATTGAAATAGCGCTTGTTTTGTGATTTTATCTTTTTTAAAATATATTTTGTCTCCATTTTTAACATCAAATTTATTGCTATTGTCTTCTTTTTTTATCTCTGTAATTGTTTTATCTTCTCTTATTCCCTTAAAAGACGGGTGCCTTAAATTTCCCTCTTGCGTATACTCACTAAATTGTACTTGTACAATAATTTTTGGAGCAACAAATACAGATTTCGCATCTTTTGCATTGTTTTTTGAAAATGGAGATGTTCTTCTCTTGATTTTGTCTAGTTTATTTTTTAATTGCACTTTGTCATTCATATTAAATCCAGTGCCTACTTTTCCAACGTATTTAAGTTTTCCCTTTTCGTAACTCCCAAGCAAAAGTGCATCAAATTCATCTTTGTTCTCAGATTGGGTGTAACCACAAATGATAAATTCTTCAAGTTTAACACACTTTATTTTTATCCAATCATCACCTCGCCCACTTTTATACATTGAATTTTTTAATTTACCAATGATTCCTTCTAAATTATTTTTTTGTGCAAACTCAAAACACTGCTTGCCACCACCTACAACATAACTCACATAAAGCAAATTTCCAGGACACAATTTTAATAAATTTTGCAAAATTGTTTTTCTTTCAATATATGTTTTTTCTCTTAAATCTTCACCATCTTTTGCCAAGATATCAAAAATAGCATAAATAGGCTCGTATTCTTCACCTTGCAGATATTTATGCAACAAATTAAAATCTGACCTACCATTTTCATCACAAACAATAATCTCTCCATCAAGCACCAAACTTTGGCCAACAAAAAAACTTTTCAAGGACTTTGAAATGGTTTTAAACTTTTGTGTAAAATCCACATGATTCCTGCTCTCTAGTTTAACTTCTTCGCCTTCTATAAATGCAACCATTCTATATCCATCAAACTTAACCTCATAAGCGTATTCAGTATCATTTTTAGGAACCATATCCACAAGCTTTGCAAGTTCGACAGAAATTTTATTAAAAGGATTCTTTAAAGTCTTTTCTTTGACCAAAAGCCAGTTATCTTGATTTTTGCTCGTTTGTATGCGAACAAGTGCGAAATTTCCATTAATTTTTTCTCCAAACAAGGTGAATTTTAGCTCACCTTTTTTAAGTCCACTTCTAAAATTTTGCCGAGCTAAATATGTGCCTTTATCATAGATTTCCACAATACCTGCTCCATACTCTCCTTTTGGAATAGTCCCACTAAATTCGGCATAGCTTATGGGATGGTCCTCTACCTTAACTGCAAGCCTTTTCTCGGTGGTGTTTTTAGGAACACCTTTAGGAACAGCCCAAGACAAAAGAACCCCACAATATTCCAACCTAAAATCATAATGCTCACGCCTAGCATAATGATGTTGGATAACAAAAATAGGTTTTTTGTGTTTTTTGCCAGAATCTTTTGGCTCTTTTGTTTTTGTAAAATCCCTCTTTGAATTATATTCTTTTAATCTCATATTTTAATTATGTGTTTCAACCAACAAATTATCCTTATTTAACAAATAAATAGACATTTTTTTTATCATATTTTAAAAAATTTTTCACAAATTAAATTCGTAAAAGGAGAAAATGATGAAAAAAACGTTTATTTCAATAATTTTAGTTATGGTGCTTTGCCTCACTCTTACAACAATGCTACCAAGTGCAAATCAACCAACTTTTGCAGATGAAGATAGTGCTCAATATGTTATGACCATGGGCTGTGGAGAAATTTTGACAGAAGCCGATACACTTGAACTGAATTTTGGACTTACAAAAGTTTCTGATTCTCTAGAAAATGGAAACGAAGAATTGAATGCTCAACTTGATGAAATAAAAAGTGCAATCAATGCAGTTGACTCAGATGCAAAAGTCAACCTAGGATATTATTCATGTTATCCAATTTCAAATGGCGGAACATTACAGTATCAATTTAGTAGCAGCTTTGTTGTAACATTAACAAATATAGATAAAAAAGATGAGATTATCTCAACTGTGGCACAAAATGGAGCAACAAGTTTTCATGGAGCGAGACTTGTGCTTGATGACAAACAAGAGGCCTATAATCAAGCACTTGTAAAAGCCAGAGATGACGCACAACAGAAAGCCGAAACGCTATATGGCGATGTAACTTTAAAAGAGATGTTTGAAATAAACATTTGTAGTTACGAATTAAATGGAGAAATAAGAGTTGAGGCCTGCGTTAAAGCGAAATTTCAGATAAATGGAACAAAAACTTCTCAAAAAACTCAAGAAAATATAATTCCAAATGTACCAGAAACCGAAATTCCAAACACAACCGAAAACACTACAGACACAGAACCAAGCATAACTACGCCAAGACAAAATTCTATTCAAGATATTTAAACTTATTAAATAGGCACTTGCTTGACAATACCTTAGATAATTCATATAATAAAAAGGATGAAAAATATAAGGTGTTCAAGTTGTGGTGCTTATTTAAAACTTGAGGACGGACAAAAAACCACTGTCTGTCCTTATTGTGATACACAATATATTGACGAGGAAAAATCTTTAACACCAAAACAAGATAAACCAATTCAGGTCATAAATAATTACTATAACACCACCACAACCCCCACCCAAGGTGAAAAAACCGCAAAAATATATATCCCACCCAAACCAAAAATCAACATAATCGCTTTAATTTTGCTTTTTTGCCTATATATTTGGCCTGGTTTAATTTATTTGACTGTAAAAACGATACAAATAGTTAAATGGAATAAAAATTATGCCAGTCTTGTTAAAGCAAAACCAATAACAAAAAAAAGTTTACTAAAAAGAATAATTTCAACAATAATTATAGTTTTAATTATAACCTGTATTTGTTTGATTACTTTTATATAAAATCGCAACTTTGAACAGTTGCGTTTTTTATAATTTATTATTAAAAAGACAAACTTCCACTGAATATGGGAATTTAAATTTAAAAATATATCAAATTGTACAAGTTTTGTAACATAAAATCGTTAGTAGTACCAATTTAATACTCATCGATTGTTTAATAACAAATTTGATTCAAGTCAATATAATCATAATTAGTCATAGGATTAAGATTGTTTTTAATAATATTAATAGATTGGTCAGACTGATCAATGCCAATCCATTTCCTATTTGTGTTTTCACAAGCAAACAGAGTTGTTCCTCCTCCCGCAAAACAATCTAAAACAATGCTATCCTCACTGCTTGATTGATTAATTATAAATTCTATCATCTTTTGATTTTTTTGAGTCGGATAATTAGGGTATTGAGGATCTTTATATTTCCATATATCTTGTACTTTTTTACCTTTATGATCTTTTAAATATTTTTTAATTCTAGGATTACCTGTTGATGACCACTCAATCAAACCTTGACTATCCATAATATCAAATTTGTTTGGATCTGTCCTCCAATGTCTTCCTTCGGGCGGAAGTAATCCTCTCCATTCCTTCCCTGTTACACCATTCAAAGTAGTCCCCGGAGCATGAAGTGGGATGGTGGTATATCGTCCAACTTTATCAATTTTAGGATAGAGTTTATCAATTTCTTGTTGATTTAACGGCATACGTACATTATTCCAAATATTTTTTTTATTGTTTTTTGAATAAAATAGTATCATATCTTTTTCGTTGCCGAAAGCTCTTCTATCAAAGTTTTTTGGATTAGATTTTATTCTTGTTATGTCGTTTTTAAAATTTTCAATGCCAAAAATTTCATCTAATAAAATTTTTAAATAATGACCCATTTTTATATCTGTGTGAACATATAAACTCCCTTTATCTGAAAGTAAATTGTATATCAAGACAAATCTTTCTCTCATAAACTCCAGATATTCATCTATTGATAAATTATCGTTATAAGCTAAAAATCCATTTGTATTTTTACTTATAGCATTACATTTATTTTGAGATATAAAATATTTTTGGTTCGTGTTAAAAGGTGGATCTATATATACTAAATCTATACTATTTTTGTAACCATTTTTCAACAAAAAACTTAATCCACAAAAATTGTCTCCGTATAAAAGCAAAGATTTGTTGGTATCAATAATTTTTTTGTTAAATAAAAATTGGTTAGCTTTATTAAGTATTTCTTTATCGGTTTTTTTATTATTAAATTCTAAGTGCATAATATTATTCCTTAAATTGAATATAAAAACTCTCTTAAAACAAGAGCTGATAATATAATTTCATTCGAATGATTAACTAAATGCTTATACATTTTATTATTGCCAGCTATATATAGCACGCCATCCATAATTGAAATCTTTATGACTTCAGCTTTTAATCGATTTGGCACATCTAATTGGAAGTTCATAGTTGTAATAGCGTCTTCAAACTGAGCATCTTGATGACCTCCAAAATCGGTTAAAAATTTAGTTTCAGCAATGACATACTTGCCATTAAATCTCGCAACAAAGTCCAAGCCTTTATCAATTCTTTTATATCCTAGATACTTAATTGCAAAATTTTTCATTGCTTCATCAGACATATTTAGGACGCCATTGTCTTTAGAGTTTAAGAACTGTGTTGCATTGGTATATATAGCACACCCCAAGCTCCCCTGCGATAACCATCTCTTAAACATAGGCCCTATTTGCCGATTAGTTTCTTTAGGCTCTGTGCATTTTTCATATATCTTTTCTAATGTGATTTGATGTAAATTGCCAGCAATTCTATTAACTGTGTTAGGATTTCTATTTATTGAAGATGGATCTCTTCTGAGATATGCAACATATGAATCTTTTATAGGGAATAAATCTAACTTAAGCAATGATTTTACTAATTCAACATTATCTTGTTTATTGTAAGCATTTTCAATGCGAGACCATAATCCATCAGTGATTTCACGTCTTAAATTAGGAACGATTGGATAAATTCTATATAATTCATCTAAATAATTTCTTTGCGACGCATAATTTACGCTTAATTCAGTCCAATAATTCATAAAACTCCTTATTATCTAAGTTTCAATATTATAACATAAATTTTAAAAATTGTATTATTTAATTTCAAATTTTTCGCACAAAATTATTTTATAAATATAATTGTTTGATAATTTTACGCCAGAAATTTAAAAAATTTTTACAATATAAGGTCTAACAAAATAATGCAAAAAAAACGAGCGATATAAAAAACGCTACAAACCTTTATTTATAAGGTTTGTAGCCCCAAAGTGTTGGCGGAAGGAATGGGATTTGAACCCATGA
>CALWPD010000009.1 GCA_944383335.1 uncultured Clostridia bacterium
AAGTTCATTAAAAGTATAATAGTTGTAACTAAAACAAATGTTACACTGCTAAATATAATTGTTTTTAATGTATTGCGTGATATACTAAACTTTATGCTTTTTGGCGTTTCCCCAACTAAATCTTTCATTGAGATATTTAGCACTTTGCATAGTGGCTCCAAATAATCCAAAGCTGGAATACTTAAGCCCCTTTCCCATTTGCTTATAAGTTTGTTAGAAATATGCATAGCACTTGCCAATTGTTCTTGAGTCATATTTCTTTTTTGCCGATATTTTTTTATTTTTGAACCAATATTTTCTAAATCCATACTATCTCCAAATATATAAACAATTTTAATATACCAAAACAAAATAAAAATTTCAAAAAAAAATCGCTCCACAATTCGTGGAATATTATAATTATTTTAATTTTTCTAATATCTTTGAAAAGTTGAGTTGATTTTTTTTACTCTTGGTCGTAATAAGCAATTTTTGTTTATGTATCTATCACGATTTTTCACATATTTGGATATTTAATTTGTTTTATTGTGTCCTTTATGCAATCAATACTTTTATCAAGTCTATCTTTTTCTATTTCTGTAAGTTCAAGTGGTAATACTTGTTTTATTCCACTCTTACCTATTATTGCAGGCATACCAAAGTAAACATCATTTTCCTCATTGTAGGCAGAAACTGTCATAATTTCATTTGCATCTTCAAGTATTGCGTTGGTGATATGTGTTAAACACATACCTATTCCGTAACTTGTGTTGCCCTTTTTGTTGATGATGTCATATGCGCTGTTGCGAACTTCATACAAAAGTCTTGAGCAATCATCTTCGGTCAAATAGTCAGTTGCTTTATTGAGTCCAATTATTGCATTGCTCCAAGGGACAAACTCACTATCTCCATGCTCAGCAATGACATATGCGTGAATGTTCTTTGGACTCACCTTTAATTTATCACCAATAAGGCATCTGAGCCTTGCCGTGTCCAAAACTGTTCCACTGCCTATCACTTTTTCAGCTGGAAATCCAGAGAGCTTTTTTGTGATATATGTCATAACATCAAGTGGATTTGTTGCAATCAAAAATATACCATTAAACTTTGTCTTTTTTACTTCGTCAATGATACTTTTATATACACCATAATTTTTATTTATTAAATCTCGCCTTGTCTCGCCTATTTCTTGATTTTTCCCTGCACATATACAAATTATGTCTGCATCGCCACAATCGGCATATTCGCCAGCACGAATTTTAACTCGATTTGAATTGTAAGTTGCGGCATGAGTTAAGTCCATAGCTTCGCCTACTGCTTTATCCTTTAAAACATCTATTAAAACTATTTCATCAACTTTATTCTTTGTTGTAACAAGGGCAAAAGCATAACTCATTCCAACATTACCACAACCAACTATAACTACTTTACTCATAAAAAACCTCACCTTATAGTTTAAAAAATATTGATTGATATGTCAAATAATATTAAAAATTTAAAATCTTGAAATTTGCACCACGAGTTACAAGAACATCCAAACTATCCACTATTGCATAGTACACATCTTCAGCTTTTGTATTTTTTAAATCAAAAATGACAATGATTTTACCATTTTCTTTAGAATAAGAAAGTGCTGAATACATTGTGTTTCTTATTTCACTTGGACTACCAGATGCAACCATTGTCATAAATATTTTTGGCACTGCAAGTGTATCGATAAATTTTTTATCCGCTATCTCTTTAAAATTATCTCTATGTTGCGTTACAAAAGTAAGTGGTGCATTTATAGCAAGAAACTTTTGTTGCAATTCTTCATCAATCATATCAAAGTCTTTTATAACCATTATATAACTATTATCCATACTTTTTCCTTCTGAAGTTATGAAACCGCTAAAAATTGTTAAACTGAAAACTAACAAAATACAAAATATTTTTTTCATATATATATATTTTGTTAATTATTGTTTTTTTTAGTCTTTTTTTCATAAAACACAAAATATTTACTATAAAAGAACTCAGTTACAAAATTTATTAGCATTGTCAAAACTTCTATCCAAAGTCCATACCAGCCAGCATTTTCAAGGGCAATACCCCACCACGTTGACGCTGGGATGAAAACTATGTAATAACACAAAACTTTGAGCATAGCAATAGGTATATTGTTGGCTGATTTGAATGTGAATTTTCTATTGAATGTGAAATTCCAAATAACAGAAAGTGTAATTGCAATCAAATTGCTTGGCCAATGTGTTAGTCCACATACTTCATAAAGTAATGTATATGCACCAAATTGAATGACCCCTGCTGAAAGCGAAAAAAGAGTGAATTTAATAGCCTGCCATAAATTTTGTTTTACTTTGTCATTTGTGTTTTTGTTTTGTTGAGAATTTTCCATATAGTATATATTAACATTTATTATTTTACATTACAAATAATTGTACTATTTTTATTATTTTAATAAAAAGCTGATGAGATATTGAAGTGCACCCCATATCCCATCAACTCTTTTTTTATTTTATATTATTTTTTTTATTTTTTTTCTTTTTAATACAAAAAGTATTATCCCAACTGCAGCCATCACAAAGATGATAGGTATGGTTATTATCAATGCCCACTGTAACGAAGTTATATCATCTTCGAAAATCACTGCATATGTATCAAAACTACCTATTGAAAATGAAACCATTTGCCCATCTACATGACTTTGTATTGATTTTGGTTTGCCCTCGGAATCATATCCTAATACCTGTATATGCTTTCCTTGTGGAACATCATTTTCAACAGTGTAACTAACAACGACATCATCGCTGGACAAATTGTCGGAATTTAATGAAAATTCAAAGACCGCTTGTGCATTTTTGTATTGTTGTGTATCAAGGTTTTTAACAAATAACACTGAATTTTGATTTTTTAATGAATCTATTGCATTTGAACCAAATTGTATGCTCATTTTTCCAGCATTTACATTAAGCGTTAAATTCTTTTCATCTGCAACTTTAAAAGCTTGGCTTAAGTCTATGCCACTATCAGTATTTTCTAGTGGTGTAACTTCTAAGTTTCCAGAAGTTGCATCTTCAACATATGTAAAATATTGCTCCCAATGTGCATAAAGCGTTTTATCTCCATACTCTTGATTTGATATTTGAGTGAGATATGGTTCGCCGGCGTCCTCACTGTATGTCCAACCAAGAAATTTATAACCCAACTTCTTTACATCTTGCATAGTTGGTAGATCAATTCCTTGTGAGTATGTGTAATTTTTTGATATTGAATCAACATTTACAAATTCTCCACCTGCAAGTTGAAAATCTATGTTGTAAACACGCAAAGCACTAGTATATGTCGCTATGTATTGTGTGTTTCCTGTACATTCGATTATGTCCTTATCCCATTTATCAAATGTGTACGTGTAATAATTATCAGCAGCCTTTTGAGGTACTTCGCCGTCATAGGTAGGCAAAGCTTCATATTTTACCTGTTCTGTTTTTAATAGCGACATATCTTCATTAAACCAATTTACAGTGTAAGTTTTTCGTGTTAAATATACACGCAAAACAGTATCTCCAGCTCCAGAAATTTTAGTTTCTTCATAGTCTGCTGTAAATCCTGAAACACCTTGAATTTTAGGTTGGATAATTGTATCTGTTGTACCATATAAAATCTCCTCATTTGTCAATATATACTCACCATCAAGATTTTCATAAAAATATTCGATTTTGTAAGAAGTATTTGTATTTGCCTCAAAAACTGGATATAAAGCAACAGATTGTGTAGAGTCGAAAAGTACAGGTTGATTCAACTCATATTCAATAGATCCACCATTGGTTGTACTCCACCCAACTTGTGTATATCCAAGTCGTGTAAATATTGAACCTGCTAACTTATGTTCTTTATTTGGTACAAAATTTTCAACCAGTTGAGTGCCGATGCTGCCATCAGAAGGAAGATATGACAAATTACCAACTTCATCAAGGTCAAAATACTTGACATAGAGTATAAAACTTGCTGTGCCATATCTACCAGTTAATGTCTTTTCCCCAGGTGTCATGTTATCAATTTGAGCAAACTCAACTTGTGATGTTACATCATTGCCTTCTTGGTCAAAGATTTTGAGTCCACTGTAATCAATATCTTCACCGACGGCATAATAACTACGAAAGTTTGTAGCATCAACAACAAAAGGATTTTGACTTTTTAGTGTTGGAGCACTGTAAGGTGCAAGTACACCATCTAAATTGAAATACTCTTCCGTCATTCCAAGCCCACTCCAAAATGTTAGATCTGTTGACTGCGACTGAGTAACTTCCGTACAATAACTAGGAGCAGTAAATTCTTTCATCTCACCCAAACTATTTGTAGCCATAAAAGTTGAATAAGAATAATAATAAGCACAATTTTCTATACTTAAAGTTTTTGTATTTTTGACTTCATTGGCTATGACCGACATTCTAACTTTATCAAGATCCGCAATGTTTAAAACTGTCATTGTCCCTGTATACAAAAATCCCATTTGCCACAGATCGACTACATTATTTATTGAGCCACTCATATCTGCTGTTATGTCTGCCCCTTGGCAATCAACAACAACATCCATATCATTTATGCATCCCTTTATTGGTGGCACTGTGTAACTAGTTCCACTATAGCGACCTTGTCCAGCGCTATAAGGTGATTTTGTTGAGATTGGTGCAAAAACAAAATTGTTATCAGTTACAATATTTACTTCACCTTTAAATACACAATTAGTTATTTCTGGCTCATACATGTATATATCCCCAGTGTCATATACGATATAAAAACTATACTGACATTGTATTCCACTGGCACCAATTATTGAATAATAACATATTGTATCTTCATTCTCGTCTTCGCAAGGTAAATATGCTACATTATTGATAGTCAAATTTTTAATTTTCCCAGCAAAAATACTGAAAAAACCAAAATATTCATAATTATGACTGTCTGGGTACTTAGAATATAAAGGATCCATAACTCCTTTAAACGTTATATTTTTGATTTCATGTCCATTTCCATCAAATGTAAGTGTATCATAATAATGGTAGTCCCCGCGATCATATGCAGAGTATGCCATTTTGCATTGTGGATCCATTTCCCAAACATCCCATCCAAAATCAATATCGTTCATAAGTTTTATTGAAGAAGTTGTGGGATCTGCCGAAGATGCTCCACGTAAACTATCTTGCCACTCATACAAATCTTCTTTTGTGTAGATGTATTTTACATCAGTTGAAACAGTTTCATCATTTTTTGTTTCGTTTGTTTCATCTGTTGATATTGTATATCCGCATACAGGAATTTGTATTATAACATTTTTGCCTTCTATCTGACCTTTTGCTGTGATAGAACCCGAAGTTTCAGTGATTGCCCTTGCAATATTTTCATCTATTTGTATAATGTCGCTATTCGTAATAAACGAAAATGCATCACTGTTCTCGACTAAATCATCGAGTACGCAAGTTTTGTACATTGATGTATCAAATGTATCATTTGCCATAAAAATGTTAGCATCATAGGTGTATGTATAACCATTATTACTTGCATATGCATATGATGATGCACTTTCATCTGTAGATGATACCCAAATATTTTGATTTGTTCCATTCTTTATTGCGTATGCAGAGCTTACTGAAACAGAGACAAGAGGATAAAATTCATCGTCTAACACAATTCCTATTTCACAACTTCCTGGCAAAATTCCTGTTATATAACCTTCTTGTGAAATGATTGCAACTGTGTTATCAGTACTTTGCCAAGTCAAATCTTCTTGTATTTCACGACCTTGCAAATATGCTTTTAGTTCAAATGTTTCACCACTAGCAATATAAACATACTGCTCATTGACAGTAATATCTTTTTGGTTCATATTCTTCTTGAGAACATACACTGACTTGTCAGATCCTGTTGTTAGTGCGTTTAATGTATTGCCATAAAAGACGACATAATCATCAGCCGTATATCCTAGTTCTGGAACAAAACCATTTATGTCATATTCTTGTTTACATTTATAATATTCATAATCCACATAAGCCAACGCTTGTGCAGTTATTCTTTCAATATTTTCTATATAATCTTTATAAGTTTGAATTTCACTAACATTTTGTTCGTACGCTTCAAGGTAATTTACCTGCATTTTAAGTGATAAATTGCACACATAACCCGTCAGCATAAAATCTGTAATAACATTGGACATAAAATTTTTGTAACTGTTATGAACCTCAACGCTGTTTGTTGAGCCCATAAGTGCTAATTTATAAAATATCTCACCAATTCCACAGTCTAGAGAGCTTTTATTTCCAACTATATAATCGGCCATATTCAAAAGCGTAGTATACATATTTGTGCTGTAACCACTTGCAAATGAAGTATATGCATCTTTTAAGTAGCCATATAGGAATCGAATATAGTCCGAAACATACTTGCCTACTGCATAACTGTTGCCATTATACTGAACTTTTGTGGACAAAAGCTCTTGTTCTTGTTGTGAAAGATTATTGTATGACTGCTCATAATTTAAAGATATTTTATCCAAAACAGCCATAATTTCGTCGCCATTTTCAAGCGATTCGACTTGTTGTAAAAATTGCTCATAGTTTGTGTTTGTGTTTGTAACTGTTTCTATATGAGTTAAAAGTGTTCTCCTCACATCAGCATATTTGTTATAAAAATCATTAATTTGTGTGTAGATTGTTGTCCAATCACGCATCTGCAACTGACTTTCATAAAGATTGACAGTAATTTCCTCAACACTTTGTTGCAACTGAGTAGTTATTGTGTTTAACATTGAATTTAGTTGTTTTGTTATTCCAGTCAAGTCACTATTAATCTGATCAAGCTTTGAGTTTATTTCGTCAACTTTACCAGATACCGAGTTTAGCGTCTGCTGAATGTTATCCAACTTTAAGTCAGTGCCCCCAATAAGTGCATTAAAAAAAGATTTAACTCCTTGACCATCTTCAGCATCGACAGCCGCACTGACACCTTTGTATATACTACCAGCTAAAGATATTGCGCCATTTACAAAAGTAAAAGCAGGTGCCGCCTTTGTAATTGTCGTCATAATTGGACTGCTAAGTATTGAATCCAAAAAACTGGCATTTGCAGCTTGCTCAGTTTTTGTTTTTTGCAAGCCAAATAAACCTGTCATAAACAAAAAAATAGCGAGCAAAACAACAGCAAAAAAACTATTGCCAACTCTCTTATTCCAAGACTTTTCCATTATTTCTCCTTTTGCTTTATAATTAAATATATTTTATAAATATCAAAAAATTGAATTAATTTAGTTAGTTATTAAGTTATTTATAACATAAAAAACTGTAGCACGTACCACAGTTTTTTATTATATTTATTTAACAATTACGCTAACAATTCTTTTGTCGCCACTTTTTGAAAATTTGACAACACCATCTGCTGTAGCAAAAACTGTGTAATCTTTGCCAAGTCCGCAATTTGTACCAGGATAAACCTTTGTGCCGCGTTGACGAACTATTATTGAACCAGCAAGAACTTGCTCGCCGTCATATCTTTTAACGCCAAGGCGTTTTGACTGACTATCTCTACCATTTTTGGTGCTACCGCCACCTTTCTTGTGGGCAAAAAGTTGAATATTAAATCTCATTTTTAACCTCCAATTTAACATACTTTTTATAATCTTTTTGGATATACTCCAAACTTCTTTGCATCGTGAAAAGGAGTGTTTGTACACATTTTTTGTTTTTATCTTCAACAACTTTCGGAACTGTACATTTAAGATAACCCTTATCTTCATCAATCCTAACCGATGCCTGAATACATAGAACTTCACATAGCCCTACAACCGTACTATTTGCTATGCTTGAAACCGCCGAACAGACAATGTCGCTTCCTGCTTCACTGTAATCGCTATGGCCAGAAATTTCAAAACCTTTAATCTCACCATAAGTTTTAAAAATAGTGATATTTATCATATTATTTTATCTCTAAAATCTTAACTTGAGTGTATGGTTGTCTATGACCTTGTTTACGCCTTACATTCTTCTTTGCTTTATACTTGTAAACGACAACTTTGTCTCCTTTGCCCTGTGCAACAACTTCCGCACTGCAAACTACTTTTTTTACATCATTTGGTTTAACAACAACCTTACCTTCATTTGATGTAAGCAAAACTTCAAATTCAACTTTGTCTCCGACATTTTTATCAAGTTTTTCAACTTTTATAACATCGCCAACTTGAACTTTGTATTGCTTTCCTCCCGTTTTAATCACTGCAAACATAAGTTCCTCCTATATAAAATCTCACTACAAAAAGGTGGCTTGTGCGCTTAAAAAAACCTTTTGTATGTGGCATACCTAAAATGTATACCACAAAAAATGTTTAGTGTCAATAAAAAAATACTTTTTTTAACATAAGAACATGTCAATAAACTGCAACATGTAAAATATTCAAAAATAAAATGGCAGTCAAAACAACTGATTTTTTGACTACCAATTTATTTGAATAAAAAACCTGATTTATTTGGTATCAACCCTGTGCATATGCGCAATAAGGTCTACAACTTTGTTGGAATAACCCCACTCATTGTCATACCATGCTATGAGTTTTACAAATGTGTCGGTTAACATTATCCCTGCCTTAATGTCAAAAATGCAAGTGTGTGAATCACCAATAAAGTCGCTTGAAACCACCATTTCATCTGTATAACTCATCACGCCTTTAAGTTCATTATCACAAGCACGCTTGATTTCTGCAACAATTTCCTCATAGGTTGTTTTGGTCTTTAGATTGCAAGTAAGGTCAACAACACTGACATCAAGTGTTGGAACTCTAAAACTCATGCCTGTGAGTTTGCCTTTAAGCGTTGGAATAACTTCGCCAACTGCCTTTGCTGCTCCAGTTGATGATGGTATTATGTTGTATGATGCTGCCCTACCACCACGCCAATCTTTTTTTGATGAACCATCAACAGTGAGTTGTGTTGCCGTTGTGGAATGAACTGTTGTCATAAGACCATCTTCAATTCCAAACTTGTCATTGATTACTTTTGCAAGTGGAGCAAGGCAGTTTGTTGTGCAACTTGCATTTGAAATTATGTCCATGTCGCTTGTATATGTGTCTTCATTTACACCCATCACAAACATTGGCATCTCTTTGCCCGGTGCAGTTACTACAACTTTTTTGGCGCCTGCATCAAGGTGTGCTTTTGCCTTGTCATAACTTGTAAATACGCCAGTTGCTTCCGCAATGTACTCTGCACCCACCTCACCCCATGGAATGAGTGATGGGTCCTTTTCTGTAAAAAATTTAATCTTTTTTCCATTGACAACCAAATAATCATTTTCAACTTTTACATCGCCATTAAATCTTCCATGAATTGAGTCATATTCAAACATGTACCTTGCATAATCGACTGTTAAAAAAGGATCATTTATTGCAACACACTCAACATCTTCACGCGTTGTAATCGCCCTTAAAACTAACCTTCCGATTCTTCCAAAACCATTAATTCCTATTTTTGCTTTTTTCATTTTTTCTCCTTTTTGATATTTTTATTTCACCTTGTTTATGGGTGTTATCACCTACTTTAAATTTCACATATAATAGTATTGCTTGAATAAACGCCAAACATACAAATAAAACTATAAAAAACACACATAAGAGTTGAAGCATTGCATATTTTTGAATCGCTTCAATAAATATCCAACTAATTATTGGCACGATTATCAAACTTGTGTAAAGTGCAATACGCAAAAAATCTTTTGTTACTTTTGGCTTAAATTTTACTTTTTCAAGTTTTTGTGTTTCAATTCTAACAATTTCTATGCCTACCCATTTATCTATCTTGGTATAAGTAGAGGCATTTGAAAGTTGTTTTAAAACTGCTGTAGCATCTCTTGCAAAGCCAACAATGCCTAAAGATGCATGAAGAAAATTATAACCAAGCAAAAACTGCGTAATATAATTTGTTATTTTTTCAAAAAACTTACAAACGGAATTAGTTTTTTTGGAAAGTACACAAATTTGATTAGATTTTTTTAGGCCATGATAGACTTTTAACATATCGTCAAAATTGCTTATCTTACGAACAACTATTATTTTATCGGACTGCACATCTTTTATTATTGTGTTAAGCGCTTCGTCGTTGGTTGTATTTTCGAAAATATAGTTTTTTACATTTTGGTTGAACAGATTTATTTTTTTATTAGATGCTATGTAAATCTGTGAACTTATAATATTTTGCGAAATAAATTCAACTAGTTTTTTTATTTCTAGTTTTTCGTCTATATTTAGCAACAAAATTGTTACATCAGTCATTTTATACCATTTTACTTAACTTTTTAACACGCTTTGAGTGCCTACCTCCCTCAAAATTGGTGGTTAAAAATTCCTTAATTATAGATATCGCCTTGGTTTTTGACATAAACCTACCACTTAATACCAAAACATTTGCATTATTGTGAGCGCGAGCAAGATGTGCAAATTTTGCATTTTCGCATAGAGCAGCACGAATTTTTGGATTGCGGTTGGCAGCAATACTCATACCTATTCCCGTCCCACAAATGTATATGCCTATATTATTTGGATTTTCAAGCACTTTTGCATTTCCAGCCTTAGCGTAATCTGGATAATCCACCCTTTCCTTTGAATAGGTACCAACATCTATTGATGTGATATTTTGCTTGTTAAAAAATGCTTTTATTTCCTCTTTAAGTTCATATCCTGCATGATCGCAAGCGAGAATTATCATGGCATCTCCTTCATATTTTTAATTTTATCCACAAGTACTTTTAAGTATGCACAAACCTGATTTGCCATATACTCATAGGAAGAAAAATCACCTCCGTAAGGATCAACCACATCATCTCCTCCAGCAAGTTCGCCAAGCGAGTAAACATTTTTTGCTGGAACAAACTCCTTTAACTTTTTTGTCATAGTAATAAAAAGGTGTGTTTTGTTAAGTTTTGTTTTTGTGAGTTTTTGTGTCTTTTTTCCCTTAAAATTTATGCCATAGGTTTTAAGCAATATAAGCACCTCAGGACTTGTCATTGCACCTTCTACAACATTAACCCCACATGACGTAACAGAAATGCCACCAATTTTATTGCTTTTTAGCATTTTATTAAACAATTTTTCAGCAAATGGCGAACGACAGGTGTTTCCAGTGCATACAAAACATATTTGCATATTGATATAATATCAAATACATAAAAAATAGACAAGCAAAATAGCACATACATATTAATAAATAGCAACAAAAAACCCTCCTTTCGTATGGAGAGTTTTTGATTTTTATCTTAATTGGTTGGTTGTATTATTTATATTTTGAGTTACTGTCGTTGGATACAACGAGATATCGCCTATGCCCGGGCAAACTGTTGGAATTGTTTGACATTCTGGAATGCAAGGATAACCATATGAAGGAACTAAGATATCAACCTGTGCCGTTACTTTTATGATTATTTGTACACATGCCGTTATTGTAAAAGTATTTTCTGCTGTGTAAGTGCCTATCGTACTAGTCAACTGCCCAGTCGCGGTGATGTTCACTGGACTTAATGCTGGTTGTGGAACACATAAAACACTTGAAAAATCGGTTGTATATGATGAAGTGGCCGTGCCAAGCACTCCGTTTGCATCTCGGTATGTTACAATGAGTGGAAATGTAACCTGCCCTGTTACATTGGCAAAGTTTGGTCTGTTATCGAGTCGAGTTATTACCACATTTGAAACTATTGGACCTGTGGTGTTATCTGTTTCGGTTGAGATGTATGTCAATGGTAAAGTTGGATTTGCCGGCGTGTAATTGGTTGTGGTTAAAGTTACGCCTTGAATTGTTTCATTTTGAAGACACGCGTCAAACACACGAGTTACCTGAATAAGTACTTTTTCATTAAGACCATTTAAAACATTTCCACAAATTGGACCAGGACGATTTGGATTTGTGTTGTTTATGAAAAAAGACATCGTTTTACCTCCTTTTATCTTTTCATATTACTTTATGCAATAAAAGGATGTAATGTGATAAGAGATAATAAGATATTTAGTCTATATCCGGATCATCTCCGTTGTAATGCCATCTGTATCCACAATATATACCAGTTAAATAGTTTGCTATCAGTTCAGTATCTTTTAACGTATTTGAAGATATATCCACACTTCCTGCTTTCCATGGATCATAATTTCGCGCTATCTCAACACTTTGTAGATTAGAACAACCCTCAAATGCATATTCTTCTATACTTCCCAAACGACCTGTCAAAATAACATTTTTAATATATTCATTTCCGGCAAAAGCGTATGCACCAATAGAGTCAACGGATATTGAATAAGAACTTTCAGTTTTCCCTGCAGGATATGATATAATTCGAGGGAATAATGATGAGTTAGTTATCAGTACGCCATCTTTACTTATATATGATGGGTTATTCTCGTCAACATTTATTGCAGTCAAGTTAGTACAATAAGCGAATACACCATCGTCGGCTATTTTAGTTACGCTACTTGGGATAAAAATGCTTGATAGAGTTGTGCAAGAGTTAAATGCTTTTGAGCCTATGGAAGTTACGGTGTAATCGCCCTCGTCTCCTTCGTAACCAAAATAATTACCATTGACTAAAGAAATGGTTTTTGGAATTATAATATCAGTTAGAGAACCAGTGTAACCTGTTACTGTCGCTTCGTTACCATCAACAGAAAAATTTAGATTACTGATATCAAAAATTTCAAAGTCTGGAGTTTGATTTTCCCAAAAGTTCTCATTATAAATACTGGATAAATAAGTTGCCATCGTGGCTGGATTTTTAAGGTCATCAAGAGATATTTGGGAATATTCAATTACTTCTCCAGACGATGTCAATTCTGATATTAACCATTTGGCATCTTCAGAACTGGCATCAGTAAAGTATGCATTTTGTAAACTTGAACAATTTGTAAATGCATTGGTGCTGATTGATTTTACACTATGTGGTATATTTATTTCTTTAAGGCTCACACATCCTTGAAACGCTGAAGGTCCTATATCATGTATGCCTTCTTGAATACTGACACTTTCCAAAGCAGAGCACTGAAAGAACGCACCCTCATATATACTTGTTACACTTGCAGGAATGCTTACAGAAGTTAAAGTTGAACAATAAGCAAAAGAATATTGTAATAAAGTTAAAGTGCCATCTGGAATTATATATGATTCTGACTTGCCTGTAGGAAAGACTAATAATGTAGTACCCGCTTTATTAAATAATACACCATCTATACTTGAATAATATTGATTGGCACTATCAACATTAATTGATTGCAAACTTGAACAGTTGTTAAACACCTGCCAATCAATGGAAGTTACGCTGCTAGGAATTGATATTGTACTTAAACTTGTACACTGATTAAATGTATATCTTACTATGGATTTAAGTGAATTTGACAAAGTTATACTTTTTAAACTTGTACACCAACCAAATGCTTCTTGTCCAATATATTCAACAGAATCAGGAATAGTGATGTTAGATAACTTTATACAATTATAAAAAGCGTTCATTTCAATTCTTGTTATAGTGTCTGGCAAAATGACTTGTTCCAAACTTATGCCGTCTCTTAACGCATTTGTGCCAATCGTATCCACTGTGTATTTATTACCTTCCACAAAATAACTATCACCACCGATAGTTTCAACAGAAATGGTCGCAGGAATTTGTAAAATGTTTTGCGAACCTGTGTAATCTGTTACAGTGGCTGTTTGGGTTTCTTCATTGATTGAAAATGTTAAAGATGATATTATTTTATAAGGAACTTCGTAATGAACACTGCCTGAGACCGTGTACAACACGCTTATAGCACTGTACACACCAAATGACATTGCACAAATTAGAAAACATAACGAAATAAAGCTTAAAAATAATTTAATTTTTTTACCCATTCATTACCCCAAATATAAATCTCTCCCATAGTTTTTGTTATACCAGCGTATAACATTTCTCGCCTAAGTTAAAATAACAAAAGCTAAGTACAATATGACAAAGTGTTTCTTAATATGACTAACTTTTACTTAAATATTTAGCATAAATAGTATACACAAAAATACTCGTAAAATCAATTTTTTACGAGTATTTTTGTGTTTTTATCCTTAAAGTTATGACCTATAAACAAACATTGCGTCTATCTTCTCTTTTATATTTTGTTTCCCTTTGCCTAAACGACTATCATAAGAAATTTGACGCGAGGACACTTTGTGAAGTTTTGATCCCGATTTTAATGCAATGTTTGGTGGGACCATGCCAAAATATCCAAATATGACTTTTCCAAATTTTTCGGTATTATAAACTCTTGAGCCTTTGCGATATCTTGACATTATTTCAAATTCCCCAACCGGTACATTTTTGAAATATCCATCTTGAGTGCCTACCGTAAGTGCTCCGGAATTTAATACTTGTGATGCAAATATAACTTTATCGTCAGAATCAATATTTATACCTTTGACACCTGTGGTTACCCTGCCTGTTTGCGGAACATCAAGCGTTTCAAAGTTTAAAACCATGCCATTTTGACTGAGCATGAGTACTGATTTTGATTTTTCATAAACTTCAACGCCAACAAGCGTATCGCCATCCTTTAATTTTATGCCCTGAAAATGAGATTTTGAAATAAAATATTCACTAAATGAAGTACGTTTTATCATACCCATAGATGTATAAAACAATAGATCAAGTGATGAAAGTATAGTCTCATCAATAACCCACATAGCAACAATTTTTTCTTCTGGCAAGAATGACTTATCAATGCTTTGAAGCGTTTGACCTTTATCTCGCCATTTGGCTTCTGGAATACTTTTTACCGGGATTTTGAAGCAGTTTCCATAGTTTGTGAAGGCAATCAAATTTTGACTTGTAATGGCATTTAGCAAAATTGTATGCACATCATAAAACGTGGAAGTTTCAGTTATTTCCTTTTGCGCCAGCTGATAATTTTTTTGCGGTATGCATTTGATTGTGTTATTTGCCGATACAGCAACAACAACATCATGAGCAAATGCTTCGGTTTCATCAACTTCTTCATAAACAACATCATTTGAACTTGTAATTAAACTTTTTCTTGCACTTTTGTATTGCTTTTTGATTTGCGACAATTCTTCTTTTACAACATTTAATTGAAGACGTTTAGAATTGTATATTTTAGTGAGTTCCTCAATTTTTTTGTTTAACTCTTTCAGCTCTTCTTCAATTTTTTCAACTTCCAAGTTTACAAGACGTGCTAAACGCATATCAAGTATTGCCTGTGCCTGTTTTTCGCTTAAATTGAACTTTTCTCTAAGGCGTTGTTTAGCCTCCGTTGTGGTCTTGCTGGTTTTTATGATTTTTATAACTTGGTCAATGTTTTTTATTGCAATCAATAAGCCTTCTAAGATATGTGCTCTATCTTTACAAGCATCAAGGTCAAATTTTGTGCGTCTAAAGATGATTTCTCGCTGGTATTCAACATAGTATGAAATAATCTCCATAAGACCCATTTGTTTTGGCTTGCCATCAGCAATGGCAACCATATTTATCCCAAATGTGGTCTGCATACCTGTTGATTTGTAAAGATAATCAAGTATAGCCTTTACATTTGCATCCTTTTTTAGTTTTATAACTGCACGCATGCCATGTTTGTCACTCTCATCGCGAATTTCGCTGATTGATGACAATTTATCCTTATTATCTTCTTTAAGCTGAGCAATCTTTTGAAGTAATGCAACCTTATTGGTTTGATAAGGAAGTGAAGTTATAACTATGGACTGTTTGTCGCCATCTGTTTCTATATTTACAGTGGCACGAATGATGACTTTGCCTTTGCCTGTTTTGTAGGCACTTACTAAGTCTTCTCCAACAATTAGTTGTCCGCCCGTTGGGAAATCTGGTGCTTTGATATAATGCATCATTTCATCAAGTTTAATAGTTGGCTTGTTGATATAAGCAATGACTCCATCACAAACTTCGTTGAGATTGTGTGGTGGAATGTTTGTTGCCACACCAACGGCAATTCCTGATGCTCCATTCACCAATAGATTTGGAAACCTACCCGGCAGCATATCTGGCTCTTTCAAAGTGTCATCAAAGTTAAGACTGAAATGTACAGTGTTTTTATCTATATCACGAAGCAGTTCCATTGCAAGTGGCGCAAGTTTTGCCTCGGTATAACGCATGGCCGCTGCACTGTCGCCGTCTATTGAACCAAAATTTCCGTGTCCATCAACAAGGACTTCACTCATAGAAAATGGCTGAGCCATACGCACCATAGCGTCATAAACAGAACTATCGCCGTGTGGATGATATTTACCCATACAATCGCCGACTATTCTTGCTGATTTCCTGTATGGTTTATCTGGTTCAAGTCCAAGTTCTAACATACTATACAAAATTCTGCGTTGTACTGGTTTAAGTCCATCCTCAACACGTGGAAGAGCCCTATCCATAACAACATGTTCGGTATACGGGATCATGGAATCATGGAGTACATCTTCTAGAGACTTAAATATTAAACCTTTTGTCCCATCGCTACTAAGATTTGTTTGAATATCACTTTCTTGTTTCTTCACTATATTTTCCTCTATGTAATTTCGTTCTAGGTGATTTATTTTTATTTCAGATTTATTTTTCTTTGGTTTGTCTACATTGGTTTGTATTTTTATATCTTTTATTTCAATCTGCCCATCAAGCACAACATTTGACACTTGCTGCTCACAAAGTGGCGGGTATTCAAGTTCGTCATAGCAAATTTGGCCAGGTATAGGTTCTGTAGAGATGTTTTCTTTTTCATCGTCCATTTTGTCTCCTAAGAATTAAACTGCTCTCCAAACTTATCTTCACGATTAAAATTTGCATGAAGTGCAATATATGCCTTTCGTGCTTCAATATTATCCCCCATCCATGTTGTAACCATTTTTTCCGCCTCGGCGGCATCGTCGATTGTTACTTCCACAAGTGTACGCTTGTTTGGATCCATTGTAGTTTCCCAAAGTTGCTCTGGGTTCATCTCCCCTAAACCTTTGTATCGTTGAATTTGATAACCCTTTCCCGCACGCTTTATTGCTTCAGGAAGTTCATAATCTGAATAAACATATTCTTCATAATTTTTTTTGTACACCTTGTAAAGTGGGGGAAGCCCAATGTAAACATGTCCATCGGTGATGAGTTGACGCATATAGCGGAAGAAAAATGTTAAAAGAATAGCCCTTATATGTGCACCATCTTGATCGGCATCTGACAAAATTATAACCTTGTTATATCTCAAACTGCTGGCGTCATAATCTTCGCCTATACCAGTTTCAAGTGCACTGATTATGGTACGAATCTCCTCATTGGCAAGCACCTGATCGATACGCTTTTTCTCTGCATTTAATGGTTTACCTTTAAGTGGTAATATGGCTTGAAACATTCTATCCCTGCCCTGCTTTGCACTTCCACCTGCAGAATCACCCTCAACTATGAAAAGTTCACTCTTGTCCGCCTTTCGTGATGTGCACGCAGAAAGTTTGCCAACTAAATTAAAGTTATCAGCATTTTTTGTGGCACGTGATATTTCTTTTGCACGCCTTGCTGCTTCTCGAGTTTTTGCTGCTCCTTTTGCTTTTTCAAGCACAACATTCGCCATCTTTTCAAAATCTTTGTTTTGAAGAATTTTGCTAAGTTCTATGGTGGTTAGGCGTTCAACTTCAGTTTTTGCTTCTGGATTGCCAAGTTTGGTTTTAGTTTGGCCTTCAAATTCAACATTGTGCATTTTTACAGCAAGCACGCAAGAAATACCTTCACGGAAATCTTCACCTATAAAATTTTGGTCTTTTTCCTTTAAAAACCCTGAAGAGCGAGCATAGTCATTAAATACTTTTGTCCAAGCGGTTTTAAAGCCCGTTTCATGAGTTCCGCCTTCCGTAGTTGGAATGTTGTTGACATAACTGAAAGTGTTTTCGGTGTATGAATCGGTGTATTCAACTGCAACTTCAAGTTTTAATATATCGCTTTCGACAGAAAAATATAATGGGGTTGAAAATAATTTGGTCTTTCCTTCATCAATATAAGAAATAAAATCTTTTATCCCACCTTCATAGTGATATTTAACATCTTTATTTATGCGTTTATCAAAAAGTTCAATTTTTAAACCTTTATTTAAAAAAGCAAGTTCTTTTATTCTACGGTTTATAATATCAAAAGAAAAAGTTATATCGCCAAACATACGCTTGTCAGGCAAAAATGTTACCGATGTGCCTTGCTTTGTTGTGGCTCCAATATCTTTTAATGCGCCAAGTGGCACCCCACTTTTTAGTTTACCATCTATTTCACGGCTTGAAAATTCCATAAAATATTTTCTGCCGTTTCTATCCACTTCTACTTTAAGCCATTCACTTAGTGCATTTGTAACCGATGCACCAACTCCATGAAGTCCACCTGAATAACTATAACTTTTGTTGTTGAATTTTCCACCAGCATGAAGTTGTGTAAAAACAACTTCAACTCCAGATTTTTTGAGTGTTGGGTGCATATCCACAGGAATACCACGACCATTATCTGTAACTGTGGCACTGCCATCTGTGTTTAACGTTATTGTGATTGTATCGCCAAAACCATTTGAAATTTCATCAATGCTATTGTCCACAATCTCCCACAGAAGATGATGAAATCCTTTTGGACCTGTTGTGCCAATATACATGCCGGGACGAAGTCTTACAGCATCCAACCCTTCCAAAACCACAATGTCTTTTGAACCATAAGAAGAATTATCCATATAATTTGCCTCAATGAAATATTTATATAATTAGAATAAAACAAAATAAGAAAAAAGTAAAGTTTTAATTTTATATACACTAATATTTTTGCGATATTTTCTTAACATTATACATAAAATATCTATGGAGAGTATTATGAAAAGTATTGTTCTTTGTGGTGGTGGAACTGCAGGTCATATAATGCCACACATTGCACTTTTGCCAGAGCTGAAAAAACATTTTGATAAAATTTATTATATAGGCACTAATGGAATGGAAAAAGAAATTATTTCTCGCACTGGAATAGAATTTTATGAAATTGATACGCCAAAATTTGATAGAAAATTATCTTTAAAAACTTTAACAATTCCTTTTAAATTATTTAAAAGCATTTCAAAAACAAAAAAAATATTAAAAAAAATAAATCCATCAATAATTTTTTCAAAAGGCGGATATGTTTCTATCCCTGTTGCTATTGCTGGAAAAAAATTAAAAATTCCAGTTGTAAGCCACGAAAGTGATCTGAGTATGGGTCTTGCAAATAAAATTATTTATAGGTATGCGGATGCTATGTGTACAGCATTTGAAAAAACTGCACAAGGCAAAAAGAAATGCATCGTAACCGGTATACCAATAAGGGATGAATTAAAATTTGGCGACAAACAAAAAATTTTTAAACTATTTGAACACGATGAGACACTTCCAACAGTTTTATTTATTGGTGGAAGTTTAGGCGCAAAAGCAATAAATGATGTTGTTGAAAAGAATTTAGAAAAATTAACAAAAAAATATAACATTATCCATATTGTTGGAAAAAACGGAAAAGAATATAAAAAACAAAATTATTTATCTGTAAAATTTGTTGACAATATAGGCGACTATTTCGCAAGTGCCGATGTATGTGTATCAAGGAGTGGTGCAAATTCAATATTTGAACTTATCACGCTTTTAAAACCAGTGCTACTTATACCCTTACCAAAAGGTACATCTAGAGGCGATCAAGTTGAAAATGCAAAACTTTTACAAGAAAAAGGGCTTGCATACATGCTGTTACAGGAAAATTTAAATTGCCAGACACTAATTGACTCTATTGATAATGTTTTTAAAAACAAAGATGAACTTATTAAAAATTTAGGAAAACAAAACATTTATAATGCAACGGAAAAAATTGTTGATATATTGGTTAAGACGGCAAAATGACGAGATTTCTCGGCTTCGCCTCGAAATGACAAAGAGTGGCGATCTAAAATGACAAAGTAAAAATTAAAATGACAAAGTGATGGTTAGAAATAACAAAGTGATGGTTTTAATATAAGCTTTATGAAAATACAACAAAAAAGCACCCTACATGGGGTGCAATTTTTTAAAATAGATTAACCACGTTTACGAGCACGTTTACGGGCTGCTTCTTTCTTTTCTTTTTTGGCAACTGAAGGTTTTTTATATGCTTCTTTTTTTCTAATGTCGCCGATAATGCCGTCTTTTTGGCATTTTCTTTTAAAGCGCTTAAGTGCACTTTCAAGGCTTTCATTTTCGCCAACCTTGACAACCGTCATTTTTTCACCTACTTTTAGTTCTAAATTTCTTATGTATTATACATATCCAAAAACTTATTGTCAACCATTTTTATAAAAATAATAAGATGATTACATACATTTCAAATGATAAATTGAAATGTTTTGGCTTTCATTAGAAAAAAAGTCATTCTAGGCGTTTGTTTTTTTGTCATTCTGAGCGAAGCGAAAAATCTCAAGTGGACGAGATCCTTCGTCGGCCGTCAAGTGAGCCGTTCTCAGGATGACAAGAAAAACATTTACAGTTTTTTACACAATGCTCCATCTTCAAAGGTGGAAAGTAATTTAACTTTTTCAATCTCATTTATGTTTACATTATCTTTTATGTAACATCTGATATAATTTTCAGAATAACCAACATAATATTCGCCAATTTTTTCTTCAATTAATACATTTAAAACTTTATTTTTAAATTTATTTATATATTTTTTATTTAATTTTTTATTTAATTTTTGTAATTTTTTTTCTCTTGATTTTTTTGTTTTTTTATCCACTTCCAAATATTTTTGCTTTTGTGCAACTGTTCCTTGTCGAACTGAATATGGAAATATATGAATATTAGAAAACTTCACTTTTTTAGCAAAATTCATAGTTTTTCTAAATTCACTTTTTGTTTCACCGCCAAAACCTACAATAATATCAGTTGAAATGTTTGCATTTTTATAATACTTTCTTATTAATTTTACAGTTTTTATGTAGTCTTTTGTGCTATATTTTCTATTCATTCTTTTAAGTACACTATCACATCCACTTTGAAGAGATAGATGAAAATGTGGACAAAAATTTGCATTTTTTAGTGCAAAAATTAACTCCTCATCAACAACTCCTTGTTCTAGTGAACTTAACCTAAAACGTACATTATGATAAGGCGCAAGTTTGTCAACCAGAACATTTAATGCCTTTTTCCCTTCTATTTTATAATCGGATACATCTATGCCAGTCAACACAATTTCTTTAACCTTATGGCTTAAGCTTTCAACTTCGTTTAGAATTGAAACGATATTTCTAGAACGACTACGCCCACGAAGATATGGGATTAAACAGTATGAACAAAAGTTATTGCAACCATCTTGTATTTTGACATAAGCACGAATCTGCGTTGGATATGCTTTATAAATATCTTCGTATGTTATTGGCAATTTTGAAACATGAACCCCTTTGGTTTGAAGATTTTCAACAAGCGCCATTTTTTTTGCTGTTCCATAAACTGCAACAACATTCTTCAGTTTTTCAAACTGCACTGCATTGTTTTGTGATGCGCAACCACATATATAAACTTTTGCATTATTGTTTATGGCAAGACATCTTGAAACCATTTGTCTACTTTTTCGTTCTGCTTCATTTGTTACCGCACAAGTATTTATTATATAGGCATCGGCAAAAGTTAAGTGCGAAAAAACTTCATGACCCTGTTCTTTTAAAGCAAGCATCATGCTTTCACTTTCGTACTTATTAACTTTACACCCAAGTGTTAAAACTGCAATTTTCATATTAATTATCTATTTTATAACTCACAAGACCAACCGCAAAAATTGCTGACGTTTCGCATCTCAAAATTCTTTTTCCTAAACCAAATAGTACCGCTTTGTGTTCATATATTCTCTTTACTTCAACCTGTGAAAAACCACCTTCGCTACCAATAATTATGGCGATGTTTTTGTAAGGAGTTAGATCTAGATCTATTATATCTTTTTGTTTTTCATATGCAAAAAGCACAAGATCATAATTGTCTAGCGTATACAGCATATCATCAAAACTTAAAATATCATGAATTTTTAATGGAATAGTCCTTCCACATTGTTTACAAGCTTCAACGCTAATTTTGTTTAATCTTGCTAATTTATTTATATTTGCTTTTGCAACTGAAAATTCACTATTGAAAATTACAAGATCAGTGGCACCAAGTTCGGTTATCTTTTGTGTTATAAGTTCAAGTTTGTCAGCCTTTGGAAGTGCTTGAAAAAGTGTTATGTTTTTTTTAGGATTTTGTTTACATAGTTCTTTGGACAAAATAGTACATATAGCTGATTTTTTATCAAGTTTAGTAATTTTACAGGTGTATTCGTATTCATCTCCACAAATGCCCAAAAACTCATCATTTACGCCAAAACGCAAAACGGCGAGGTGTTTAAAATCCTCGTCGTCTAGCACAAAATTGTTATTTATTACTTTGCCAAAAAATCTTCTCAAATTATTTAACCTCTTTTGGTGTTTCCATATATTTTTTGTATTTTGGGTAGCTAGCTATTGAAATGTTATCTGCTAAAGTTTTTAGTGCATCTTTACTCCTTTTGTCAAGTGATTTTGGTGATTCAGCTTTAAGTGTAACCAAAAGGTCGCCACGAGAATCCTTGTGAAGTAATTTTGCCCCTTTATTTTTTATGCGCATAATCGTACCACTTTGAGTAAGTTCCTTTATTTCAAGTGCAAACTGGCCTTCAAGTGTTGGTACAACAACTTCACCACCTAACAAAAGTGTTGTGAATGGCACATAAACATCAAGATACAAATCATTACCTTTACGAGTCAACAACTTGTCAGGAATAAGGTTCATCTTTATATTTAGGTCGCCATTTGTGCCAGCGTGAGATGGTGCATTGCCTTGACCAGGCATTTTCAACACTTGATCATCATCTATTCCTGCTGGAATTTTTACTTCAATATTCTTTTGCACTCTAACAACACCCTTACCGGCGCAGTAAGGACATTTTTCTTTTATAACTTTTCCAGTGCCCCCGCAAGTTTGACACTCTCCCTCACGAATAGTTGTACCAAATATTGTGCTTTGCTGATATCTAACTCTTCCTGCACCTTTACAATCTGGACAAGAAGAAAATTTAGTACCATCTTTTGCTCCTGTGCCTGCACATTTTGGACAAGTTTCAACTCTAGTTACAGAAATGGTCTTGGTTGTTCCAAGACAAGCTTCTTTGAGTGATATGTTTAAACTCAAATTTATATCTTCACCACGATATGACTTTCTTGCTCTCGACCTTGTACCACCAAATGCAGAAAATATGTCGCCAAAGATGTCATCAAAACCGCTTGAAAAATCGAAACCAGAAAAACCACCTCCCCCACCAGATGAGCCAAAGCCTGAAAACTGCGCCCCATCGGCAGAACCGAATTGATCATAGTTTTTACGCTTTTGGCTATCTGAAAGTACCTCATAGGCTTCATTAATTTCTTTGAATTTATCCGCCGCCTCAGGGTTATCTTTGTTTAGATCAGGATGGTATTTTTTGGCAAGTTTTCGATAAGCGGACTTTATTTCATCTTCGCTGGCAGACTTATCTACTCCTAAAATCTTGTAATAGTCCTTAGCCATACTTCACCGCACTATTAGTCTTTTTTATCGCCGTTGTTATCTTCTTCAACAACTACTTCTTCTTCGCCATCTTTCTTTGCATCGGTAGCATTATTCTCAGCTGATTTTTGAGCATTTTGATAGAGTTTGACAACAACTTCTTCACTTGCTTTTGCAAGTTTTTCACCGGCAGCCTTAACTTCTTCGGCAGTCTTAAGGTCTTTTGCTTTTTTGGCTTCTTCTATGGCATCTTCTAGCTTTTTCTTATCATCTTCAGAAACTTTATCTCCACTATCTTTAATAAGTTTTTCAAGTTGATAAATTTGATTATCAAGATTGTTTTGTGCATCAATAAGCTCACGGCGTTTCTTATCCTCTTCAGCGTTTTGTTCTGCTTCTTTAACTGCTTTGTTAATTTCTTCTTCTGTTAAGTTGCTTGAAGCGGTGATTGTGATTGATTGTTCCTTGTTAGTTCCAAGGTCCTTTGCACTTACGTGGACGATACCATTTGCATCTATATCAAATGTAACTTCAATTTGAGGTACTCCTCTTGGTGCTGGTGGAATATCTGTAAGTTGGAATCTTCCAAGAGTTTTATTTTGAGCAGCAAATTCTCTTTCACCTTGTAGAACATGGATGTCAACACCCGGCTGATTATCCGTTGCTGTTGAGAATATCTGAGATTTCTTTGTAGGAATTGTAGTATTTCTTTCAATAAGTTTTGTAAATACACCACCTAGTGTTTCGATACCAAGTGAAAGTGGAGTAACATCAAGAAGTAGTACATCTTTTACTTCACCAGCAAGAACACCTGCCTGAATTGCTGCACCAACTGCAACGCACTCATCTGGGTTTATGCCTTTAAATGGCTCCTTTCCTGTAAAGTTTTTAACAGCATCATAAACCGAAGGCATACGTGTTGAACCACCAACCAATATTACTTTGTTTATATCATTAATTGAAAGTTTTGCATCAGAAAGCGCACGCTTTGTGCATTCAATAGTTTTGTTAATGTAATCACTTGTAACAGAATCAAATTGAGCACGAGTAAGGTCGTATTCCAAATGTTTTGGACCTGTTGCATCTGCACTAATAAATGGAAGTGATATAGTTGTCTTTGGAGTTGCAGAAAGTTCGATTTTTGCTTTTTCTGCTGCTTCTTTAAGTCTTTGCATTGCAAGTTTATCATTTCTCAAATCAATATTGTTAGATTTTTTGAATTCATCAACCAAAATATCAATAATACGATTATCAAAATCATCACCACCAAGATGTGTATCACCATTTGTTGAAAGAACTTCAAATACTCCGTCGCCTATTTCCAAAATGGAAACATCAAATGTTCCGCCACCTAGGTCATAGACAAGTATCTTCTGATTCTTGTTTTCACCTTTATCAAGACCATAAGCAAGTGCTGCGGCAGTTGGTTCATTTATTATTCTCAAAACTTCAAGACCAGCAATTCTACCTGCATCCTTTGTTGCTTGACGCTGACTGTCATTAAAATATGCAGGTACAGTAATAACCGCTTGCGTAACTTTTTCACCAAGATAACTTTCAGCATCTTGTTTTAATTTGGAAAGAATCATAGCAGAAATTTCCTGTGGTGTATATTGCTTTCCGTTTAATGTTACTTTTTTGTCTGTACCCATAAGTCGTTTTATGGATGTGATTGTATTTTCAGGGTTTGCAACTGCTTGACGCTTTGCAACTTTACCTATAAGTCTTTCTCCTTCTTTTGTGTATGCAACAACTGATGGAGTGGTTCTATCACCTTCAGCATTTGGAATAACTGCTGGCTGTCCTCCTTCCATAACTGCTACACAACTATTTGTTGTACCTAAGTCAATACCAATAATTTTACTCATTTTTCTCCTCCTTTAACTTATTGACAATAACTTGACTATATTTTATCACTTTATCGTTATATATATATCCTGCCTGATATTCATCAAGCACTTCGCCGTCTGGTTTAGTTGGATCAGACATTGTGCTAAGTGCAAAATGATATTTTGGATCAAAAGGCTTACCAATGGATTCTATCTTTTTAACACCAAGTGTGTTAAGAGAGTTTTGAATCTCAGTTTCCACCATCTCAATTCCTTTCTTTGATGCTGGGTCAGAAATCATTTGTTTAGCTTTTTTAAAAACATCTAAGCAAGGCAAAATAACTTCGATTGCCTCAATTTTTCCATCAACTTTGGCTTGCTTTATGCTCTCTTGACTTCGCTTGCGATAGTTATCAAAGTCCGCTTGGATAATTCGTGCCATGTTCAAATACTCTTGTGCAAGATCGGCTTTTTCATCTTTTTCGCAATTTTTGCACTCGCATTTTTCGTCATGACAACAACATTCATCTTCTTTAGCAGATTCATCATTTACAGATTGTTCCACCAAAGGCTCGTCTTTTGGTTTAGTTTCTACTGTCTTTTTATACGACATTTAACTATCTCCTTTGTCTTTATTTAGTTCATTCATCACAATTTTAAGGGCTTGTGCAATACTCGCATAATCCATTCTGTCTGGTCCAATTACAGCAAGTGAAGCAACAGGTGTACCTTTTATGACTATTGGCGCGGTGATTAGTGCACAACCGGCCATTTTTGCATCGTCATCTCCTATTTCAACAGTGATATCATCACTTGCCCGCACTGTGTTGTAAAGTTCATCTTTGTCGCCAAGTAGTGAAAGTATTTTTTTTGTTTGTTTCACACTCGACTTCTTATTCTCATCCAAGATATTTGCAGTACCTTCACCACGGACATCAACTTTAGTTTTTTGAATAAATTTGCGCATACTATCAAGTAGACTGCTTACAAGAGACTTAAAAGTTTTTACTTCTCCAAGCGATTGTTTTAAAATGTCCCCTTCAAGCATCTCACCTATGGTTTTACCACGAAACTTGCGTGTTAAAAAATTTGATGCATCATCACAAATTTTTTCACTTGCATTAGTTGTCATACTATTTTTCACAATTCCGCTGTGCGTTCTAAACAAAACCAATGCTTCACTATCAATTAATGGTATAATTTTAACTTCCTCAATCACGAGTTTGTCATAACCATTAGCTACCATAACTGTTGGGTAGTTTGTTGCTTTTGAAACAAGGTCGGCAATTCCTGAAAGAATTTGCGAAAGCGAATTTGTTTCTCCATCCAAAAGTTTTTCAACTTTTGCAAGTTTGTCCTCAGATACCTGAAAATCTTCTAAAAGCGAAGAAACATAATACTTATACCCTTCAGCAGTAGGAATACGCCCTCCAGATGTATGCAACTGCTTTAAGTATCCCATACTTTCTAAAGCATTGAGTTCATTTCTAAGCGTTGCGGTTGAAACTTTAGGAATATGTTTGTCCTGCACCCCTGCACTTGTGATTGGAGCAGCATCTTTAATGTAATCTTCAACAACACTACACAAAATGAAATGTTTTCGTTCACTTAAATGCATCATCTGCTCCTTTTTAAATTATGTTTGCTAGCACTCGGCTTTTGATTGTGCTAACAGTATTATATGCATAGTGTTACGATTTGTCAACACTTTTATGCAAAAAAAATAAAAAAATAAAAAAAAGACTAGGTAGTACCTAATCTTTTTTTGTTTTGAATACTAAATAGATTCAGTAACTGGGTTTCTTCGCTTCGTTGGCTCTTTCACTTCATCGTCTCGTATACTTCACCTTTTTTTTCGGTGTCGACTCTCTCTCTTTAAAAGGAGGTGATCCAG
>CALWPD010000010.1 GCA_944383335.1 uncultured Clostridia bacterium
TCCCTAAATGACTGTCTAGACCGGCATAGCAGTAACAAAGTATTGCGCCGCTTTTTGGTGGTCTAGGAGATTCTTCGTAGGTCGACGCTCTGCAGGTCCGTCTCAGAATGACAAAAAAAACGCTCATAATGAGTAAATATAAACCTTCAAAATGGCAATATCATTATCCATTACTCTTTATCATTATCCATTACTCTTATTTAATTATTTTTTTCTTTTTCTTCACGCTCTTTACGCTTATAGTAATCGCTAACAGCATCTTTAAAAGTTTGAATTACAGTTCCAAGTAATTCAACTTTTTCATCTGGCAATTCACCTAAAACTTCAACAATGTCTTCAGCACCAATAAGTTGTGCTTCATCTAGATTTTTGTTTTTTATTAAGTCGCACAACACATTGCAACTAACTATTGTTGCAACGCAACCCATTGCTTTGAATCTCGCAACTTCAATTATTTTATCATCATTAATTTTTAGGTAAATTCTTACAACATCACCAAATTTTTCATTAACAACTTTTGCAACACCATTTGCACCTTGCAATCCACCTGCGTTAATCGGATTTTTGAAGATATCTAATACTTTTTGATTATACATTATTTCGCCCTCCCAGTTTTGGTAACAGCAGAAATAGACCTTAATTTTGCAATGACTTTAACTAATGTGTCAACTGTGTAATCTATATCTTCTTTCGTAGTTGACTTACTGAATGAAAATCTAATTGCACTACGCGCCTGAGATTCGGTCATTCCCATTGCCAAAAGTACATGTGAAGGTTCAACACTGCCCGTTTCACACGCTGAACCTGTTGAAACTGCCACTCCCTCCATGTCTAACATCATAAGTACAGCCTCACCCTCCACAAGTTCAAATGAAAGGTTGACAATATTATTTACTTTTTGATAAGGATGTCCGTTGTATTTTACATAGTCAATTTTTTCCATTACGGACCTTACAAAATAATCACGAATGGTCTTGAGTTTTTGGTTTACAGCCACCAAATCTCTGGTTGCAATTTCAGTAGCCTTGCCAAAGCCAACTATGCTTGGAACATTTAGAGTTCCCCCACGTTTGCCACTCTCTTGATTTCCGCCAACAATCAACGGTTGAATTTTTATACCTTTTTTTAGATATAATGCGCCGATTCCTTTAGGCCCATGTATTTTATGAGCACTTATCGACAAGGCATCAATTTCCATATCCTGAACATCAATTTTTAAGTGCCCTAGAGCCTGCACTGCATCAGTGTGGAATATAGCACCATTATCATGCACAATGGATGCTATGGCTTTTATGTTTTGAATTGTGCCCACTTCATTATTTGTTGCCATAACTGATACCAAAATTGTATCTTTTCGTATATAATGCAAAAGGTCAGTTATTTTAACCAAACCTTCACTATCAACATTAAGATAGGTTACTTCAAAACCTTCTTTTTCAAGTTCTTTACAACTTTGAAGTATTGACTCATGCTCTATTTTGGAAACGATAATATGTTTGCCTTTATCCTTATTTGCATGGGCAAGACCTTTTATTGCCCAGTTATTAGCTTCAGTTCCACCCGATGTAAAATATATTTCAGTGGAGTTTGCATTTATTGCTTTTGCAATTTTATCCCGCGCCCTATCCACCATTGCCTGAGCATCACGACCAAAAGAGTGCAAACTATTTGCATTGCCATAAATTGTGCTGAAGCAAGGCATCATTTCATTTAATACTTCACTAGAAATGTATGTAGTAGAGGCATTGTCTAAATAAACTTTTCTATCCATAAAAAATCCTTTTATCGTTTTAAAGTATACCATCACTAAGCATAAAAATCAATACCAATTTGGCAACTATTTTAGATAAGAATTGATTTTTTCAAGAATAGCGCTCTTTTGCATAAAACCACTGAATTTTTCAACTTGTTGCCCATCTTTGAAGATTATCATTGTTGGAACAACCATGATTCCATATTCACGAGCAAGGTCGGATGACTCATCAATATCGACCTTATAGATTTTTGCTTCCGTTTCCGTGCTTACATCTTCAAGCACAGGCGCAAGCATTTTACATGGTCCACACCATGTTGCAAAAAAGTCAACAAGAACTACCTGATTTTGGTTTAAAACTTTTTCATTAAAATTTGATTTGTTTAAAATTTCCATTTTTTAACTCCTTATAATATATATTTTTTTAAATCACTATTTTTATTATGTTTCCCAAAGATATTTTGTACATATACCCTATCAATTATAACTTTGCTTAGTGGATATTCGCCACTTGCATTAAATGAAACATCTTCTAAGAGTTTCTCCATTATTGTGTGAAGCCTTCTTGCCCCCAAATTTTCCATATTTTCATTTTGAGATTCTGCAACAATGGCAATTTCGTCAAGAGCATCATCAGTAAATTCAAGGTCGATGTTATCCACTTTTAACAAACTTGCATACTGAAGCGTTATCGCATTTTTTGGTGTTGACAAAATTTTTACAAAATCATCTTTTGTTAAACTGTTTAATTCCACTCTTATTGGAAACCTACCTTGAAGTTCAGGAATCATATCTTCTATCTTTGAAACATGAAATGCACCTGCAGCAATAAATAAGATAAAATCAGTTTTTACATTGCCATATTTTGTGCTGACTGTTGATCCTTCAACTATTGGTAAAATATCTCTTTGCACGCCTTCTCTTGAAACATCAGGACCTGTTTGACTGCCTTTACCAATTATTTTGTCCATCTCATCTATAAAAATTATTCCTTCTTCTTCTGCCCTACGAATGGCCTCTTGATAGACACTTTCATTGTCAATTAGTTTATCCGACTCATCTTCCATTAAGCATTCTTTGGCACGAAGTACGGACATTTTACGCATTTTTCTTCTTGGTGGAAAAATTCCACCTATCATAGCGGATACATTCATCCCTTCAAGTTCTGGCATAAAATCAAATTGTTGCGCTTTTTCAACGATGTTGACTTCAACATTCATATCGTCATATTTGCCGTTTTTGTAATTTTCCTCTACTTCGGCGAGTGGAATTGTTGTACCTTGTTTTGCAAGTTCATCACTTATAACCTTTAAAAGTTTATCATCAACGGCTTTTTGTGCCCGCTTTTCAACTTCATGCAATTTTTCATCTTTTACAAGACGAACAGAAACTGAAACAAGATCTCGAACCATGCTTTCAACATCTCTACCAACATATCCAACTTCGGTGTATTTTGTTGCTTCAATCTTTATAAAAGGTGCACCTACAAGTTTGGCAAGTCTACGAGCAATTTCAGTCTTTCCAACACCTGTTGGACCTTTCATTATTATATTTTTTGGTGTGATTTCATCTCTAAGTTCTTTTGGTAAACGGCTTCTTCTATACCTATTTCTAAGTGCTATGGCAACTGCTTTTTTCGCTTCATCTTGACCAATGATGTATTTATCCAGTTCAGTAACAATTTCTCTTGGTGTCATACTCATTTTTCTCCTCCTAAACTTCCTCAACAATTATATTTGAATTTGTAAATACACAAATTTCGCTTGCAATAAGCAGAGATTTGGTTGCAATGGCTTTTGCGGTAAGTTTTGTGTTCTGCAAAAGTGCTTTTGCAGCAGCAAATGCATAATTTCCACCGCTACCAATGGCACATACTCCATCCTGCGGCTCCATTACTTCACCTGCTCCAGAAACAAGCAGCATCGTGTCCTTGTCTGCCACAATCATCATAGCATTCAACTGCCTCGCAACTTTGTCATCTCTCCATAACCCTGCAAGTTCAACAGCACTTTTTAATAAATTTCCAGAGTATTTATTTAACATCTCTTCAAACTTATCACAAAGACTAATTGCATCCACAACAGATCCTGCAAAACCAACTATTACTTTCCCATCATAGATGCGTCTAACTTTTTTTGCGTTACTTTTAAAAATTACGCTTTGGGACATTGTAACCTGTCCATCACCGCAAATTGCGGTTTTCCCATTTCGTTTAACGGCACAAATTGTTGTCGCTCTAAATTCGTTATCCATAAATTTTCTCCTTAAACTTTTTAATTTCTTTTAACGAAGTTTCTAAAATTAATTGTTTCTTTTGATTTTTGTCTGGTATATTTTGACATTCAACAATACCATAGTTTGCATTCATTGGTTGAAAATTATTTGCTTCGGTGCCTGAAATATATTGCATGAGTGCGCCAATAATTGTAGTTTTTGGTAAACTGAGTAGTGGTTTACCTTGAGTATATTGTAACAAATTTATTGCTGAATACAAACCGCTTGCAATACTTTCCACATATCCCTCAACCCCGGATATTTGACCTGCAACAAATATATTTGGATATTTTATCATTTGAGAATACACATTTAAACATTTTGGAGCACAAACATAACTATTCCTATGCATACTGCCATATCGTACAAATTCGGCATTTTTTAATGCAGGAATGAGTCTGAACACTCGTTTTTGTTCACCATAAGTCAAATTTGTTTGAAACCCTACCATATTTAGACAGCTTCCTAGAGTGTTTTCTTTCCTAAGTTGAACAATAGCATATGGTTTTTCGCCTTCAACTTTTTTCGAAAGGCCAACAGGTTTTAATGGCCCATATCTTAGTGCATTTTTGTCTCGGCTAGCCAAAATTTCTATTGGCATACAACCTTCAAAAACTTTGATTTTTTCAAACTTGTGGAGCTTTGCCCTTTCGGCATTTATAAGTGCATCAACAAAAATTTCATATTCATCTTTATACATATAACAATTTAGATAATCTTTTGAATCACCTTGGTCATACCTATTTGCCCAAAAAGCACGAGAATGATCTATGCTATCAACACTTACTATTGGTGCAATGGCATCATAAAAGTAGCAATTTTCATCTCCAACAAGTGATGAAATATATTTAAATAAAGCATCATCACAAAGTGGGCCTGTGGCAATTATTGTTGGAATGGACGTATCAAAATCTTGCACAACTTCGTTTATAATTTCAATATTTGGATGCGATTTTAAAGTTTCCGTAACAAGTTTGGAAAACTTTTCTCTATCCACACTAAGCGAATTTCCAGATGGAACTCGTGAAGCTTCAGCACACTTAAGCAAAAAACAATCTAGTGCTTTTAATTCTTTTTTTAAAAGTCCACTAGCAGAAAGTGGCTGTTCATTTTTTAAACTATTGGAACAAACTAGTTCAGCAAAGTTGTTGCTAATTTGAGCTGGCGTCTTTTTTATAGTTTTCATCTCATACAACTTGACTTTCATACCATGTTGTGCCAAAAAATATGCCGCTTCACTTCCAGCGAGCCCTGCACCTATAATTTTCACGCATCTATTCTTTAACATATTTACAACTCTTCGAAGAACATACCACTTTTTTACCCTTTACAATAAGTGGAGAATTACATATAGGACATTTTTCTCCTGTTGGTATATCCCAACTCATAAATTTACAATCTGGATATCCTGTACAAGCGTAAAATATCTTACCTTTTTTTGATTTTCGTTGAACAACTTCTTTACCGCACTCTGGACATACGCCTTTTTGAGTATTTTCATCTTCGTAGCGCATTACATTTTTACATTTTGGATAATTTGAACAACCCAAAAATTTGCCGAATTTACTTTCTCTTATCACCATTGGACTTCCACATTTATCGCAAATAATATCAGTTTTTATTGGCTCTTTTTTGGGCGAAACATAGGCATTGAAGTTTGCGTTATCTAAAAGTTCTTTAAAACTTTGCCAAAATTTCTCTATAACAGTCTGCCAAGTACACTTATTTTCTGCAATTTCATCAAGTTTTGTTTCCATATAAGCTGTAAACTTGACATTTATCATCTTATTAAAGTATTTCTCCAAAAAACCAGTAACTGCACGCCCAATTTCTGTTGGTATAATATATTTGCCATCTTTTTTGGTATATTCACGAGACGCGATAACTGTTACAGTGGGAGCATAAGTTGAAGGTCTGCCAATCCCTTTTTCTTCCATCGCCTTAACCAATGTTGCTTCGGTGTATCGTGTTGGTGGTTTTGTAAATTTTTGTTCTGGAACAAGTTTGTCAAGCTCAAGCGTTTCACCCTCTTCAAGCTTTGGGAGTTTACCTTCTTCTAACCCACTATCTTTTTCCTTTGCTTCACCTTTATAAACTGCTGTATAGCCCGCAAAATCAAGAGTTTTACCAACTGCCTTAAATATGCATGCATTAGCAACTATGTTCGCAGTTACATTATCATAAATGGCTTCTGACATTTGACAAGCAACAAAACGATCATAAATGAGTTTATATAGTCTATAAACATCGCTTGGAGCAACATCTTTTATGCTCTCAGGCGTTCTTTGAAGTGAAATTGGCCTAATGGCTTCGTGTGCATCTTGAGCATTTGCCTTTACTGCAAAAACATTTGGCTTACTAGGTAAGTATTTAGGTCCGTAGGTATTTTGAATATACTCTCGAGCCATTTTTACAGCATCTTCGCTTATTCTAACACTATCTGTTCTTATATATGTTATAAACGCAACTTTACCTTCTTTTGGTATATCTATACCTTCATATAGTTGTTGAGCAGCGCTGGTTGTACGCTTCAAAGTCATATTTAGTTTATTTAACGCTTCTTGTTGCATTGTTGACGTTGTGAATGGTGCCGGCGCTTTTGATTTTGTTTTTGATTTTTTTATTGATTCTACCGTGTAAGTCGCATTTTTTAGGCCTTCAAGGATTTCGTCAACTTGTTGCTTATTTGAAAGTTTTTCTTTTTTGCCTTTATATTCTAATAAACCTGCTTTAAAAACTAAAGTCTGATTATGTTTTTTCAAATGTGCAGTTAAATTCCAATACTCTTCTGGTTTGAAGTCTTCAATTTCTTTTTCTCTATCAACAACTAGTCTTAAACAAACCGATTGCACTCTACCAGCACTGAGTTTTGGTTGGATTTTTTTACAAAGGATTGGAGATAGTTTATAACCCATAATTCTATCAAGTATTCTTCGTGCTTGTTGTGCATCGACCAAATTTAAGTCAATTTTTCGTGGATTTAAAAGGGCCTTATCCACAGCCGATTTACTTATTTCATTAAAAACAATACGACACTTTGTTTGTGGGTCTATTCCAAGGCAATATGCCAAGTGCCAAGCAATAGCTTCCCCTTCTCGATCGGGATCGGTTGCCAGCAAAACATATTCTGCATTTTTTGCTTTGTTTTTTATATCTTCAATTATTGCCCTTTTGTCTGGCATAATTTCATACTTGGGCTCAAAATTATGATTTATATCTACTGCAAAACTTTTGGATGGTAAATCTCTCACATGTCCTTTTGACGACATGACTAAATATTCTTTACCTAAATATTTTTGCAATGTTTCTCGTTTTCCTGGCGATTCTATAACTACTAATTTCATTAATCCTCCATACTAAACTGTGTAATAGTTGCCTGGTAATTTTTTTATTATTCCACGAATTTGCATAGTTGTCAAATAAGTGTTTAAATTTTGAACTGAAATATTTGTGTATGCTTGAATTTCATCAAAACCTTTTTCTCCATCTTTTAAATAATTATATATCTTATTTTCATCAAAGTTTAATTCTACCTTTTGTTTTTTCTCTTTAGTTGGTTTTATGCCATATTGTTCTAAAATATCAGATGGAGAGGTAACCATTTGTGCATGTCCATACTTTATTATATTATTTGTGCCATCACTTTTTGCACTTGTAATATTTCCTGGCACACTGAACACGTCTATTCCAAGTTCAAGAGCAAAGTTTTTGGTATGTAAAGACCCACTCCTTTTTGCGGCTTCGGTTAACAACACCGCCTTACTTAAACCTGCTATTATTCTATTTCTCATAGGAAATGTATAATTTCTTGCCTGAAATGTTGGATAATATTCTGTTACAAGCAAACCTTTTTGTGCTATTTCTCTTGCCAAATTTATATTACATTTTGGATACATCTTTTGAAATCCATTTCCTAACACTGCAATAGTTTTGCCACGCTCTTTAAGTGCTGTTTCATGTGCTATTTTGTCAACACCTGTGGAAAGCCCACTCACAATGGTAAAACCATTTTTTACAAGTGCCCTTGCAAAAAGTTCTGTAATTTCCCTGCCATAATATGTTGGCGTGCGAGAACCAACAATGGCAATATTGTTTGTTGATAAAAGTGAGATATCACCAATGTAGTATAAAATATATGGTGGTTCATCTAATTGTTTCAGTTGTGGTGGATAAAGTGGACTTTCAACTGTAATATAACTTACATTTTTTTTAGAAAAATATCTTTCTAGCGTATCAAAAGAAAAATTCATGAGTTTTATCTTCAATTTTTCATAATCTGCTCCGAAAAAATTTATTAAAAAATTGTCTCCATTTAAAAGTGCCAAAAGTACATCACCTGCACATGAGTAATGAGAAACAATCTCACTACATCTTTTGATTGTGAGATCTATTGCGGAGAAAAATATGTATGTCTTATCGTTTTGACTTATCATTCCCAATACTTCCTATCAAGAGATCTATATTGTATAGCTTCAGCAATATGCGCAGGCAAAATATCCTTTTCACCCGCAAGATCTGCTATTGTTCTTGCAACCTTTAATATTCTATCATGTGCTCTTGCTGTTAAATTGAGATTGTCAAAAGCCAATCTTAATATATCTTCACATTCCGAACTTAATTTGCAAAATTTTTTGGTTTGTGTAACATCCATTTTTGCATTTGAATAGACTTTAGTGCCTTTAAAACGATCTAGTTGAACTTGTCTTGCCTTATCAATACGCTTTTTTATATACTGAGAACTTTCACATTCGTCATTAGTATGCAAATCATCATATGTAACATTATCAACTTCAATGTGTAAGTCTATTCTATCCATAATCGGACCAGACAGTTTAGATAGATATCTATGAATTTGTGCTGGTGTACAACGACACTCTTCTTTTTTTGAACCAAAATTGCCACAAGGGCAAGGATTCATACTAGCAATTAAGATAAAAGATGCCGGATAAGTAACGGTTTGCTTAGCTCGAGCGATTGTTATCTGTCCATCTTCAAGAGGTTGACGAAGTGTTTCAATAAAGTGCCTAGAATATTCTGGTAACTCATCCAAAAACAATACACCATTATGTGCTAGACTTATTTCGCCCGGTTTGACTTGAGTGCCTCCTCCAACCAAACTAATTGCGGTTGCAGTATGATGTGGCGACCTAAATGGTCTAGACAATATTATTCCATCATTTAAGTTTAATTCCCCAGCAACACTATGTATTTTTGTAACCTCTAATGCTTCCTCAAAAGTCATATCTGGCAAAATACCCGGGAAGCACTTAGCAAGCATTGTTTTTCCACTGCCCGGAGGACCTATCATTAAAATGTTATGCCCGCCAGCAGCAGCAATTTCAAGTGCACGCTTGGCACTGAATTGTCCTTTTACATTTTTCATATCAAGGTACGATGTTGGTTTGCTTTGTTTTAGTGCTTCATAGTTTGAGGGTGCAACTTTTTCAAGGAAAACATCCGGTTCTTTATATGAATTTACAAGTTGTTCAAGACTTTGGGCAACCTTTACATCTATCTCAGAAATAAAACTTGCTTCGAAATAATTTTCTTTAGGAATAATAAAATGTTTATAGCCTTTTTCTTTGGCAGCGATAAGTAATGGCAATAGACCTGTTACCTTTCTAATTTCGCCGTTTAGTGATAACTCGCCTAAAAAAATTGTTTCGCCTATTTTTTTATAATCAATTATTCCACATGCAGATAAAATTGCCACGGCTATTGAAAGATCGTAAAATGTACCCTCTTTTTTCATATCTGCCGGTGCAAGATTACAAGTGATTGCACTGACTGGATATTTTAATCCAGAATTGCGTATTGCCGATCTAACACGCTCCTTTGCTTCTTTAATTGCAGTGTCTCCAAGACCTACGATATCAAACTTTGGAAGCCCCGCAGAAATATCCACCTCAACAGTAACCTTATATCCCTCAATGCCATTCAAACCAAAACTTAATACTTTTGCTAACATATTTACCTACTGGTTAAGTATAACACTAGCAAGCAAATATAACAAAATAAAATGTTAAAATTTTAAAATTAAAACATACTTATGCATAAAAAAACACAAACCATGAAAAGTTTGTGCTTTATATTAGTTATTATCTGCAGATTTGATTTTTGCTGCTTTGCCAGTAAGATCTCGTACATAGTACAATTTTGCACGTCTTGGCTTGCCTTTACGGACAATGTCAACATGGTCAATGAGTGGAGAATGTAAAGGAAAGGTTCTTTCAACGCCAACGCCATAAGAAATTCTTCTTACAGTGAAAGTTTCTCTCACACTACCATTTTTTCTTGCGATTACAACACCTTCAAATGCTTGAAGTCTTTGTTTATCACCTTCTTTAATCTTGACCCATACCTTTACAGTGTCGCCAATATTAAACTTTGGTGCATCATCTTTCAAGTTTTCTTTCTCGATAATGTCTATAATATTCACCGACTTTTCCTCCTATATTATATTTACTAAATGTTCATAAACAAAAAAATTGCCAGCGGACCATTCGAAGTCTTTAAAAAGATAACACATAAAAAAATTTTAATCAAGTGTTTTAACAATAAATTTATATAAAATTTTAAAAAAATACTATAGTAAACAGTTACACAAATTCAAATAAACGCATTCTCTATATGGTTGATTTTATCCCCCAAGATTTCTACAACATCAAAACGGCAAAATTTGTCCATATTCTTAGTTTTTTGCAAATAATACAAGGCAGCTCTTTTTATGTGTTGCTGTTTATTGTATGTTACGGCCTCGCGTGGTAAACCAAATAATTTTGAGGATCGTGCTTTAACCTCAATAAAAATTATGTATCCGTCTTTTTGAGCAATTATATCAATTTCACCCAATTTGCAAGAAAAGTTTGTATTTAAAATTTTATAGTTGTTTTCTATAAGGTAATTAAATGCAAGCGCTTCGCCATATCTCCCTGGAATTTTCGTATTCATCTGTCATCTCCACCTATAAAATGCTTTATAAACGTATCTCTATGGATTTCACACTTACCAAATTTTCGTAAAAGTTCAATGTGCTTTTGTGTGCCATACCCTTTATGTTTTGCAAACATATATTGTGGAAATTTATTATCCATTTCAAGCATCAGTCGATCTCTATAAACTTTAGCTAATATTGATGCACACGCAATGCTATAACTTTTTTCATCACCTTTTATGATTGATAATGTTTTAATTTTGCTATTCAACTTCACAGCGTCAATTAACACAATATCTGGTGTTATGCTTATATTATTTATACAATTTAGCATACCGTTTTTTGTTGCATTAAGAATATTAATATCATCGATAACCTTATTTGAAATAATTTCAATGTCATAAGCCAATGCTGTGCTTAGTATTTTATCATAAAGCATTTCTCTCATTTTTGGTGTAAGTTTTTTACTATCATTTACACCTTCAATTATTTTATCCTTTTCTAGTGGCATAATAACTATTGCACACACAACAGGACCAGCAAGAGGGCCTCTGCCGGCTTCGTCCATTCCTGCTATCAGTTTATTGCCTTCTATTAGTAGTTCGTTTTCATAATTAAACATTTTCCACCTGATCCAAAGTAATTTTTCCAAACCTTCCCTTTCTAAAATCATCTATAATCATAGCACACGTTCTATCATAGTCAATATCCCCACCTTTAATTAAAAAATGTTTTTTTTGGGCGATTTCATTAATAGTTAAAAGTGCATTATCATTTAACTTTATATCATACCTTTCTTGTAGGAATTTTGGATAATACTTTTGTAGTAAAGTTACTAAATATAGGCTAAGTTCATTAATGTCAACAATTTCGTCTTTTATACTTCCAATTATGCAAAGCTTTTTTGCAATTTCTTGGTTTTCAAGATTTGGCCAAAGTGTTCCTGGTGTATCCAAAATTTCAAAGCCATTTTTAAGTGCTACCCACTGTTTGCCTCTAGTTACCCCCGCCTTATCTCCAGTCTTTGTTTTCTTTATTCCACACATATTGTTTATAAGTGTGCTTTTCCCACAATTTGGAACACCAATAACCATAGCTCTAAGCGGTATTGTTAGTTGCTTCTTTGCGTATTTTTGTAATTTATTTTTGCAAAGATTTTTCATTATTGGCTCAATTATTTTACTTGTTCCACTTTGAATGCTATTTAAAGATATACAATCACAATTATCTTTTTGCTTCAGCACCATTTTTATATAATTTGAGATATAATCATCGGCCAAATCCACTTTGTTTAAAACAAATAAAATGGGTTTGTTTTCGCACAACTCATTAAATTTAGGATTAAGACACGATAAAGGCGCCCTGGCATCCAAGACGTAAATAATCATATCTATATTTTTTATTTCCTTGGACATTTGCATTAAAGTTTTTGCCATATGCCCCGGAAACCAATTTACTTTTGCCATATTAATCCTTTAATAGATCTGGTCTATTCTTTTTTGTAATCTCAACAGACATTTCTTTGCGCCACCTATCAATATTCTGATGATGTCCTGAAAGTAAAATGCTTGGCACTGCCATTCCTTCAAAGACTTCTGGACGCGTATATTGTGGATATTCAAGTAAGCCATTTGAAAAACTTTCATCTTTTAATGATTCCGCATTAATAACACCTGCAATATTTCTGACAATAGAATCAACCATTATCATAGCAGGTAGTTCCCCCCCTGTCAGAACATAATCGCCGACTGAAATTTCCTCAGCATCCAAAATATCGATAGCTCGTTGGTCTACCCCCTCATAATGTCCACACAAAATGACTATGTCTTCATATTTAGCAAGGTTTTGTGCCATAACTTGATTAAATACTTTACCCCTTGGACTTGTGTATATTACTTTTGCACCATCTAGTTTTAAACTTCTGAATGCATCAACGATTGGCTGAACCATCATTACCATACCAGCGCCACCACCGTACGGATAATCATCGCATTTTTTATGCTGATCTTTTGAATATTTTCTTATATCAACAATGTTCAATTCAAATAAATTATTATCCAACCCACGTTTAATTATGCTGTACTTAATTGTATCAAACATCTCAGGAAATAGTGTAAGTATCGTTATTCTGTGCATAATTTCATCTCTTCAAATAATTTTTTATTAACTTGCATTTTATTATTTATTACCCCTAAGAAAATAGATTTTAGATGAGGCAACATTATTTCACGATTATCCATATCTAAAATGGTAAACACATCAGTTGCCCCATAACTTTGTATATCAATTATAGTTCCTAAAAACTCACCTTCTTGACTTACAACATCCATATCTAAAAGATCTTCAACATAATACATATCTTCTTTTAGTGAAAGTTCGTCATCATCTGCATATACTTTTTTCTGTCTATAATTATCGGCCATATTTCTATCATTTACACCCTCCAAGAAGACATATAAAAACCGTTGCCGACCTACAATTTTCTTAACATTAACTTTTACATTGTCAACATACAAATGTTTAATATTTTTATATATTTCAAGATTTGTATCCGCTGGGTAAATCTTTAGTTCACCCTTCACCCCTTGTGGCTTAACAATAGTTCCAACTAATCTCATATTCTCTCCATATAAAAAACAGGCAAAAATATGCCTATTTATTTATTTTAACATTGTACCTAATTTTCTCTTTGGCTGATATTGATTTGACGATTGATCTAATTGATTGAGCAATTCTTCCATTCTTGCCTATAACTTTTCCAATATCGTTTTCAGCGACATTCACAATAATATTTATTTCACTGCCATCTCTTTCAGTAGTAATTTTGACGGCATCTTTATCATCAACCAAACTTTTTACAATGTACTCAACTAATTGCTCCATAATTCTCCTTTAAGTGTTATTTTCTTTCAATAACGCCACTTTTTACTAGCAATTCTTTGGCTGTTTCAGTTGGTTGTGCACCATTTTTGAGCCATTTTGATGCTTTTTCAGTATTAATCTTGATTTCTGCTGGTTCTGTTAAAGGGTTGTATGTGCCTATAACTTCAACAAACTTTCCATCTCTTGGTGATCTTGAATCAGCAACTACAACTCTGTAAAATGGTGATTTTTTATCTCCAAGCCTTGTCAATCTGATTTTTAATGCCATTTTTAATTTCTCCTTTTATGTTTTTTTATATATTAACTTTTGCTAATATAACTAATTAAATAACCTTGCTATGCCCTTTTTGTTTTTCATCTGTTTCATCATTTCTTTTGATTGTTCAAACTGTTTTATGAGCTGATTAACTTCAGTAATTGTTGTTCCACTTCCGAGAGCAATACGCTTGCGCTGACTGCCCTTAATCAAATCTGGGTTCAGCCTTTCCTTTTTAGTCATACTTTGAATTATTGCTCTATTCTTTTTTAATACATTTTCGTCAACTTGAGCACCCTTAAGCTTTCCACTTAATCCTGGAATCATAGCAATCAAGTCATTAATATTCCCCATTTTTTTTAGCCTTTCAAGTTGTTCAAGATAATCTTCAAATGTAAATGAGTTTTCTCTAAATGACTTTTCAAATTTTTTGAGTTCTTCCTCAGTAACCGCTTCTTGTGCCTTTTCTATCAAACTAAGTACATCACCCATTCCAAGAATTCTTGATGAAATTCTATCGGCATAAAATGGTTCAATATCTCCTATTTTTTCGCCAACACCACAAAATTTTATTGGTTTATTAGTGATTGCTTTAATTGAAAGTGCTGCTCCCCCACGAGTATCTCCATCAAGTTTTGTCAAAATTACTCCAGTTATATCTAGATCATTATTGAAACTTTCTGCGACGGTTACAGCATCCTGACCTGTCATACTATCTACGGTAAGCAATATCTCAGTTGGTTTTACTTCATTTTTAATGTTTTTTAATTCTTGCATCAGTTCTTCATTTATATGAAGTCTTCCCGCTGTGTCTATTATAACAGTGTCATAGTTTTGTGTTTTTGCAAACTCAACTGCTTGTTTCGCAGTTTTAACAGGATTTTGTGTTCCTTTTTCAAAAACATCAACTTTCGCTTGTGCACCAACAACCTTTAGTTGGTTTATCGCAGCAGGTCTGTAAATATCACAAGCAACAAGTAGTGGACGCTTGTTAGATTTTTTTAAATAAGCGCCAAGTTTGGCACACATTGTTGTTTTTCCAGCACCTTGAAGACCGCACATCATAATCACTGTTGGTGGCATTGGCGCAACCATAAGTTTTTGATTTGGGCTACTCATCAATGCTGTCAATTCTTCATTAACAATTTTGATGACTTGTTGCCCTGGCGTCAAACTTTTTAAAACTGACTCACCGACGGCTTTTTTAGAAACCTTTTTTATAAAGTCTTTTACAACCAAGTAGTTTACATCAGCTTCAAGTAATGCAAGCTTAACTTCACGCATTGCTTCTTTTATTTCAAGTTCAGTCAATTTACCTTTTTTTGTTAGCTTAGAAAAAATATGCGACATCTTTTCACTTAAACTTGTAAATAAAGCCATTAAAACTCCTCCAAAATCTTTTTAATTTGCTGTTTACACAAATCCCCATCTAGGTTCACTGCTCTTTCTAGTGCTTTTTTAATTTTGTAAACTTTTAATTTACTTTCAAATTCATTTAGTTTACGCTTTGCTGCATTTAGAGCATCTAAAACTGCACTCCTTGAAATATTTAAAGTATTTGCAATTTCACTTAATGACATATCATTGTTTACGGTGTTTGAAATTATATCATACTGCTTTTGACTTAAAAATTCACCATATATATCTAAAAGCATTCCGAGTTTAACATTTTGTTCAATACTCATCTACCACCTGTCAAGTAAAATTACTTTACATATAATAACATAATAATTTTACTTTTGCAACATATTTTTATAATTTATGGCAACAATTTTAAAATTATTTGATTGAGCACACCAAATTTATCTTCACAAACAACAAGGCAACCATTAGAAATTTTTATAAAACCATTTTTAACAAGCATAACTATCTCTTGCTTTTTCCTTGATAAAACATCGTAACCTAACTTTTTAAGTTTTTCTATGTTTATACCATATTTTGTTCGTAAACCCAACATAATAAATTCTTCAATTTTTTCATTTACTGAAAGTTTATTTTTATTATAAACAAAATCACTTTGCAAATATTCTTTTATGTTTGATGTGTTGTAATAACGCTCTCCTAATAAATACGAATGACTCGACACTCCAAAACCAAGATAATTTTCACACTGCCAATAGCCTATGTTATGCTTACACTCATAATTATTTTTTGCAAAATTTGAAACTTCATATCTTTTAAAATCTCGTTTTTTTAAGAACATTACAATTTTGTTATAATACTTTACGCATTTATCCTCATCTACAACTTTAACTTTCTGGCTTTCAATCATATTTGTTAATGGTGTATTCGGCTCATTTATTAACATATATGCAGATATATGAGTTACTTTCGCTTTGACCAATCGTTTTATTGTAGATTTTAAAACAAAAAAATTTTGCTTTGGAATACCTATGAGCACGTCAGTATTAATATTGTGAAATCCATATTTTTGTGCTAACGTAATTGCTTTTAAGGCCATTTTTTTTGTATGTTTCCTACCAATAACTTTTAAACACTTGTTATTTAACGATTGTACTCCAATGCTAAGTCTGTTTATTTTTCCTCTTTTATAATCAAGTAATTTATCACTTGTTAGTGATGCTGGGTTGGTTTCTATAGTTATCTCGGCATTTTTATCAACATAATATAACTCAAATATGTTTTTTAAAATTTCTAAAATATATTTTGAATCAACAGAAGATGGCGTACCTCCGCCAATATATATAGACGTGATATGATAATCTATGTTTGCATTAAATTTGATTTCTTCATTGATTTTTTTAAAATATTGTTTTTTTAAATACTCATCATAAATTCCCGAAACAAAATTACAGTACAAACATTTACTGTCGCAGAAAGGAATATGAATATAAATCATTACATCAATCATTATCGTCTGTTTTTAATATACTAATAAATGTTTCTGCAGGAAGTTCAACAGAACCAAATTGACGCATTCGTTTTTTACCTGCTTTTTGTTTTTCAAGAAGTTTTCGTTTTCTTGAAATATCTCCACCATAACATTTCGCCAAAACATCTTTTCTCATTGCGCTAACTGTTTCTCGTGCAATAACTTTGCCACCAATACAAGCTTGAATTGGTATTTCAAAAAGTTGTCTTGGAATTATTTTCTTTAACTTTTCTGCAATTTGTCTCCCACGACCATATGCTTTATCCTTATGAATAATCATACTAAGTGCATCACATGGTTCACCATTTAACAAAATATCAAGTCTCACAAGTTCGCTTGGTGCGAAACCATAAACATCATAATCAAGGCTTGCGTATCCTTTAGTTCGACTTTTAAGACTATCAAAAAAGTCATAAATCATTTCAGCAAGTGGCATATGATATTTCAAAACTACTCGAGTTTTTTCAATATATTGCATATCAATAAACTCGCCACGTTTATCTTGACAAAGTTCCATAACAGCACCAACATAGTTTGGTGGAGTGTATACATCAAGTTTTATCATTGGTTCTTCAATTCTTTCAATTTCTGCTGGAGGTGGAAGCATTGAAGGATTGCTAACTTCTATTACCTCTCCATTTGTTTTGTATACATTATAAGAAACACTTGGTGCCGTAGTGATTATATCAAGGTTAAACTCTCTTTCCAGTCTCTCGGTTATTATCTCCATGTGTAAAAGACCCAAAAAACCACACCTAAAACCAAAACCAAGTGCGATTGAAGTTTCTGGCGAAAATTTTAAACTCGCATCGTTAAGTTTTAATTTTTCAAGAGCATCTTTTAATTCCTGATATTTTGCCCCGTCTACAGGAAAAATGCCACTAAATACCACCGGCTGAACATCTTTATATCCAGGCAATGGTTCAGCCGTCGGATTATCTGCATTAGTTATTGTATCCCCAACCTTAGTATCAGAAAGATTTTTAATACTAGCACATATATACCCTACATCTCCACAGTACAATGTATCTGTTGGTTTCATTTTCGGTGTAAACACTCCAACTTCTGTAACCTCATATGTTTTGCCAACTTTCATCATCTTTATTTTGTCCCCAGCCTTAACAAAACCATCAAATACTCTCACAAAACAAATTGCACCTTTAAAATTATCATATAAACTATCAAATATAAGGGCTTTAAGGGGTGCGTTTTCTTCACCTTTTGGTGCCGGTATTCTTTCGATAATTTGATTTAATACATCATCAATATTTATGCCATCTTTTGCTGAGATTGCTGGGCAATCTTCGGCATAGATTCCAAGAACATCTTCAATTTCTTTTCTACATTTCACAACATCTGCGCTTGGCAAATCAATTTTATTTATAACAGGTAAAATCTCTAAGTTATTATCTACTGCAAGATATGTATTTGCAATGGTTTGAGCCTCAACCCCTTGAGAAGCATCTACAATTAAAATTGCCCCCTCACATGCAGCAAGTGATCGCGATACCTCATATGTAAAGTCAACATGGCCGGGTGTATCAATCAAATTCAAAATATATTCTTCACCATTATAGTTGTAAAACATTCTCGTTGGAGTGAGTTTTATAGTTATACCCCTTTCACGCTCAAGTTCCATGCTATCCAAAATTTGATCACTCATATCCCGTGTGGAAACAGTGCCTGTTTTTTCTATAAGCCTATCTGCCAGAGTGCTTTTCCCGTGGTCTATATGTGCGATAATACAAAAATTTCTAATATTTTTTAATTTTTCAGTCATAAAGTCAATTTCCCTTTGCAAAAATAGTATATATAATAACAAAAAAAAATCAAACCAAAAAATACATTTTAGCAAATTTTGTAGACACAAATTTTATATTTGTGATATATTAAAAAAAAGGAATTAAAAATGGATATTTTCAAATCTTGGCTAGTAGAAAGATGCATTGCACATCGTGGCTTACACAATGATGAGTTTCCTGAAAACTCGCTTGGTGCTTTTCAAAATGCTGTAAACAATGGTTATCCAATCGAACTCGATGTTCATATAATAGCGGATGGAACACTTGTTGTTTTCCATGATGATAGTTTATCAAGGATGACCGGAAAAGATGGTTATATAAAGAACCTTATTAAATCAGATCTTAAAAATTATCACCTTAATGGTAGCGAGTACATCATTCCATCATTTGATGAAGTTCTATCCTTGATAAATGGCGAAGTCCCAATTTTGATTGAAGTCAAAAACACAAGCAAAGTTGGTTCACTTGAAAATAAATTACTTGAAACTCTACGCTCTTATAATGGAGAATATGCGATAGAATCTTTTAATCCGTATGTGCTTGAATGGTTTAAAAAGAATGCGCCTGACATTTTGCGTGGGCAGCTTGCTGGATACTTTAAAGGAGAAAAACTTGGATTTGTTAAAAAATTTGCATTAAAAAGAATGCTACTAAATAAGATTGCAAAACCTGACTTTATAGCATATGAAGCATCTCACTTGCCTAATCGTTTTGTTCGAAAATATAAAACATTACCACTAATTGCATGGACAATTAGAAGCCAGGAAGATTATTTGAAAGTTGTGCAATATTCTGATAATGTCATTTTTGAAAATTTTGAACCAAAAATATAACCACCTATCATGTGGTTATATTTTTGCAATCCCTCTTTTTTTCACGCCTTATAAAATATTTTCTATCTTTAAGAGAATTAGGCAAGTATTGTTGCTCTACATAACCACCATAATCATGTGGATATTTGTAATACTTACTTGCTTCTGTGTGATTCTTTAAGTATTCGGGTATATTGTCATCTGGATGATTTTTTGCATCATCTTGCGCCTTATTCATTGCGACCACCACCCTATTATCTTTTGGCGACTCACACACATAAATAATTGCCTGTGTTAGTGCCAAATTGCCTTCTGGCATACCTAAATTGTCAAGCGCATATAATGCTGCACACGCTTGAATAAGTGCATTTGGTGCTGATAAACCAACATCTTCTGATGCGTGCGCTATGGTTCTGCGTGCAAGCACTTGCGGCTCCACACCTGCTTCAATTAAACGATTTGCGTAGTAAAGTGCTGCAGTCGAATCACTTCCACGAAGACTTTTGCAAAATGCACTTAATATATGATAATACACATCTTCATTTAAAGTCAGTGCTTTTTTCTGCAAGCACTCTGCTGCAATCTCCTTGTCTATTACTATATCTCCATCTTTATTTTCATTTGTTGTAATTACACCAAGTTCAAGTCCATTTAGGGCACTTCTAACATCACCACCACACGCTGTGGCGAAATATGACATTGCTTCAGAATCAATTTTTATTTTATATCTTTTTAAAACTTCATCTTCCATAATTGATCTATTTAAAATAATCTTAATATCCTCAGCACTCAATCTTTTAAATTCAAAAACCGAACATCTAGAAACTATAGCTCTTGTCATACTGTAACTTGGGTTTTCAGTTGTGCAACCAACAAATAAAAGATAACCATCTTCAAGCGCTGCAAGAAGTGAATCGCTTTGAGCCTTGCTCCATCTATGACACTCGTCAAGCAATAAATAGGTTTTTCGACCATACAAATCAAAATCATTTTTCGCTTTCTCAATAACTGATTTTACGTCCGAAACTCCACTTGAAACCGCATTCAGTTTAACGAAATAGGAATTGCTTGTGTCGGCAATTATTCTTGCAAGTGTTGTTTTCCCTGTTCCTGGTGGTCCATAAAATATGACACTAGGCACACGCTTTGCTTCAATCAATCTACGCAGTAGTTTCCCTGGCCCTAGTATATGTTTTTGTCCAACAAAGTTGTCAAGAGTTTTTGGTCGCATACGTTCTGCTAGTGGTTTCTTATCATTATATAATGTGTCAAATAAAGTTTCCAATTTATTTTCTCCGTTATTATAATATACCACACTTTATACATAAGAGCCAACATTTTACAAGTTATATTACAAAAGCACAAATAGTTTTTTGCAATTTAGTATTTGATTATATGGAATTACGTTTATATTATGATATTTTATATTATCAACGATTATACAGCTTCCTGACTGTTTGCTATGTTTTACTTCAATGTTTAATTTTTTGTCATCAATTCTAATTTCTACTTCAAAATCAAATTTGCATATTGGATGTACTTTTATCCTGTCATCACTTTGTTCAATACCAAGATAAACCATTTTAAGCCACATATAAAAATCTAGAGCTGTAATAGCTTTCTTTTTAAATAAATTGTATACAATATCAAATTCTTTTTCATATAAGTTCAAATAGCTACATGATGTTACCTTTTTTATTAAATAATAATTTATTAAATAATTTAATTTCACATTTTTAGATTTAATTCTTATATTTAATAATCCTTCTAGCTTAGCACTATAATTTTTTTGTGAATTAAATAAAGTATTCTTATTTATTAAACTATCTCCAAAATAAACACAAAAAGTAACACATCTATGTCTTGGTACATTTATCTCTTTTCTAATTTGCAGTTTAGGATTTATGAATCTATCTAATTGAATATTATATTCTACATTTTTGCTACATATCAAATAATTTATGTTTTTGGTAAGAGTATTAGTCAATGTCAGTCTATTCCCCGAATGTTTAATAAAATAATTTTCCTTATTTAAATTAAAATTTATATCTATCTTTGTATTAACTGTTTTTTGAATTAAATTTTTAATAGTTACAAAAACATACTCACCTTGGTCATTAAATTTGCTTATTGTTATTTTTGCATCACTGTCAATAAACTTATAGAAATGTTTATTATCAAAAATTGCATAATCAGAATTTAGTTCTTTATCATTAACTTTTATTTCAAACAATTTAGTACCATTGTTTACAACTTTAAATTTTTTGACAGAAAACACATTTAATGACATGATAGAAGTAAATAAATTTAAACTGCAAAATTCTTTATCTAAAAACAAAAGATAGTTTGTCTTTTTATCAAAATATTTATCACTTGTAATTGCATTAAAATTGCAATATTGTTTTGCAATGGTTATTGCCATTAATAAAGAATTATCAATAAAATCAAAGTACAATACAGGCAATTTAATGTCGATGCCAAAATTTTTAAGTGCAATATAGTCAATTTCTTTATTATAAATGGTCGGTGAAGCATATTTTACACATGAAATAATATGATCTATTAACATTAATTGTCTTAGTTTATTTTGATAATTTTTATACTCAAAAAAATTTAGATTGAGTTGCTTTGTATAATATATTCCAGCCTTTTTACTTATTCTATATTTATTATTTGTTTTTAATATTACTTTTGGTTTTTTTATTTTTATAATAGTTAAAAAAATTAAAAAAATACAACATAAACAGTAAATCATAAAAACATTATTGACAAAAAAAAGATATGTAACACAATGTTGCATACCTTTTTGTATAGTTAGTCTATAAGCCGAGTTCTGTATTTGATGATCATCTATCTAGTTGTAATGTCTCCATTACAATCAAGCGGTGTTTTTAAAAGACAATGCGAACAACATATATGTCTTTTTTAACCTTGCCTCAGGTGGGGTTTGCAATGCCACACTTGTTGCCAAGCATGCGGTGGTCTCTTACACCACCATTTCAACCTTACTCACAAAAAGTGGGCGGTGTGTTTTCTGTTGCACTTTCCTTAAAGTCGCCTTCACCAGCAGTTAACTGGCACCCTGTTCTGTGAGGCTCGGACTTTCCTCATTATGGCCATAACAACCACAATGCGATCATCTGGCTAACTACAAGTATATAATGACACAACTTGAAACCTTTGTCAACATTAACCAACTACAAATATTGGCTTAACTTTGTTGTTTTTTCTATCTTTAATAAATGCTTGCATTATTCCATCTGCAGAAATTTTTATTGAAACACCATATTTTGCAAGTGTCTTTGCCGCAGCAAGCCTTCCACCACCTGACGAACCTGCTTCAATTTGTATAATCGCACCAATGGCAATTATAGTGCCATCATAATCTATAATAGTCGCACCATCTATGGCTATAAGTTCTTGCCTAAGTTTTCTATTTAAATCTTGAAATTTTTGTCCAGCCAAGCATTGTTTCAAAGCATTGGATTTTGTAAGTTCGTTTGTTTTAATATATTCTTGATATGTCATATTTTCGTCAATGGGAGATTTTTTATCTATGTTATATAACTTATGTGCTTCATCAAGAAGTTGTTGTTTTTTTATATTGAAATATTTTTCATCCATTATATCATTTATATCAATGTGCGTTAAAGCATTTTCAAGTTCATCTTTATTGACGTATGCCAAACAACCACCGCTTCCAGCAAAAGAACAATCAAGCGCAGAAAAATATATGGCTTTGCGAATTTCTTTTATAGTATGTGTTGTTCGATTAGAAAGCAACTGAATTATTTCATCATGACAATAACTACACCAAACACCACGTTTTTTACTATACAAAAGTTCATGGTTCTTAAATATTAAGATATCTCCACTCTCAAGCAATATGACACCAATGCGTTTTTCATTGCAATATTTTGCAATTCCTATATAGTCATATGGCGAAATTGTTGGCACAAATCGCAATTTTTCAATCATTACATGACCTAAAAGATATCCTTCTTTATCAATCTCAATACAACTTTGTACACCATTTGAAATTACAGTGAAAAAGTCTTTTTTAAAAAGGTTAGAATAATATAAATTTTCCACACGCTCTGGACAATTATTATATTCATTTATAACCATGCCAAAAATAATTCGTTTGCCTTCATATGTTTTTCTTGCATATCTATCAAGTTCTTGAATAACACCCAAAAGCACCTTGCTTGACACTTCTGTTAAAGACTTGCAAATTGCCTTTTCCATTGCAAGAGCCTGAAGTCTTTGTTTATATGTTTCATCTTGAATATCATAATCATTAATCTTATCAAGTTCTGAAATTATGGCGTGCATAAGTTCAATGTCCATATTTTTAAAAGGTTGACTACGCTTTATAATCAAACGATATTCATCATCTTTATGAGGCTTAACCAGCATAGTTCCACCGTTTCCTTGTGCAACTTCACTATCACGGTTTGTTGAAACATCCTCACCTGCAATGTGAGAACCCGTGAATAAAGGTAAAATTAATTCTTGAACATATTTTATAAATACTTCTTTGGTCATTGTATTCCCTTTTAATTTAATAATATATTATTTATTAACAAAATACAATGATTTTTTTTAATAAAATTAAATTTTAAAAAATATCTCCCATATAATCTTTAATAACTGCCAACGCTTTTGTCTCAATTCTTGAAATATACGATCTCGAAATACCTAATTTTTCTGCAACTTCTCTTTGTGTAAGCGCAAAAGAACCATTTATTCCATATCTCATTTTTATTATTTTCGCTTCTCTTTCAGTTAAATGTTTATCTATAATATCAATTATTTTTTCAGTTAAAATATTGTTTTCAACCACTTTAAAAACTTCTTCTTCCCCAGATGGAATTATATCCGCTAGTTCAATATCATTTCCGTCCTTATCTTGCCCAAGACTTTCTTCCAAAGAGAAAACTTTTTTATGTTTTTTATTTAGCCTGAGAAGCATCAAAATCTCGTTTTCAATGCATCTTGCTGCATAGGTTGAAAGTTGTGTTCCTTTTCCATATTCAAAAGAATTTATTGCTTTTATAAGCCCAATCGAACCAACAGAAATTAAATCATCCGCTTCCCCACTTCCAGAATATTTTTTTACAATGTGCGCAACAAGTCTAAGGTTATGATTTATAAGTTTATCTCGAGCCGCCATGTCTCCTTTTTTGAATTTCTCAAAACATTCTCTCTCTTCTTCACTTGTAAGTGGCTGTGGAAAACCTTGCGCATTATTTATGTATGAAGAGAACATAAGAATTTTATTCATAAACAACACAAAATTTTCAAATATCATACAAACTCCTTTGAGATTATTTATATGTTGAAATGTGTCGTTTTTTGCTTGTACAATAAAAAAGATGTAAAAAAATATTCAGACTAAATACCATAGCCTGAATATCTTATTTAATACTTTTTATTGTTTTCTTACATAAACATTATATGTAATGTCTCCAACAGTCTCTGTCTCCTGCTGCAAAGTAAATTCAGTTTCCATAAAGTCTGTAGTAATCTCAAGGCCGACTTTAATGCATACCTTTTCTCCGGATGTGATGCGACCCAATAAGCCGCCTGCGTCATTACCGCCCGTTCCGTCAAGCATATTTACAACATCTCGTCCATTGATGTAAACTTCTTGCAGTGCGGAGCAACGCCAAAAGGCATCATCTCCTATACTTGTTACACTTGCTGGTATGGTAATGGTGGTTAAATTGGAGCAACCATTAAAGGCAGAATCTGCTATAACCTTTACATTAGACAAATCTAGCTTTCCTAACTGTTCATCAGTTATTGATGTTGGTACATCTATAACAAATTTTGTCTTTCCATCACTTGCTGTTGCTATGCCATAACAACTTTCATCTTCTTGTAATTTTGTTAACCATGGAGTCACTGCAAAGGCACAATTTCCTATACTCGTTAACTGTGAGCTATCTCCAAAGTCCACTGTGGTTAAATTGGAGCAAATATAAAAGGCATATCCTCCTATGCTTTTTACTCCTTCTGGTATGGTGATGGTGGTTAATTCGGAGCAATAAGAAAAGGCATACCATCCTATACTTGTTAACTTTGAATCATCTCCAAAATTGACTGGGGTTAATTTTCGGCAATACTGAAAGGCATATCCTCCTATGCTTTTTACTCCTTCTGGTATGGTGATGGTGGTTAATTCGGAGCAATTAGAAAAGGCATAACTTCCTATACTTGTTAACTGTGAGTTATCTCCAAAATTGACTGTGGTTAAACTGTCGCAATCATAAAAGGCAGAATCTCCTATACTTGTTAACTGTGAGCTATCTCCAAAGTTGACTTCGGTTAGACTGTCGCAATTATAAAAGGCAGTAGATCTTATACTTGTTACTTCGTACGTATTACCCTCTACTAACTGCTTTCCAAAAGAAGTGATATTGAAAGTTATGTTTGGAAGGTTGGAATAATTAGGTTCCGTTTCTCCAACGACTTTAAGTATATAGTTATAATAATTAGCTAGAGCACCAGTACCATTTTTTCCATTTGTCAAATAATCTTGTACTGCAGCATTATCTATAACGAATGGGTCTTCAAGTCCTTCAACTGAAATCTCGTAATAACCTTCATAAGGAATATCATCCATTACTGTAAGAGAAGCAGGACCATACAAATAACGCGAAGCAATTTCTACTCCCTTGTCTCCATACTTTGTTAACACACCTTGAAGATATTCAGAAGTTAATGTATATTCCTTAAGAAGCTCAATTTCTATATAAGTCCAATCATTTGGACCTATTGTACCATCTTGAAGTTTTCCAAATAAGTCCATGTACCAATCGTAAAAAAGCACTTTTGGTATATTAACCTCTTTTCCACTCTTCGTTTGATCTGTATAAGATATCTTCGTAGCAAAAGAATATGAATTACTATAAGATAATGCACTACCTAAAGAAGCCATCATGGTATCCATGTCAGGAAACTCTAAAGTCTCTGGTGTGTCAATATAACCAATGCCTGCTGGAATTGTTACTTCTGAAGCAGTGCCTGTGTAGTCTGTTAATGTGGCTGTTCCCTCTTGTTCGTTCAATGAGAAAGTCATACCCGTTATTAGTTTAACTGGAAGTTTTCCACGAGAGATGGTTATTGTGTAACTGAATGGAGATTCTTTCATCCCAACTGTTACATCATCTAGAGATAACCCCAACACTATCCTACCAGTTTCTAATGCTGAAAGCTCTATATCTTGTGAACTTGCAAATATGGTGTTTTCTGGAGATGTCTTACTCGTTAATTGTGCCTTTATGGTGTCATCCGCTAGATTTTCTATATCTATCACTATGTAAAAGGCATAGCCTTGGTTTTGGCTTGGTGCACCAAATGTTAGGGATATATTCTCCTTTTTTAA
>CALWPD010000011.1 GCA_944383335.1 uncultured Clostridia bacterium
GAAAGTATGAAAAGGAAAACCAAACTATTCTTAAGCTTGTCGGCACTGTGCCTAAGCGTAGCAATGCTATGTTTTGGCGTGTATAGTGCAGTACAAGTAAGCTACTCAGTGGGTGGTAGCGTAAGTTATGAGATACAAGACGTGTTTGTAGACATAAACGCAAGCGTGTATAGGTCGCTTTCAGAAGTGCCAGTAAATGAAAGCCAAAACGCAGATAATTCAACCACACTAACAAATGCAGGAGCCAGTATACCCGCAAGTTATGCACAGATGACGGGAGAAGGGTACACAAACACATACGATGGCTACAATCCACAAAACGGCACAGTAACAAATCCGGGAGAAGAAAACGATAGCCAAACATTCAACGTTTCAAATTTAACATATGGGGCACCAGATGAGACTAAGCAGACAGCCTATGCTTTTTACATAGTAATAGATATATTAAACTATGGAACAGAGACAATAAATGCGACAGTAACAAATAAAACACAAGTAAGCACACAAAACACATACTTCAGCGTACCAAAAGGGATAGACATAGGTCCACACGAAGCAGAAGAGTATACAACAGGAAGACTAGTGATAGGTTTAGCCCTAAAAGACGTAACAGATGATGCAAGTGGAAGTTTTAGTTTTGAAGTTGTGATAGGAAGGGTAGAAGGTACAGTATACCCAGATAAACATAACCCTATCTAACGAAGACACCACAGCCACAGTAAGCAGTGTACAAGTAGGAAGTTCAACAACGACATTTAACAAAAACTTTTCAGAAGTGGGAGCGATTTCTTTGAATAAGGAAGGGATAGCCTCAAAAGAAGAATTAACAGCAAAGATAACCCTAAAAGCAACAGACGGAAGCAGTGAATACCAAAGAGTGAAATTAACATATCCAAACTTACCAGAAGGACTGAGAGTAAACAGTACAAGTATATTCCTACCAAAAGACAAAACAGAGAAAGTATATACAATAAAGTTCTATAATCAAACAGAGTCTGAAATACTTTTAAATAATGTAAACGTAACAGTATCACTAGAAAATGTAGACAGTTTATTAATGAAACACGAACCAGACTCAGAAGACCAAAGAACATATTACTATGTCGAGATGGGTACAGTAATGAGAGAGGATGAAAACGAGTACATAAAGTGGAGATATATCTCAGCGGACGGAACAAGACCAATAGGTACAACCGAACCTTCCGATCTCAACGGCACATATATTCTAGAAACAGACTTGGCAACGGAGTATGGGAGCGATGCTAGGACTTATGCACAAAACAAAGTTATAGAAGGTGTGGGAAACGGGTCAATTACTGAAGAAGAAGCGGAAACAGCAATGTTTAAGTATCTAGATGAATACTTTGAGAATATATACAATTCAGGAGTGCTTTGTGCATTCAATACGGAAGTAACAGAACAAGACGGAGAATATTACAATACAACATACAAAAATAATGGAGTACTAGCAAATGACTATAAGACAAGCACGATAAGAAAATATATGAACTATGTTGACAAAACAGTGTATAAACAACCTAATTATGAACAAGCAATGTCTAATGGTGGTACAAGTTCAACAGCGAACACAGAAACCCGTGCAAGCAATATGGTAATAGACCTAAACATAGACACAGAGCAAGATGTTGTGTATAAAATGATTAAAGCAAAAAATTTAACAGATTTGTACAAAAAAATAACGAACTTTACATCAAATCCACAAGACAAAACACCACCACAAGTAACAGTTGAAGGATTAGAAGACACAGGCTCAGATAAATTTTGGTTATTATCCTACTACGAAGTATACAATCTACTTAGTTCAACACAGAGCATGGGCACAGACACAGGCAGAGATTGGAATACAAATTCTGAGGTGGACGACTATTGGCTCCGCTCGCCCGATTCTAACTATTCGGATCTTGCGTGGCTTGTTTACAATGATGGCCTTATCAGCGGCAACTATGTGTTTAATGGCTGGCTCGCCGCCCGCGCAGCTTTCACCATGTCTCTTTAAAATCTAATATTCTTTTAATCAATCGCAAAAATTTTGAGAAATAACTATCTGGAGACATGGTGAAACATCCAAAAAATCCAAAATTTTCCCATCCAAGGAAAATTTTTATCTCAAATCAAGCAAGTATACGTACTTGGCATGAATGACCAGTCTCAGAATGACACACCACACCCCGTCGCCCTGAGCGTATGCGAAGGGCCTCAAAAAAATTGCCATAACGGGCAATTTTTTTTACTATATTTTGTGTAAATAAAATTTACAAAATTTTATGTTTTACTTGACATATGTTTATTTGCTTGCACTTTTTAATTTGTTTAGTATAATTAAAACTATGATAAAAAAATCAAATTATGATAAATACGATGCAGGGCAAGGTTTTTTATTTGCATTTTTTATGCCTTTTGTGATATCGCTTGTATATATGTTTGTTGTATATATTGTTGGCACAATTTTTAACGTAAATTTAGAAAATATCTCAGAAAATTCAGTTTATATTGCCTTTGCCAGCCTTGTTAGCCCAATTTCTTTTGTACTTACATTTGTGATAATCAATAAAACACAAAGAGTGGATTATGTCAGTGCTCTTGGCGTAAAAAGTAAAATAAATTTAAAATATTTGCTTGTAACTATAGTTCTATCACTTGTTTGTGTGTTTGGAATGTCTAATTTTGTAAATCTTTTTGATGCTCTTATTGCAAAAATAGGTTTTGTTGGCTCATATTCGCTTCCACTTCCGCTTGACAATTTCGGATATTTGGTTTTAAATCTGTTTTTGCTTGCCGTTTTGCCAAGTATTTGTGAAGAACTTGTTTTTCGTGGAGTGATTTTTAGTGGCTTAAAACAATATGGTGATATGAAAGCGGTTTTTCTTTCTGCAACACTTTTTATGCTTGTTCATTCAAGTGTAGAACAAACAGTGTATCCATTTTTTGTGGGCGTTGTGCTGGCACTTTTGATGCTTAGAACAAATAATATAATTTATCCCATAATACTTCACTTTTTAAATAATGCCATTGTGGTTATAATGAATTATGTCTCTCAAAACAACGGCGTTGGCTTTATATTAAACACTTATAATATTTTATTTGCAATATTGCTTGCTATTTTGTCAGTACTTTGTGTTATAATCATTTTTAAATTGTTGCTAAAAAAAATAAACAAGACCAAATATACACAACAATTACCAAAAGAAAATTATAGTTCGCCAAACACGCTTTTGTATGTTGGAATAATTGGTGCTATAATTATTTGGATTTTTGATTTAATTTCGGGTTTTGTTGCATAACATACTTAAAAGGAAAAATATGTATAAAGATAAAGAGATTTTTAATACAAACTTAGTTTACTTTTTGATAATTTGCATGTTTATTGCAATTAGAGTGTTATCTTCCACAATTTCAATCTCATCGGTATGGGGTTATGTTTTAAATGGAGTAATTCAAATTGGGCTAATGCTTTCACTGCCAATTTTTTTGTTTAGTTATCTTCAAAAGCAAAAAGTTGCTAAAACGATTAAAGATTATGGTTTTAATAAAATAGGTATAAAAACCATACTCTTATCTTTTGTTGCGGGCATTATTGTGTATTTAATTACAATTTTTGTTGCAACATTTTTTTCGGCAATACTTACACTTTTTGGTTATGAAAGTTCATCCAGTGGAACAGTGGTTTCAAGTTATCCTTTTTGGTTACTTTTGCTCGAACTTTTATTTACCGCCGTGCTTCCAGGAATATGCGAAGAAGTTGCACACCGCGGCATGCTTTTGAATGGCTACAGAAAAACGGGCATAAAAAAGGCTATAATTCTTTCAGGTTTTCTTTTTGGGCTTATGCATTTAAATATTGAGCAATTTTTCTATGCTAGTTTGATTGGTATGTTTTTTGGTTTTGTTGCCTTTTTTACTGACAGCATATTTCCAACCATGATTATGCATTTCACAAACAACGCCATAAGTACATTTATGGGCTATGCCTCTGCAAATAATTTACCAATTTACAATGCTTTTAACTCATTTGTTGGGAATATGTTTGGTGGTAACGCATTTTTGTCTATTTTTATGATGTTTTTGTTTATAACCATTCTTATTGGCATCATGTATTTAATTGTTATGGCAATGTTTAAGGACACTAGGCTAAAAAATATGGCAAAACTAGCGGACAAAGCAGTCAAAGATGAACTCAGGCGTAGGCTTATGGATGGTGTTGAAACAGCAGAAGATTCTGACAAAAATGAAGATATAGACATAGACCTAAAAACCATTGGCAATAATAAAATATTTTCCATTGTTTTTCATACAAGATATCAAAATGTTTATAAGCCATCTTTTCATGATAATATATTTTTATATGTCAATTTATTTTTGGGGATATTAACAACTCTAGCAACCTTTATTTGGGGAATACTTTAATGGATTATATGAAAAAGGCGTTAGATTGCGCAAAAAAGGCGGAAAAATTAGGCGAAGTTCCTATTGGGGCTGTTATTGTGAAAGATAAAAAAATTATTGCAACAGGTTACAACATTCGTGAAAAAAGTCAAAATGCCATAGACCATGCTGAGATCATTGCAATAAATCGTGCTTGTAAAAAACTTAAATCATGGAGACTGGACAACTGTGAAATATATGTAACTTTAAAACCTTGTCCAATGTGTGCAGGTGCGATACTAAATGCTAGAATAAAAAATTGTTATTATGGTGTGGAAAATCAAAATGATAAGGATGCTTTAATTGAAAAAATTATGAACGATAGCAAATTGTTTAATCATAAAACTAAATTAATTTATTTGCCAAATGAACAATGCAAAACAATTTTAACGCAATTTTTTAAACAAAAAAGATAAATTTTTATACTATTGTTGTAAAAATATATAAAATAATGTATACTAACCACAAATGACGAGAGCAAAAAAAAAGAGAAGTTTTTTTAATATACTTGAGATTTTTGTGGACATAATTGTGTATCCTGTGATTATTATTTCATTTATGTCCAGTTTTTTTATGCTCGTTTCAAAAAGTAAAAATGTAATCACTCCAATTTTTGGGCACACATTTGTTCGTGTCTTAACTAACTCAATGTCAGTTTATTGTCCCGAAACAAATCGAAATTTTGTGGCTGGTGATGTTGTTGTGTTGAAAACACAAAATTCAATGTATGAAGTTGGAGATGTAATAGCATTTTACAATTTTTCAGATAGTGCCGATTCGCTTATAAAATTTAATTTAACAGAAGTTGAATCTGGACAAGAACAAGTATTTGATACAGATGGAAATCCGGTTTTAGATTCAAAAGGGAATCCGACATATCGAGACAATAACTATATGCCTGTACAGGACGGGGAAGGAAATACAATATTTGACCAAACACTTTACAACAATGTCCTAAACGCTGAGGTTGGACAAACTATTCCAGGGACCAATACCATAAAACGCGAAGTTCCAAAAAATAGGCATGATCTATCATATGTTCAAGACCTAACAAGCGTGCGCGTATATTTTCACCAGATTGTGCAAATTAAGATAGATGCTTCAGGCACAATATTTTATATCACCAAAGGCACCGCCAATGCGTCCACAGAAACAGTGCGAGAAGATTTTGTGGCAGGAAAATATGTCCCAACAGCATCTTGGCTTACTGGTCTTGTAAGTTTTTGTTCGTCAACCGAGGGTATGATTTTATTGGTTGTTGCACCAATTTCTTTTGTTGTTTTGATTGAACTTTTGTCAATTCTTGAACAAGTAAACAATATCCTTTTAGAAAAGAAAGTTATAGATCGTGAGATACCATTTGACACAAAAGATTGCGAAAAGGCCAATATTGGTATTGAAATGAAAAACACTGATAAGATTTTTTACTACGATGTCATGCCGAAAGAGTATAAGCAAGATGTATTTGACTTTTTGTGGGGTGGACTTGAATATTCAAACAAAAAGAAAGATAAACAAATTTTATCAACTGCAGAAGAAGCGGTGAAAGTTTATGACATGCTTGATCCAACAGAATATTATCAGGTCTTTAAAGATAGTTTTAAAAGCGAAAGAAAAAAACAACAGGTGGAATTGGCCTTTGAGCGTTCAAAGCGTGAAAAATATATAGACGTAACTTGGTTTGAATATAGAAATAAAAAATCTCAACCTAAATCTCAAAAATTAAAAACTGAGCAAAGAAAAACCATAGATATGGGCAAGGGTATATTTGATCTTGAAAAAGATTTAAAAAAAGAATATAACCAAGAAGAAAATAAAAAAGAGACCAAAAATGACAAATAAAAAAACAAAAAACACAATTTACACGCTTGCTGGCAAGATAGGAGATTTTCTTTTAATCCCCATACTTTTACTTGCGCTTGTTGTAACTTTAGTGATTTTCACTCAAAATCAAAGCAATAAAGTTCCGTCGTTTTTTGGTTTAAGTGTGGTCAAAATACTTTCTGGTTCAATGGAAAACAGTGGATTTAAAACTGGTGATAGTGTTTTTGTTACAAAAACGGACACAAATAAACTTTGGATAGGTGATATCATCGCCTTTTATCAATATCAAGATACCGCTGATAGTGTTTTGGAAAAAATTGAACTTTCAGATGTTAATGACAGCGTCGAAATAACACTTGATGAGCCTTCACAAAGACGAGAAATGTCAGATATCACTGGTGGTTCTTATAGAGTTGTATTCCATGAGATTGTTGGTGTTTTGCAAGACTATACAGGGGCGAGGTACTTTCGTACAAAAGGTACATCAAATGAAAGTGCCGATAGCGTTCTTATACGTGATGATTTTGTTGTAGGAAAATATTTAAACACTCCAGTTTGGGTTAGAAATGTTTTGCGCTGGATATCAAGTTCTGTGGGTATGATTTGTTTGGTATGTTTACCACTTGGAATCATGATTATACTGCAATCTCTTGCACTAATTGAGCAGGTTAATTTTATGTATGTTGAAAAAAAATTGATAGGTGGCACAATGCATTGGCAAGATCGTGAAGCACAAAGGCTAATCAAAACTGGTGAAACTGAATTGGTTTGTCGAATTATTATGTTTACAAAAGTACCAATAGATGAAAGAGATGATGCTATAGATGAAATTTGGCGATTTGGCGAAAATCCTACGCAACATCAAAAAGATCTAAAAAATCTTGCTGCAATATCATATCAAATACTTACATCAAAAGGGCAGGAAGAATATTACAAATTTTGGAAACAAAATCTAAGGCTAAAGTCAGACATAAAAGCCGTGGATGAACAGTTGCAAATTTTGTCATTAAATCAATATTTAAATAATCAAAAAACTAGCAAAAAAAATTAGTGTGTAAAAATTAATTTTCGTTACATACTAACATTGTCAAAGCAATGCTAGTTTTTTTAATTTATAAAAAAGGAGAAAATAATGAAAAGAAAATTTAAGCTATTTGCAACAGTAACATCACTTTGTTTGTCGGTGGCGCTTATGGCGTTTGGTGTCTATGCCGCTACATCCGTTTCCTATTCAGTTAATGGTACAGTGTCTTACAATATGACTGATGTTCTTGTAACCATTACTACCACAACGGAATATGTTACAGATGAGCATAAAGGATTTTCTGAGGGAGATGTAACAGAACTTTCTTATGCAAATTCTCAGCAAGTCGACACCTATACATCATATAACACGGGTACAAATTTACCAGAAGGCAATGGAACACACTCGACAGATGCCGATATCGACCTAAACACATCAAGTGCATGGAAGATAACAATTCAAGTTGCAACTATAAATCCTAATGGTGTGGAAGTTGCGATTGACGATGGTTCCTTTGGCTTGGGTGGAAGTGAAAACTTTGCCGTTTTGGCAGATTCATCTAACTCATATGAAACCTTAGTTTCAAAGGGTGGAAATGCTAAGTTTGTGTATTATGTTTATCTTAAAGATGCAACAGTGGCAATAGCAAATGCAAACTTCTCAATAAGTCTTGACATCACTCAATACAGCGCATAATTAGTCGAAAAATAAAAAATCAGCATCGTCGCTGATTTTTTTTTGTTTTTTGATTGACAAACCTCAAATCTTTGTCTATACTTTCACAAGGAATATTATTCGAATAGTGATAGTTGTAGAGATATTCTAACTAAATATTTATGAATTTTGCAGGCAAGGGAACACGGTTATTTCGTGTTAATTTTGCTTGTTATTTTCATGTTTAGACACAATTTAAGGAGAATTTTATATGCAACACAATATGCCAACACTAAAAAAAATAAAATGTGGAAAGAATGAACGCTATACTTTTTCTAAACTTGATGAGATAGCTACACTTCCAAATCTTTTGGACATCCAAATTGAACCTTATAAGGAATTTTTGGAACACGGCATATATGACATACTGCAAGAGTTGTCGCCAATTACTGACTATAGTGGTAAGGCAAAACTCTATTTCCTTGATACAGATATGTCAGAAAAACCAAAGTATGATATCAGTGAATGCCGAAGGCGTGGGCTTTCATATTCTTTGCCACTTAAAGTAAAAGCAAGATTTGTTGTTGAAGATAGTGGTGAAGCTGTTGATCAAGAAGTTTACCTTGGAGATATCCCACTCATGACAGAACAAGGCTCATTTATCTTCAATGGTATTGAAAGGGTTGTTGTAAGTCAAGTTACTCGTTCTCCAAGCGTTTACTTTACTCGTGAAAAAAATGACAACTCCACTCTTCGTGGACAAATTTATCCAAACCATGGTATGTGGCTTGAAATTGAGCAAGGTGCAAACGAAACATTAAAAATTGTACTTGATCGTTCACACAAGATAACTCTCGGGTTATTCCTTAAGTGTTTTGGCTATACAAATGATGAAATCATCAATCTCTTTGGTGGACATCGACTCATCAAACAAATTATTGAAAAAGAACCTCAGACCACGCAGGAAGAGGCATTAATTGAACTTGCTCGAAAAACTCGTCCTGCAGATGTTCCAAATGCCGAAAGCACAAGAAATTATATAAATCTTTTGTTTTTCTCTGACGCATATTATAATGTTACACGTGTTGGTAGATACAAAATAAACAAAAAACTATCACTTGCAACTAGAATAACAAATTTTATTAGTGCCCAAAACATTGTTATTGATGATGAAGTTGTGGTTAAAAAAGGCGAAAAAATAGGTGCCGAAGTCGCAAGGCGTATCCAAGACAGTGGAATTAATGAAGTTTATGTTGAACTTAATGGAAGAAACCATTTAATTAGAGGTAATAATCGTGTAAGGCTTTCAAAAATTTTCCCATGTGATGAAAAAGCACTCGGAATTTTGGAAGAAGTATATTATCCAAAACTTGTCCAAATTCTTAAAGAAAACAAGACAAAAGAAAAACGTATTGAAGCCATAAAGGCAAACGCAAAAGACCTTATGATTACTACCCTAACAATGGACGACATTTTGGCAACAATAAGTTATTACCTTGATTTAATAGAAGGTATTGGCGATATAGATAATATCGACCATTTGTCAAATAAACGTGTCGCAACCGTTGGCGAACTCGTTGGAAATGCATTTCGTGCAGGTGTGAAAAAACTTGGAGCAAATATAAAAGAAACACTTCAGGGCAAAGAACTTAGCGAAATAACACCATCTCAAATAGTCAACCCTCGTCCTGTAAATAAGGCATTAAAAGATTTTATTTCACAATCGCAATTAAGCCAACTTATGGATCAAATCAACTCACTTAGTGGACTTACACAAAAGCGTAAGTTTTCAGCGGTTGGTCCTGGCGGTGTTAAAAAAGAAAGAGCAAGTGCTGAAGTTCGTGATATTCACTACACACACTACGGTAGAATTTGTGCTATCGAAACACCAGAAGGTCAAAGTATTGGTCTTATCAATACCATGGCATCATATTGTAAAATCAACGAATATGGTTTTATGGAAACACCTTATAGAAAAGTTGATAAAGTAACGGGTAAGGTTGAAAAATCTTATGAATACTATATGGCAGATGTGGAAGATAACTACTATATTGCCGAAGCGGTTGAACCACTTGATGAAGAACAAAAGTTTATAAATGATCGTGTTCTGTGTAGACATAAAGATGCCATTGTTGAAGTTCCAAAGTCTATGGTTGACTTTATGGATGTTTCTCCAAGACAGTTCATTTCAGCAGCTACAGCACTCATTCCATTCCTTGGAAATGATGACTCCGCCCGTGCACTTATGGGCTCAAATATGCAACGTCAGGCAGTACCAATCTTGAGGCCTGAAGCTCCAATAGTTGGAACAGGTATGGAGCGCCCAGTAGCAAAAGATTGTGGAGATATGATTGTTGCAAAACGTGATGGAGTAGTCGATTATGTCAGCGCTGATGTTATAAGAGTTCGTGCGGACGAAGGTGGAATTGATGAATATAAACTCATTAAATTTCAAAAGACCAATGCCGACACTTGTAACAACCAAAAACCAAACTGCCAAAAAGGTCAAAAAGTTAAAAAAGGCGACCTTCTTGCGGATGGTTATACAACTCAAAACGGAGAACTTGCACTTGGAAAGAATGTCCTGGTTGGTTTTATGAACTGGGAAGGTTACAATTTTGAGGATGCAATCTTAATCAGTGAGCGTATTGTAAAAGAAGATGTTTACACATCAATTACATTAAAAGTTGAAGAAATGCCTTGTAGAGCGACTAAACTTGGCGATGAGGAAATCACTCGTGATATTCCAAACCTTAGTGAAGAGGCGCTCAAAAACCTTGATGAAAACGGTATTGTTCGTGTTGGAACAGAAGTACGACCAGGTGATATCCTTGTTGGAAAAGTTACACCAAAAGGTGAAACAGAACTAACTCCAGAGGAAAGATTACTTCGCGCCATATTCGGAGATAAAGCCCGAGAAGTTCGTGATACTTCGCTACGTGTTAAGCACGGCCGTGGGGGCGTTGTTGTAAATGTGGAAGTATTTTCAAGGAAGGATAAAGATGAGCTTGATCCAGGTGTGAATATGCTTGTTAAAGTATATGTTGCACAAAGAAGAAAACTCTCTGTTGGGGATAAAATGTCAGGTCGTCATGGAAACAAAGGTGTTGTTTCTCGCGTCCTTCCAGAAGCAGATATGCCATTTATGGCAAACGGACAACCGCTAGATATTGTGTTAAACCCACTAGGTATCCCATCTCGTATGAATGTCGGTCAGGTACTTGAGGTCCACCTTGGTCTTGTTGCGGGAACACTTGGTTGGAAAGTTGCAACTCCAGTGTTTGATGGCGCAGATGCCGACCAAATTCGCGAACTCTTGATTGCAAACAATTTCCCAAGTGATGGTAAAATTCAACTATATGATGGTAGAACAGGCGAACCATTTGACCATAAAGCGACAGTTGGTTATAAATATATGTTAAAACTTGACCATATGGTTGACAGTAAGATGCACGCAAGAAGCACAGGACCTTACTCACTTGTTACTCAGCAACCACTAGGTGGTAAAGCGATGATGGGTGGACAAAGATTTGGTGAAATGGAAGTTTGGGCACTTGAAGCATATGGTGCATCAAGCATTCTTCAAGAAATTTTAACTGTCAAATCTGATGATATTGTAGGCAGAACAAAAACTTATGAAGCTATAGTTAAAGGTCAGCCAATAGCAGAACCGGGCATTCCAGAAAGTTTCAAAGTTTTAGTTAAAGAACTTCAAGCACTTGGTCTTGATGTAAAAATCTTAACAGAGGATAATAAAGAAATTTCACTTCAAGAACTTTCAAATGATGATGATACACCAAGTTTAAGTAATGAAGTTGAAAAAGAATTAAAAGACATAACACTTGATTTTGGCGATGAAAAACCAGAGCAAAGTGGTGATATAATCACAGAAGATGACCTTAAAAATGGTATTGATGTGAACAATATGTTTGATGAATTTGATGACTTTGAAGAGTAAAAAATAGGAGAAAAATTAATGTTTGAACTTAACAATTTTGATTCCATAAAAATAGGTATTGCTTCACCAGAAAAGATTCGCGAATGGTCGCATGGTGAAGTAACCAAGCCTGAAACTATTAACTATCGTACACAAAAGCCAGAAAAAGATGGACTATTTTGTGAAAAGATTTTTGGACCAAGAAAAGACTGGGAATGCCATTGTGGAAAGTACAAACGTATAAGATACAAGGGTGTTATTTGTGATAAGTGTGGGGTTGAGGTTACACGCTCAAAAGTTCGCCGTGAACGTATGGGACACATTGAACTTGCTGCACCTGTTACACATATTTGGTTTTTCAGAAGTGTGCCATCAAGAATAGGCACGATTTTGGACATTACTCCAAAGGCACTTGAACAGGTTGTGTACTATGTTAACTGGATAGTTATTGACCCAAAGAATACAAATTTCACTTACAAACAAATTATTTCAGATAGAGAATATCGTGAGGCACAAGAGACTTTTGGTCCTGGTAGTTTTGTTGCTGGAATGGGTGGCGAAGCCATAAGGACTCTTCTTTCTCAAGTTGACCTTGAAAAAGAAAGTAAAGAGTTAAAAGAAACATTAAAAACTGCAAAAGGACAAAAGCGTATTAAGGCAATCAAAAAACTTGATATAGTTGAGTCATTTTTAAAGAGTGGGAATAAACCAGAATGGATGGTGCTTGAAGTTCTTCCTGTCCTTCCACCAGATTTAAGACCAATGGTGCAACTTGATGGCGGTAGGTTTGCAACAAGCGATTTAAATGACCTTTATAGGAGAGTAATCAATAGAAATAATCGTCTAAAAAAACTTATGGAACTCGGAGCACCTGATGTTATCATAAGAAACGAAAAGCGTATGCTTCAAGAAGCAGTGGATGCACTTATTGATAATGGTAAGCATGGAAAAGCAGTACAAGGTGCAAAACAAAAAGATTTGAAATCATTAACTGCTATTTTGACAGGAAAACAGGGGCGTTTTCGTCAGAATCTTCTAGGTAAGCGTGTTGACTACTCTGGGCGTTCAGTTATTGCCGTTGGACCAGACCTAAAAATGTATCAGTGCGGACTTCCAAAGGAAATGGCATTGGAACTTTTCAAACCGTTCATAATTAGAAGATTGGTTGAAATGAATCAATCAAACAATATTAAAAGTGCAAAACGTTTAATTGAACGTGAAAAACCAGTTGTTTGGGATGTTTTAAGTGAAGTTATAAAAGACCATCCAGTGCTTTTAAACCGCGCTCCTTCACTTCATAGATTAAGTATTCAAGCATTTGAACCAGTACTTGTTGAAGGTAGGGCAATAAGACTTCATCCATCAGTTTGTACAGGTTTTAATGCGGACTTTGATGGCGACCAAATGCCAGTCCATGTTCCACTTTCGATCGATGCAAGAACAGAAGCACGTACTTTAATGCTCGCTTCAAACAATATTTTAAAACTTAGCGATGGAGCACCTATTGTAACACCGGGACTTGATATAGTTATTGGATGTTATTATCTAACTCAGACAAAAAAAGGCGTTAAGGGTGAAGGCAGTGTATTTGCAAGTGAAGACGAAGCAATAATAGCATATCAAACCAACGCATTAAACATTCAAGCCGAAATAGAAGTTCGTAGAATTGCTGTGGTTGATGGAAAAACTTATTCAAAACGCATTAAAACTACCGTTGGAAGAATTATTTTCAATCGTGCTGTGCCACAAAACTTGGGTTTCATCAAGCGTGAAAAACCAGAGGATATGTGTGAGCTCGAAATAAACTATCCAGTTATGAAAGGTGATTTGAAAAAGATTACTGTTGCTTGTTTTGAAAAACTTGGCACAACAGAGTGTTCAAAGATGATAGATCGCTTTAAAGAACTTGGTTATAAATATTCCACCATTGCATCACTTACAATCAATGTATACGATATGGAAGAACCTTCCAAAAAGAAAGAAATTCTAGAAGAAGCGCAAAAGAAAGTGCTTGAAAATGAAAATTTGCTTGCAATGGGACTTGTTACACTTGATGAAAAACTAACAGCCAATATTAATATTTGGTTTGATGCAACAAATAAAGTTCAACAAGCTGTTATAGATAATTTGGATGATTATAACCCATTAAAAATGATGGTTATCTCAGGAGCCCGTGGTAACAATGTTCAGTTAAACGGTATATGCGGAATGCGTGGAATCATGGCAAATGCCTCAGGACAAAAAGTTGATATACCTGTAAAATCATCTTTCCGTGGAGGACTTACCCCACTTGAATATTTCTTGTCATCTCGTGGTGGACGTAAAGGTCTTGCCGACACGGCGTTAAAAACAGCAGACTCTGGATATCTTACTCGTAGGCTTGTTGATATAAGTCAAGATGTTGTTATAACAGAAGAGGATTGTTTCGCAAGTTTAGGCGAAAAAGTTAAAGGTTCAATAGTTCGTGCACTTGTCCAAGATAAAACAGTACTCGAAACTCTTGCCGATAGAATTTCTGGTAGATTTGCCGTTGATGATGTTGTTGATCCAAAAACAGGTGAGGTGATTGTCAAAGCAAATACCATGATTTCAAAGGCACAAGCCAAAGCGATTGAGAATGCAGGAATTGAGCAAGTAAATATAAGAACGCTTCTAACTTGTCGTTCTCGTCATGGCGTTTGTGCAAAATGTTATGGTCGAAATATGGCAGGACTTGACGAAGTTACCATTGGTGAAGCCGTTGGGATTATTGCTGCACAGTCAATCGGTGAACCAGGAACACAGCTTACAATGCGTACATTCCACACCGGTGGTGCGGCAGTCGCTGCCGATATCACAAAAGGTTTGCCTCGTGTTGAAGAAATTTTTGAAGCACGTAGACCAAAAGGTGAAGCAAAACTAAGCGAAATTGCAGGAATAGTAACAGTTAAAGATGAGCCAAGACTTTACACTATTACAGTTAAAAATTCAGAAGAAGAAGCAGTTTACGAAATCAAGAAACCAGTTTATTTAAAAGTTAAAACTGGTGATAAAATTTTTGCTGGTACACAACTTTCTGAAGGTTCAATAAACCCAGCAGATTTGCTTAGGATAAAGGGACTGAAGGGATTGCAAGATTATCTTTTAAGTGAAGTTATATCTGTTTATCGTGCACAAGATGTTTCAATCAATGATAAACATATAGAGGTCATAATTAGACAGATGCTCAAAAAAGTTAAGATTGAAAATGCTGGCGACACAACACTTCTTCCAGGTGAAATCGTAGATGTATTTACCTATGAAGATGAAAATGAAAGAGTTCTTCGTAGTGGTGGAACTCCAGCAACAGCAAAGCGTATACTTTTGGGCTTAACAAAAGCAGCACTTGCAACTGACAGTTTCCTTTCTGCCGCATCATTTGAACAAACTTCAAGAGTACTTACAGATGCAGCCTTAAAAGGAAAAGTTGACCACCTTAAAGGACTTAAGGAAAATGTTATCATTGGTAAACTCATTCCAGCAGGAACAGGACTAAAACAATATCGGGCACTTTTCCCAGTTGAAGTTGATGTCCAGTCCGATGTACAGACTAACGCTCAAAATGCTTAATCATGTTTTTGAATTTTAGATTATAGGTTGATCACTATTACTTTATATTAGTTAAAAATAAATGCACGCTTGCAAGGCGTGCATTTATTATAAAAACCCCACAATAATGTGAGGTTTATATAAATTTTATACGGATACATAAGTAAGGATCAAGTCTGTTACATAGAATATTCTTCTTCAAGTTTTTTAACCTTTGTTTTTTTAAGGAAAGACTTTGTAAAGTTCTTTACTTCTTCTGATGTTTTTAGCCCTCTTTGTTTTTTTATTGCATCGGGAACCAAAAATAACAAACTTTGTTTAACTTTAGAATGTTGTTTTTTAATATAGTCAGTTACATCTTTACTAAGCTTGTATCGATCGCTACAAATATTTATGTTTTTGATTCTTGCCACCATAACAGCATAATCCAGAATAGACTCTGCCGTTCCAGGTGCAATTACGCCATTAGAATGCTTTGGAAGTGGTTGAGCAAATCCAGTTGCTTCATCTAAATAAATTTGGTGGCTACCATTATTATTTTTTTGAGGTTTAAACCCACATGCAAGCAATGTACGCTCCACATCTTTATATTTATAAGTTGCCATTATTTTTCCACCTCCACAAGTTCAACAAATTTATTTGGAAAATTCAATTTTGTTTTTTCAAGTGAAGTTGGTTTTGTATTTTTAACATAATCAAATTCCAGCATAGAAATAAGCACATCTTTTGCCATGAAACGTGCCTCTTTCATACCTTCTCCAAATGTTACAACACCCATAAGGTCAGGGAAGGTAACATTTATTAACTTCGGGTCTTGTTTGTCTTTTTCAAACACGGCAGGGAAACTATATTTCATATCAAGCTCCTTTATTGAAGTATATCTCAAAAAACATCATTTGTCAATAAGTGTCAAACGAATATTTAGTTAGACATTTTTATATCTTGTTCGCTCTTTTCAAAACTTAGTTTATGTTTTACAATGCGTTAGGAGTAAAAAATGGAGCCTAATTTCGTAATGCTTTGTGATAAATTTTTGGAGCATGTCAAAAAATATTCTCAAAGAGAACAACAACAGTTAAACTTAGAACGGTCTGCATGTCAACTCGGAGTTATATCCAAAAACAACTTTAATAAACTTAGACTTGTTAGAGAAGATAAAATTTGCACTTTGAATATTCTTGCATATAATTTCAAAAAACTTGCTCTAAAAGATGAAAATTGTGATAGGTATTTAAAACTTTTAAAAAGTGTTATAAATTGTATTTCATAAAAATTATGTTTTTGTTAACAATAATTTTATGAAAATTTTTGATGAAATTGATGTGGATTTTAAATCGCTTGGGTTTAAGGAAACAAAACTTGAAGACGTTATTTTGGGTGTACTTGATGTAAAAAACGATACAAAAAATTTTAAAAAGGGGAAATACCGAATAGTTTCGTGCCATAACCTATATCTTCACCATGATTATATAAAGCAGGTTACCAAACAAATAAAAATAATTTTGCGTGAATTTATTAGATATCACAAAATACATTTGGGCGAAACAGTTCTTGTATGTGGACTTGGCAACGAAGATATCGTTGCCGATAGTTTGGGAGTTATGACTTGTAAAAAAATTTTGGCTACAAACAAATTGCATTTTAAATATAAACTACATAATGTATGTACAATTTGTCCCAATGTGCAGGCAGTAACTGGAATAGCAACGTATGATATAGTTAAAGGCATAGCAAATGAAATAAAAGCAAACTTAATTATTTTAATAGATAGTTTACTAACTGAGAATATAAAAAGGCTTGGACATAGCTTTCAGTTATCAACTGTTGGAATGATTCCAGGTGGCGCACTTGGAAACACCATTGAAATTTCAAAAGAAACTTCTGGCATACCTTGCATAAGTATAGGTGTGCCCATGCTATTGGACTTAAAAGGTGTGTCTAGCCAAACAAAAATGAGTATAGTTGTTGCACCAAAAGATATAAATTATTTGATAAAAACTTGTTCCACAATATTAAGCGATGCAATAAATAGCGTCGTATGTACTTCGCTTACAAAAAAACAAATTTTGGAAACAAAAACACCATTTTAGCATACCTTACTATATGATTGGATTTATAGACAGTGGGGTTGGCGGATTAAATGTAATGAGTGAGTGTCAAAAACTGTTTGGTGAAGACTATGTTTTTTTATGCGATAACAAGCATTCGCCATATGGTAACAAAAGTTATAAAAGACTTTACCACATCACAAAAAATAATATAGATTATTTAATAAAACATTATAATATCACTGCTTGTGTGCTTGCATGTAACACATTAAGTTACACCATTGGCAAAAATTTGCAGTCTGAATACGACATTCCAATAATTTTAACAACAATGCCAAAAAACAAAATAAAAAATTTGAATAGCCAAATTCTGTTTTTTGGTACAAAAAATACAGTAAATAAAATTAAAAAAAAATATAAAAATATAAAAACATTATTTATAAAAAATTTACCTAAAAAAATAGATAATAATTTATTTTGTTTAAATAATTTAGAAAATATTTTAAAAAAAAATTTATTAAACATAAAATTTGAAAATATAAATAAAATAATTTTAGGTTGTACTCATTTTAAAAGCATACAATATTTAATTCAAAAAATTTTGCCAAATATTGAAATAGTTGACTACAATTTGGATATTGCCCAAAAAATTAAAAATATTGTTGAAAATAAATCCTCTTCGTCATTTCATATAGTTTTGACTGATTATAACTATCCGAAATATGTTGAACTTAAATCCTATTATCGCAAACTTATATTTGACAAAAATATTTAATTTGTTTAATATCATTTGTATGATTTGTAATCTATGCCCAAGACAGTGCAATGTGGACAGAAGTCAATTTAAAGGTTTTTGTGGAGAATCTGAAAAAATAAAAATTGCAAAGTACTGTCTTTTTAATTTTGAAGAACCTTTAATCAGTGGGAAAAATGGCAGTGGTGCCATATTTTTTTGTGGGTGCTCCTTAAAATGTGTTTTTTGCCAAAATTATGATATCTCATCTCTTGACAAAGGAAAAGAAATAACAGTATATGAACTTGCTCAAATCTTTAAGTATCTTGAAACAAATGGAGCAGAAAATATAAATTTAGTCAATCCAACACACTATGTGAAGCAAATAATTGAAGCACTAAAAATTTATAGACCATCAATTCCAATAGTTTACAATACGCATGGTTATGAAAAAATTGAAACCTTAAAAATGCTTGCTCCATACATAGATGTATATTTGCCCGACTTTAAATATTTTGATAACTTTTGTTCAAAAAAATATTCTAACTGCTCGGATTATGTTGATGTTGTAAAAGCTGCATTAAAGTTTATGCGAGAACAAGGCCAAGACATTGTTAGTGATGGCGTGATGAAAAAAGGTATGATTGTCCGTCATCTTATTATGCCACTTATGACCGATCAAAGTATTGCAATATTGAATTGGATAAAACGCAATTTAAATGATACACTTGTTAGCCTTATGGCACAGTACACCCCATATGGTAGGGCAGATCAGTTTAAAGAAATAAATAGGAAAATAACCAAAAGAGAATATCAAAAAGTTGTTGACGCCTATATTGATTTGAATTTAAATGGCTTTGTGCAAGATCGTGAAAGTGCAAATGTAGTTTATATTCCGAAGTGGGATTGTTGATGTTTTCTATTTACAACCGCAGGGAGAAAACAATATTTTAAATATTGATAGATTTTGTCAGTTCAATATACTCTTTCAGAATTTCGAAATAGGCGTATTTTACGGCACTTGTATAAGGTACTTCAGTGGAAGAATATTCTGCCAGTTCATCCAATATCACATCCACATTTTCAAGACTCAGTTTGATTTCAAGAATATTAGATGTAAGTTGACTATTAAAAAGTGCTGTAAAATTGGCCTTTGTTCTTTTAAAATCACTAGTTATATCGCTTAAACTTACTTTTGCTTGAATTTCAGTTAAAAGTTCGGTATCTATACTTACTGACAGGTCATAAAGTTCTTTATATAAAGTTTTGAAACTTTGCACGCTTTCCAAAAGTGTGCTTTTTTCTTGTCCATTTGTTGTGGTGGAGATTGTCAGAGAATCAAAGGCTAATGGCAAAATAGAGCAAGTCGTGCCATTTGTTTGTAAATTTTCTTGTACTTTTTTTGCGTCCGCTTCGTTTTCATAACATGATGCTAAAACATAAAAACTATCACCTTGCCAAATGTACCCTGCGCCGCCTTGCCTCTTTGCCAAGGTGGCATTCTCTGTGGCTAAAGTTTGTGTGTCTGTTTTGTATAAGCTTATGGCATAGAGTGTAAAACTGCTTTGCTTCACCTCACCATCTTTAATTGCACCAAGTCCGCTTGTGGTGATAAGGCTTGAAAATAGTTCGGCAAAACTCACGCATAAGGCAATACAAAACACAGTTAAAAGTATCGTGAGTATTTTAGTTGAAGAGCGTGGTTTCATTTTAATTGTCATAAAACATTGAACTCCTTAAAGTGCTAAATTATCATATATATAGTTACATTTTATTTTTATGTCAAAAATAGACAACATATGCTCTATTTATTCATAAATAAAATTGCATCACAAAATTTGACAAAATAAAATAGTTATAAGGAGATAAAAATGAATTTAAAACCACTTTACGATAGAGTTGTGGTATTACCACAAAAGGCAGAAGAAAAAAGCATAAACGGGATTATCCTTCCGTCATCAAGTGATGAGAAGTCAGAAGTTGGCAAGGTTGTATGTGTTGGTGATGGACAAACTTTTGATGGCAAAACAGTTAAAATGCAAGTGGCTGTGGGTGATAAAATTTTGTATTCAAAGTATGCCACCGTTGCATATAAATACGGAGACACAACATATTTGATTTTACGCCAAGCAGATATATTGGCTATAATAAAAGGAGAATAAAATGGCAAAACAAATACTTTTTTCAAATGATGCAAGAAAAAAACTTGAAACTGGTGTCAACAAATTGTGTGATACAGTCAAAATAACACTTGGGCCAAAGGGAAGAAATGTTGTACTCGACCGCAAATATGGTTCACCACTCATCACAAATGATGGGGTTACCATAGCGAAAGAAATTGAACTTTCAGATCAGTTTGAGAATATGGGTGCATCTTTAATAAAAGAAGTTTCGGTAAAAACTAATGATATCGCTGGTGATGGAACAACCACTGCTTGCGTGCTTGCACAAGGCATTGTTAGTGAAGGCTTGAAAAATTTTACAGCGGGGGCAAACCCCATAGCATTAAAAAATGGCATAAAACTTGCCACCGACTTCGTTGTAGAAAGACTTGAAAAGATGTCAAAAAAAGTTGATACTGATGAAAACATCGCACAAATTGCATCTATCTCGGCTGGCGATGAAGAAATCGGCAGATTGATTTTAAAAGCAATAAAAAAAGTTGGAGAAAACGGCGTTGTAACTGTTGAAGAAGGCGAAGGTGTTGATACAGAATTAAATGTTGTTGAAGGTATGCAGTTTGATAGAGGATATCTTTCACCATATATGTGTACTGATATGGAAAAAATGGAAGTCTCTCTAGACCATCCATATGTACTGGTTACTGATAAAAAAATATCTTCAATAAATGACTTATTGCCACTTTTGGAAAAACTTGTTCAAACTGGAGAAAAACTCTTCATAATTTGCGATGACATAGAAAGTGAAATTTTGGCAACACTTGTTGTTAACAAACTTCGTGGAGTTTTTCATACTGTGGTTGTTAAAGCACCAAACTATGGAGATCAACGCAAAGAAGTTTTGTCTGATATTTGTACGCTATGCGGAGCAACACTTTGTACTAGTGAGACCGGCATGGAACTTTCAAAAATGGATTTGAAAGATTTAGGTAGGGCTAAAAGCATAAAAGTTACTAAAGACAACTTTACAATCATTGCACAAGATGAAAATAGTGAAAACATACAAAAGCGTATTGAAGCACTAAAAACACTTCGAGATAACACCAAAAATGACTACGATCGTGAAAAAATTGAAAAACGCCTAGCAAAACTCAGTGGTGGTGTTGCAGTAATAAAGGTTGGAAGCATGACCGAAGTTGAAATGAAAGAAAAAAAACTTCGAATTGAAGACGCCCTTTCGGCAACAAAGGCTGGTATGCGTGAAGGCATAGTTGCAGGTGGTGGCACTGCACTTATAAAGTGCTCAAATGCACTAGAAAAATACATTGAAGCACTTTCTGGTGATGAAAAGACTGGTGCAAAGATTATACTCTCTGTTTTAAGTTTGCCATTAAAGCAAATTATTATGAATTGTGGGAAGGAGTGTGGAATAATATTACATAATGTTGCATCTTCAAGTGAAGAATTCGGTTATGATGCACAAAACGATAAGATCGTAAATATGTTTGAAGCTGGAATTATTGACCCACTTCTTGTTACCAAAACTGCACTTTTAAGTGCAAGCAGTGTGGCTCGAACACTGCTAACCACAGAAGTGCTTGTTACAGATGTCTCCAATGAGAAAAATGACGGCAACGCACAATAGAAAATGATATTTTACTATTATTATTTGTCAAACATAAACCTTTGTGTTACTATTTTATTATGAAGGTTTCATCGGTCAAATTTAAAAAAAGTGTTGTATCAATAAATAACATTCCAAATGATTATCCTGAGTTCGCCTTTGTGGGAAGAAGCAATGTTGGCAAAAGCAGTTTGATAAACTCTCTTTTGTCGCAAAAAGTTGCTCGTACTTCAACTACACCGGGGCGAACCCGCTTAATCAATTATTTTTTAGTGAATGATAATTTCTATTTTGTTGATCTTCCGGGCTACGGATATCATAGTGCAGGAAAACAAAATGAAAAACTTTGGGAAACACTTATTGAAAACTATTTAAATTGTTCCAAAACTTTAAAGCGAGTTTTTATGCTTGTGGATATTCGTCATGCACCAACAATTCAGGATAAACAGATGTTATACTATTTAACATATAGTGGCATTCCATTCACATTGATTGCAACAAAAACTGATAAAGTGGCAAAGTCAAAAAAAAACAATTATATAAAAAAGATAGCCGATGAATTTTGTATAACATCGGCATCTATCTTGTCATATTCAAGCGAAACAAAACAGGGGAGAGAAGATATATTCAATATTATTATGCAAGATTTGAACTAAAACGAATATTCATCTTCATGTTTAAGTTGTTTTTTGTGTTCGTTTAAATAACTGGACCAGTTTATATATTGTATTTGATTTGGGTGATATGTTGTTGCTATTTCTTTTCCATCATAACAATATTGTATTTTTTCAACATCTTCTTGAGTGTATGTCATAAGTTTCGGGTCAAGCGAATAATACATTATGCTTCTATTTTTGTCATCTTCGTTATATAAATCTTTGAAACCTAATGTATGCATAAGTTCATGTTTGACAATAGTTGTCAAAATTGATTGCGTAAATTCAGAGTCCCAGTAACCATCGGCATAAAATTTTTCAAGTTTAATTTCAATGGGATACAAAATTTCGCCAGTCTTTTTATCGAAGTTGAAGGATGTTAAACCTGCGGCATTTTCATCACGTCCATAGTCGGTTAAACTATCTACTATTTCAAATTTAATATAGTCAGTTCCACTTGTTTTATCATATTTATTTGCATCATAAATGACATAATTAATGTTCTCGCTTATGTTATCCAATGCATTTATACCATCAACAATGTACATTTTGGTTTTATCATCCATATTTCCCAACAGTACAGGGATTGGATTTTCATTTAATGGTAACCTTAATATATCTCCGCGATCTGTTTTTATAAAGTCATCCGCATATTTTTCAAATTTAGAATTATCAACATCTGGATACATATATTTTTCAGCGAGAGAAAGTGATGCAATAGGCAAACCAACAAGAGTGCCAATAGTAGCAACTGGAACTGCAATATTAATCAATAGTTTTTTTTTAAATTTCATAGGTAAATCCTTTAAGTAAATCAATTTTACTGTAATAAGTATATGTTTAATCTGCTAAAAAGTCAATACTGAGAATATTTTTAAGAATATTCCAAAAATTTTTTCAAAAAAAGATAAAAAAGTTATTGACAAGGGAAAGCAAGGTGTGATAGTATTGAGACGTTACCCAGC
>CALWPD010000012.1 GCA_944383335.1 uncultured Clostridia bacterium
AAAATAAAACCCCTACTTAAAATAAATTTTTTCCCCCCCCCCCCCCCCCCTATGTTGTCAAGTAAATCACTTTAATTTTTTAAAAAAATATAAAATTTTATCTTTTTACAAACCAATCAAAATTACTAGATAATTGAAAATATTGACAAAATTCGTAAAAAAATATATAACTCTCTAAAAGAGGTTATTATGAAAATTATTCTTGCGTCTTCATCTCCACGAAGGCAAACACTTGTTTCACAAATGGTAAAAGATTTTGAAATAATTGTTCCTGTAAAAGAAGAGGATATGACTCAAAAAATGTGTATGACAAAACTTTGTGAAACCCTCTCAGTTCAAAAAGCGCAAGAAGTTTTTGAAAAAACAAGTGGCGATCGTGTTGTCATTGGAAGTGATTGCATGGTGGCTTTAAAAAATAAAAGGCTTGGAAAACCACATAATAAAGACGATGCAGAAAAAATGTTAAAACTGTTATCTTCTCGCTGGCACAAAGTTTATACAGGCCTTTGTGTAATAATTGAAAAAAATGGACAAACAAAAAAATATCTTACACATGATGTAAGTAAGGTTAAGTTTAAAAAACTAAGTCAACAAGATATTGACTGGTATCTTTCATTTGATGAATATAAGGACAAAGCGGGTTCTTATGCAGTGCAAGGAATAAGCAATGTTTTTGTAAAAAAAATACACGGGAATCTTTCCACAATCATTGGACTTCCCGCACATAAACTTTATGAAATTTTAAAAAATGAAAAGTTAATATAAAATTTCATACTTTTTTTTATCTAACATTTCGACATTGTTTGACATCGTTCGACACCGTTCTACATAATTCGACACCAAAATATGTATTAATTATATTTTTAGTCGCAAAAAATGTTAAGTTTATACTCGGTCATATGGAGTTCGGCCACAATTTTAAGTACTATAGGACAGTTTGCAATTTGACCCAAAGACAGGTGGCCAAACTTTTAGGTATTTCTCAAACCAACATCTCAAACTGGGAAAACAACCATACTCGTCCGGAATATGAGCATTTGGTTAAACTTTCTGTTATTTATGGTGTTTCTATTGATAAACTGCTGGGAATGCAGTGATTATTTTTTTATGGACTTCATATAATCTATTTCTTGTTGAAGTTTTTTCAACTTTTTATCTATAATTTCATCTATGTTATAGTCTTTAAAAAACTGTGTCAACTGTTCCAAACACAAACTGACATCGGCAATTTCTTCCACAACATCGGCAATTACATCTTGTTTTTTATACTCTCCATAAAGTACTTTTCTTTTGTACTTATTAATTGCAACCGTGAGTTCAGCCATCTCTTCAATACACTGATCATATTGTGCAACTAGTCCCCAAAGAGACGTTGCTTCGTCGTATATTTTTAATCTTTCTTCTTTTGTCATATATTTATTTTAACAGATTTTTTAAATTTTTAAAACTATTTTGCTATTTTTTAGAAACCTAGACCACGACAATAACCCACTTGTCATCCTGAGAACTACTTCCCTGACGGCTGACGAAGGATCTCAACGATTAGAGATCTTCGCTTCGCTCAGAATGACACACCACTCACCGTCGCCCTGAGCATATGCGAAGGGCCTCATGACATTCTTTGCTTCGCTCAGAATGACAGTACACACCATTTCTCTCTGACACTCCACACCACTTTGTTGTCGTTTTATAACATCTTTTTTTTATAAACTTGGTATGTCATAAAATGCTTGTAAAAAAACATATTTATTTTTCATAAAACACTTGCATCAAGATGTTTTTATGTGCTATTATCTAGTTATATTTTCAATATATAGTATGATTTTTTTTGTAAACCACAATATATTGTAAAATTTTTAAAGGGAGTCAACATATGGTACAAGTTATTAAAAAAGATGGAAGTTTAGAGGACTATGATATAAATAAGGTAGTCAAAGCGGTTTCAAAGTCGGCCGAAAGAGTGCTTGTAAAGTTTTCTAGCGATGATATTAAAAAACTTTGCGATAGGGTCAACTCAAATGTTGAAAAATTGGGAGAAGATAAAGTTCCAATTCTTACAATGCATAGTATTGTGGAAGAAGCACTCGAAACATATTTTCCAAAAGTTGCAAAAAGTTATAAAGACTATAGAGATTACAAACAGGACTTTGTTGCAATGCTTGATGATGTTTACAAAAAGAGTCAATCAATCATGTACATAGGCGACAAGGAAAATGCAAACTGCGATTCTGCACTTGTATCAACTAAGAGAAGTTTGATTTTTAACCAACTAAACAAAGAACTTTATAAAAAATTCTTCTTGAACAAAGATGAAATTCAAGCGATAAATGACGGTTATATATATATTCACGATATGTCCGCACGCCGTGATACTATGAACTGTTGTTTGTTTAATGTCGAAGAGGTTTTAACTGGTGGTTTTGAAATGGGGAATGTTTGGTATAACGAACCAAAAACATTGGATGTTGCGTTTGATGTCATTGGAGATATAGTTCTCTCTGCCGCAAGTCAACAATATGGTGGTTTTACAATTCCTGAATGCGATAAACTGCTTGTGAAATACGCAAAGAAATCTTACGATAAGTGGTACAATAAATATAAAGATTTGGGACTTAGTGAAAAGGTATGCCATGACGAAGCAATGAAAGATGTTCAATATGAATTTAAACAAGGTTTTCAAGGTTGGGAATATAAATTCAACACAGTTGCATCTTCACGCGGTGATTATCCATTTATTGCCACAACTTGTGGCCTTGCAACCGATGAATTTGGCAAAATGGCTGCAAAGACATTGCTTGAAGTTAGAAAAAATGGTCAAGGCAAGCCTGAATGTAAAAAGCCTGTGCTATTTCCAAAAATAATATTCTTATATGACAAAAATCTTCACGCCGAAGGCAAACCTTGCCATGATGTATTCTTGGCTGGAATTGAATGTTCTTCTAAGACCATGTATCCTGACTGGCTCAGTTTGACAGGTGAAGGATATGTTGCAAATATTTACAAAAAATATGGACTTCCAATAAGTCCTATGGGTTGTCGTGCATTTTTGTCTCCATGGTATGAGCGTGGTGGAATGGAACCTTTGGATGAAAATGATAAGCCGGTTTATGTTGGAAGGTTTAATATTGGGGCTGTAAGTTTACACCTTCCTATGATTTTGGCAAAGTCTAGAAAAGAAAATAGAGATTTTTACGAAGTTTTAGATTATTATCTTGAGATGATAAGAAATCTCCACAAACGCACATATGAATATCTCGGTGAAATGCGTGCCTCTGTGAATCCACTAGCCTATTGTGAAGGTGGTTTTTATGGCGGACACTTAAAGTACACTGATAAAATCAAACCGCTTCTTAAAACAGCAACTGCTTCGTTTGGTATAACTGCACTCAATGAACTTCAAATGCTCTACAATCACAAATCCTTAAAAGAAGATGGCGAATTTGCTCTTGAAGTTATGCAATACATAAACGACAAAATTGCACAATATAAAAAGGAAGATGGCAATCTTTATGCAATATATGGCACACCAGCGGAAAACTTATGCGGACTTCAAATAAAACAATTTAGAAGATTGTATGGAATTGTGGAAGGTGTTTCAGATAAACCATATGTCTCAAATAGTTTCCATTGCCATGTAACAGAAGATATTTCACCTATTGAAAAGCAGGACAAAGAAAACAGATTTTGGAATTTGTTTAACGGCGGAAAAATTCAATATGTCCGCTACCCAATCGACTACAATAAGCAAGCGTTTGTAACACTTGTTGAACGAGCGATGGATATGGGATTTTATGAAGGTGTAAATTTATCACTTTCATACTGCGATGACTGTGGACACTCTGAACTAGATATGGATGTTTGTCCAAAGTGTGGAAGTAGAAATTTAACAAAAATTGATAGAATGAATGGATATCTTGCCTACTCACGTGTCAAAGGCGAATCTAGACTTAATGATGCAAAGATGGCAGAGATTAAAGATAGACGGAGCATGTAAATGAATTATCACAACATTACAAAAGACGATATGTTAAATGGCGATGGGCTGAGAGTTGTTCTTTGGGTGGCCGGATGCTCTCACCATTGCAAAGGCTGTCATAATCCTGAAACTTGGGATAAAAATAGTGGAATACTTTTTGACGATGATGCCAAACAAGAGATATTTCAAGAATTGGACAAAAATTACGTCAGTGGAATAACTTTTTCTGGTGGTGATCCACTTTTTAAGGAAAATATTGCCACAGTAACAGCGCTTGCAAAAGAGATCAAACAAAAATATCCAAATAAAACCATTTGGCTTTATACAGGATATCGTTTTGAAGAAATAAAAGACCTTGAAATCTTGAAATATATTGATGTATTATGCGACGGCGAATTTGTACTTGAAAAAAGAGATACTCAAGCCCACTGGGTCGGTTCAACAAATCAAAAAGTTATTGATGTTCCAAAAACATTACAAAGCGGCAAGGTGGTTTTACACTGTTAAAATTTTAATAAATAAAAGGCTCTTATAAAAGCAACAACGAAAACTTTTAAGAGGGCCTTTTATTTTGTTGAGATTCTTCGCTTTACTCAGTCGTCGAAACTGTCGCTTTGGGCTTCAATTTGCTATTCGCAAATTTTTGCTTAACGCTCCGTTTCTTTCCCCAAAAAGTTTCCGTAGGTACTTTTTGGGGGCCCCATGAGATTCTTCGTGGGTCGACGCGTTGGAGCGGGTCTCAGAATAACTAGTAATGACTGTCTAAACCGGCATAGCAGTAACAAAGTATTGCGCCGCTTTTTTTTAAAAAATATAGACCACCAAAAAGCAAGCAAGACAAGGCTCGCTATGGCGGGCTAGGCAGGAGTTTAGTTCCCTAAATCACTGTCTAGACCGGCATAGCAGTAACAAAGTATTGCGACGCTTTTTTTAAAAACATAGACCACCAAAAAGCAAGCAAGACGCGGCTCGGGGTGTCAAGTCCACGCAGGAGTTTAGTTCCCTAAATGACTGTGTGGCTTGGCACACCAGTAACAAAGTATTGCGCCGCTTTTTTTAAAAACATAGACCACCAAAAAGCAAGCAAGACAAGGCTCGCTATGGCGGGCTAGGCAGGAGTTTAGTTTCCTAAATGACTGTCTAGACCGGCATAGCAGTAACAAAGTATTGCGCCGCTTTTTTTTAAAATATAGACCACCAAAAAGCAAGCAAGACAAGGCTCGGGGTGTCAAGTCCACGCAGAAGTTTAGTTCCCTAAATGACTGTGTGGCTTGGCACACCAGTAACAAAGTATTGCGCCGCTTTTTGGTGGTCTAGGAGATTGCTATCCTTTTAAACCTTTTGCCTGGCGAAACATATCTTCAACAACAATATCATAAATTTCCCCGAGCGTTGAACAATATTCAAGCACTTTCCAAGGTTGGTTTGTATGATAGTGAATTTTTATAAGTTCGCTATCTCCAACAACAAGTAAACAATCGCCAACAAATTTTGTATTAAAATAATCTTTTATTTTGTCTTCATCTAAATCTTTTCCATCAATCAAAAGTTGTGTGTCATATCTATAATTTAATTCTTCCTCGTCCATATACTCTCCTTGTTATAGAGATAATTTATATGATTTTATGAATGTTGTCAAATATAATTGGCATTTTTGTAATTTTTGAAATTTTGAACAAAGTAGAATTTTCATCCAAAGTTCCAGCTTATTTTAAACAAAATTTTGACAAAAAATGCACACAATAATAAAATAAGGGTGTAAAAAAGGAGAAAAAATGAATTTGTTACTTATCGACTGGAATGCTTTGGGACAAGAAGCACTAAATATTTTAAAAACAGTTGGAATAAATATTTTGCAATGTATTGGGGTTTTTATTCTTGGATATATTGTAATAAAACTTGTCATCAAATTGTTAAGAAAAATTTTCGCAAAAACAAAAATGCCGTCAGTTACAGCAAAATTTTTGCTTACAGTTATTAAATTTTCATTGTACTTATTACTGATTATCGCAATTTGTCAAATTATTGGAATACCAATCACTGGTTTTGTCGCCGTCATCTCTGCCGCAGGACTTGCACTTTCACTTGCAATGCAAGATAGTCTTTCTAATCTTGCCAATGGTGTTGTTATAATTAGTACAAGACCATTTAACGAAGGTGATTACATTAAAATTGACGATGTTGAAGGTACTGTTAAAGAAATAAAAATGCTCCATACAATAATTGACACTTCGGATAACAAAACCATCAGTATACCAAACAGCATTGTTGTTGGAAGCGAGCTTATTAACTACAGCCACAACAAAACAAGAAAAGTAAGTTTTAACTTTTGTGTAGACTATTCAACTGATGTTGAAAAGGCAAAAGAAATAATAATAAAAGTTATGACGAGTTGTAACAAAGTTCTTTTGCAACCTGCACCTTTTGTTGCGCTTGATAAACTTGGTGAAAGCAGTATAACTATAACTTCGAGTTGTTGGTGTTATAACGATGATTACTATGATGTCTATTACTACGTTATGGAAAATGTATTCAATGAATTTAAGCGAGAAGGTGTTATTATGCCATATAATCAGCTTGAAGTTAGACTCAGAAATGATAAAGTTAGTTTACCAATAAAAGAAGAACCTCTCCCTTCAAGAGATGAAAATTTGGCAGTTAAACCTATTGAAAAAGATGACGGTAGTGATGTATTTGAAAAATTTGTCAAGACATACAAACAAAAGAAAAAAAATAGGCGTCTAAAAAAACAAAAAAAAGACCAACATATTTAACTAAGCACTTTACAAATTCTTAATTTTATGGCATAATATAGTAAAGAAAAGGAGGGCAAGAAAATGAAAACTTTAAAAAATAAAAAATTTAAAACATTTTGGCTTTCCATACTTTATGGCTTTATTATTTTGGTGGGCATTGTGTACTCGTGTCAAATGTTCATAAATACTAATCCAAAATCCACTACATGGCAAGATTATGCAAGTTATGATTTTGACATAATTGAACAAACCTATGATGATGAAACAAATGAAGTAAAAAATGTCTACGGAATTTCAACACCTCAGCAGCTTGCTGGTGTGTTTAGCTTAAATGAGCAACAATCTTCAAAAGATAAAAATTCAGTTTATGCCGAAAGTCTTTCATCAATTTCAAACAATACATATGTGCTTATGAATGATATAAACTTATCAGGTTCTAGCTGGAGTATATCTTCATCATTCAGTCAAACATTTGATGGAAATTTTCACACAATTTCAAACTTAAACATAAGTTCAAGTTCTCAATATGTTGGAATGGTCGGCACTCTTTCAGGAACAATAAAAAATTTGTTTTTGGAAAATGTAAAAATATATAACAACTCATCAAGTACTTATTCATACACAGGAGCCATTGCTGGCAAAAACAATGGTACAATTCAAAATGTTGCAGTTGTAAGTGGAACTGTTTATGGAAGCAATTATGACAAAACAAGATACACAGGTGGAATCACAGGATATAATGAGGACACTATCAAGAATTGTATAACCGACTTAACTGTTTCAACTGGAGTATTTATAGGTGGTATTGCGGGATACAATGAAGGTCCAATCACAAATTGCTTTAATTATGGACCTGTTCAAGATATTACAAACATTGGCAGATCAACAAGATATTGCGGTGGAATCACTGGATTTAGCACTTCATCAGGCACTTTGAATTCATGTTATAACTCAGGCTCAATAAATTCAAATGGTTCTTCTTCAGTTGCATGTTATGCTGGCGGAATTGCTGCTTACACTGCAACTTCAATCAGTCAATGTGCAAATGAAGGTTTTGTTTCCGCAGGTTACACTGGTTCAACAAAAACAAATTATGCTGGTGGAATCGCTGGTTATTCAACAAAGGTTATAAGTAATTGTTCTAACTCTGGTGATATCAAATCATATGCAAAAAGCACAACTACAACAACAACACAAAATAAGGCAAGCAATACAATAGATAATAGCAAAGCAACAAAATTTGATATGGGTAAATATTTACTTAGAACCAATTTTGTCTATATGTTTGAATACGAGTATAAAGATGAAGAAAATCTTCATCAAAACACTTATAACCGTACAACAACTTCTTTAAATGCATATGCAGGCGGAATTGTAGGTTATGGCACTTCAACATGCTCAAATTGTTACAACTCCGGTTCAGTCTCTGGTGGTTATAAAAAAGTACAATATAGAGATGTTGTTACTATAGAATTCTGTATTGACGAAACTTTGTATACCAGAGCAGTTCGATCTTATGCAATTTTTAATGTCAAATACACCGACGGACTTTATTATTCTCCAATTAACGGTAATAGAACAAAAACAACTAATAATTGCTATTCAACAAAAGATTATGGCAGTGTAAGTAGCAGTGATTTTTCAATAACCGCTGATTATTCAGATTTTGGTGCATCAACTAGCGATAGAAACTCAACTAATGATAAAGTATTCTTTACTGCAGATGTTTATAATGGTTTTATGTCTTTTGCTAAGAGTATAACTGTTCAATTCTCTGTATCAAACTCACAAAAAACCAACAGCAATGGTGTTACATATAGTTTGAAAGGTTCAACAGATTTATGGTTATATTCTTCAGGTTATGGAGGGAATGCCTCAAATGATAATCTTATAGGATCAAACGATTTATTCCCTGAAGAAAAATCCGGAAAGCACCATGGACCATATTACACCGTTGATGAAGAAATTACAATCACAAAAGACTACAAAGTATCAAGTTATGTTTCGGCTTCAAGTTTGGGTTCTTCTTACTGGGCAAGTTCAAGTTCTATAAATGATGGAGAACCTTACTTAAAAAACTTATATTGGTAAAATAAAAATCTCGTACACTTAGTTACTTTGAACGTGCAAAAAAGAGTACACTTGTCATCCTGAGAACGGCCTGCCTGACGGTTAACGAAGAGCCTCAATCACTTGAGACTCTTCGTATTTTTTTTGTCGCCCTGAGCATATGCGAAGGGTCCCATGAGATTCTTCGCTTCGCTCAGAATGACTAAAATACAAGCGCTCAGAATGACAGTAAAAATTCGATGTTTTTTTTATTAAAACAACAATCCATAACTATACTGTGTTTGACATCCTTGACAATATATTATATAATTAAAATGGAGAAATAAATGCAAGACTTAAAACAAATGTGGGATAAAGTGCTTTCTAAACTTGAAAGTATGGTAAGTTTTGTTTCCTACGAACTTTGGATAGAAACGCTTGAAGTTTTGGACTATAATGACAAACTTGTGCTTGTTGCAAACTCTCCAAGCGCCAAAAGACAATTACTTAAAAATCACTCAAAAGAGCTCACCGAAGCCATTGAAAGTGTGTTTGGTGAAAATACTCAATATGAAGTGCTTGATCCTGAAGAAAAAGAAGAATATCTCAAAAAAAATAAACCACAAGAAGTTGTTATTGAACCTGATGAGTCAAAGCGTATGATGTTTAATCCAAAATACACTTTTGATAATTTTATTGTAGGTAAAAGCAATCAGTTTTGCTATGCAGCCGCTCGTGCTGTGGCTGAAAACCCTGGACATAAATTTAATCCACTTTTTATATATGGTGGTGTTGGTCTTGGCAAAACTCACCTACTTCATGCTATTGGTAACTACCTAAAACAATCTAATCCAAAACTTAAAATTGAATATGTAACTTGTGATCAGTTCACAAATGACTATATTGAATCACTTGGCACAAACAAAGAAAAAGGTTCTGTTAAAGGCACAGCACAATTTAGAGAAAAGTATCGAAATCTTGATGTTTTGATGGTTGATGATATTCAGTTCATTGCAGGACGAACAAGCACACAAGAAGAGTTTTTTCATACCTTTAATGACCTTTATCAACAAAACAAACAAATTATCATTTCATCGGATAGACCACCAAAGGAAATTGAAACGCTTGCGGATAGACTTGTAAGTAGACTTACGAGTGGACTCATTCAAGATATACAAATGCCAGACTTTGAAACAAGAGTTGCAATACTCAGAAAAAAAGCACAACTTGAGCGATATTTTATTGATGATGATGTTATTGAATTTATTGCAGAAAAGGTGGATACAAACATTCGTGAAATGGAAGGACTTTTAAGTAAAGTATATTTCTTTGCTACCCTACTCGGCAAAAAAAGTGCGTCCATTGAAGAAGCAAAGGAAGCACTTAAAGAGCAAGTAGATGTTAAAAAAGAAAAACTTACACCAGAAATTATAATTCAAACAGTTTGTGATTATTACTCCATTGGTTATAATGAAATAACAGGAAAGAAAAAATCCAAAGAAATTGTTGAACCTCGAATGATTGCAATATACCTTATCAGTGATATGCTTGACATTCCACTTGTTACCATTGGAAAACTATTTGGCGGACGAGATCACACAACTATAATTCACTCTCGAGATAAGATAACCGAACTGATGAAAAAGGACCATAAAACACGAACTATTGTAAACGACTTAAAATCGCAAATAAGTGAAAAATGTTGAAATGTTTACAAAAAAAATTTTTTATCAACAGGTTATGCACATTTCAAGATTACAATATTTTGGAGTTTTTTGAAGGTATGTATAACCTAAAACACAATTTATAGTATGACAAAAAACTTGTAAACATATCCACACTCTCTATTAATACTACAACAATTTAAAAATAAAAAAATAAATTAAAAGGAAGTCAAAAAAATGCAAATTATATGTGAAGGATTGGACCTTGCCGACGCAGTACTTAAAGTCAGTAAAGCCCTTGCAGTTAGAACCACAAATCCAGTACTTGAGGGTATTAAACTTGTTGCCGAAGATGATACGCTTACACTATTTTCAACAGACCTAGAACTATCTATTGAAAAGAAAATAAAAGCCGAAGTAAAAGAAGAAGGTTCGTGTGTTGTGCCAGGGAAATTTTTTTCTGAGTATGTCAAAAAACTTACAAATGACAAGATAGAACTTTTACTTGAACAAAACAATGGATTAAAGATAAAATATCTTGATAGTGAAGGATATATACAGTGTTTTGTTGAAAATGAATATCCAGACATAAACCTTATGGACTCAAAGGAATATTTTGGAATAACAACAAACAATCTAAAAGAGCTTATAAATAAAGTTATATTTTCAGTTGCAATGGATGATTCACGACCAATTCTAAGAGGGTGTTTGCTTGAAATTAAAAATTCAGATATAAAGGCAGTTACAAGTGATGGCTATAGACTTAGTCTTGTCCAAAAACCACTCACCTACTCAAATATTGAAACATCGTGCATTGTTCCAGATAAGAGTTTAAGAGAAATTTCTAAAATTTTGGACGATTCAGACGAACAGATAAATGTGTATGTAAGTCAAAACTTTTTAATGGTTGACCAAGGTGATACAAAGATTATAACAAGACTTCTTGAAGGCGAATTCTTAAACTATAAACAAATCATTATGGCATCTTCAAAGGACACTGTAATAACAGTAAACAAAGCACAGATTGTTGATGCACTTGAGAGAGCGTCATTGCTTTCAAAAATTGGTCAAAACAACCTTGTCAAGTTTGATATAAAAGATGACACTATGCTACTTACATCCAATTCTCAAATAGGAAATGTAAAAGAAAAAATAAGCATTGTACTTGAAGGAAAAGACCTACTTATTGCATTTAACGCAAGATACTTTTTGGAAGCATTTAGAATTATAGATGATGAGTTTATTAAAATCAATTTTCAAGGCCCAACAAACCCTTGCACAATAACTCCTGTTGATAGTACTAGCAATGAGTATTTGTACCTTATTTTACCTGTTCGAATGATAAATTGATTGACAAACCAAGTTTTGTAATTTATACTAGAATAGTTTTGCAAAAGACTATTCTTGTTTTTTATCGCTAATGTCTACTTGCGAAACCAAAAAAGAATAGGAGGATTTTTTTATTATGGCTATGAAAAGAACTTATCAACCTAAAAAAAGAAGAAGACAAAAAGTTCATGGTTTTAGACAAAGAATGAGAACTCAAGGTGGAAGAAATGTTCTTAAGAGAAGAAGAAACCGAGGCAGAAAAGTTTTGGCGGCATAACTAGATGATAAAGAGTGAAAACAGGCTAAGAAAAAACAAGCATTTTAAATATCTTTATAAACATGGTGAAACCAAAACATATAAAGCGCTGATGATGACTTTTTTACCAACAAAACTTAAAGATATCAAAGTTGGTTTTTCTGTTTCAAAAAAAATTGGAAAAAGCGTTGTTCGAAACAAAATTAAGCGCAGACTAAGAGAGAGTTTTGTTTCACTTTTAAAAAACATCAAACCAAACTATAACTTTATATTTACGGCAAAGCAAGGGATTCAAGACCTAGACTTTCACGAGATAAGGCAAAATATGTTGGAAATTTTAAAAAAGTATGGACTTTATATCGAAAACAATTAAAGTTATTTCCTACCCTTTTAAAGTGCTGTGCATCTTTTTTATATATTTGTATAAATGGTGCATATCTCCACTACTTCCACACACGTGTCGGTATATTCCATCATGTTCAAAATATATGTTGTTGGCAATAAAGGAGTTTGGGATATTTAAAGGAATAAATATTGGAGTAAAAAGAATTTCAAGGTGCGGACCAAAACATGAGGGTGGGTATGATTTTTTACCCCAAAATATCAAGGGAGATAGTAAATGGCTAATATAATTTCATCGCTATTAGTTGCACAACCAAAGGGAATGTGGGAAACAATAATCACATTTTTTGAAAGCGGTATTGGGAACTTTGCAATATCTATTATTTTGTTGACGCTCATAATTAAACTCATAATGTCGCCGATAGATTTTTTCAATCGCAGAACATCCAGAAATATGTCCAAAATGCAAGCAAAAATTCAACCACAAATGGATGCTATAAATAAAAAATATGCAAATGATCCTAACCTTAAAAATCAAAAGCTTTCAGAGCTATACAAGCGTGAAAAAATAAATCCAATGGGTTCGTGCTGGGTTATGATTTTAAACCTTGGCCTTACACTTGCAATTTTCATTACACTTCTTAATGGAATGAATGCTATGGCAAGTTACAAAATTCAAGATCAGTATGAAAAGCTCATGGTTGCTTATGTTCAGGACTATGCCGGTGAAGAACTTGTGCTTGATGAGGATGGTGCTTCTGTTTATGATATTTGCGCACCATTTGTTATTGAAATGAATTCTCTTGAAGAGGGTGAAGAAAAAACAGCAATTTTAAATACAGCAAATGCAAATGTTATAGAAGTTTATGAACAGACAAAAGAAAGTTTTTTATGGATAGACAACATTTGGATGGCAGATAGTCCTTTTAAGGATTCTGTTCCTTCTTACAGCGAATATGCAAGTGTTGCTAGACTTTCAAATGAAGAAAAAAACAATGAAGAATTTAAAAATGTCTATGACCACATTATGAACCCACTTCGTGAGTCAGAAGGAAGAACAAATGGATACTTTATTTTGCTAATAATTTGTGCAGGAGTAACCTTTTTAAACCAATGGCTTGTGCTTAGAAAAAATAAGCAGAACGGCGCAAAAAAAGTTGGCTATGGCACAGCGATATTTATGACAGCATTTATGGCTTTCTTTACTTTATTTTATACAACAATGTTTTCACTTTATATGATTACAGGTCAGATAGTCGGACTTATTATGACTCCAGTCTATGATGCAATAAATGACGCAATAGACAAGCATCAAGAAAAGAAAAATGAGCCAAAAGACAGGCTTAAAAGAATTTAATTTATAAGGAGGAGAGTTATGCTAGAAGTTGAAGCAACAGGTAAAAACTTGGAACAAGCAATAGAAAACGCACTTTTTGAACTCAAGGCTCCAAGAGAAGATGTTGATATAAAAATACTTGATGAAGGTGGTTTTTTTAGAAAGGCAAAAGTTAGAGTTAGTATTTCTCAAGATGAAGTAGAGAAATATAAAAATCGTGAAAAAAAGAGTGAACCCGAAATAGTTGAAACCCAAAAAATTGAACCTTTTAAAGAACCAAAAACCGAAGAAAAAGTTGAACCAGTTGTAAAGGTAGATATACCAGAAGAAAAACCTGTTCAACCTAAAGAAAAGAAAGAAGACAAAAAACCAGAAATTCAACGAGTAAAAGATTTTTTGGAAGGAATATTAAACAGATTAAGTTTGACTGCAAAAGTTGAAATAAAAGAAGAAGATGACGCCATTTATGCCGAAATTAAAGACTATAGCGATATAATAGGATATCGTGGTGAAGGTTTGAATGGGCTCCAATATTTATGCACAGTTTATGCAAGCAAAAATGACAGACACACAAAACCAATTAGGCTTGACTGCGAAGGTTACCGAAAACGCAGAGAAAGTTCGCTCATTGCTCTTGCTCAGCGTATGGGACGCAAAGTGCAAAGAACTCATTCAAGTGTAAGGCTTGAACCTATGACTGCGCAAGAGAGAAGAATAATTCATATGGCACTTGCAGACAATGAAGAAATTGAAACACTTTCTAAAGGTGAAGAACCACATAGATATTTGATAATAAGAGAAAGAAAACAGTCCGAATAGGTCTGTTTTTTATAGTCATTGATTTGTTTATTTAAACATATTTTTATATTGAAAAAAACTATATTGAGTGATATACTAATACTATGTTAAAGAATGTTAATAAGTATGACAAATTAAAACTTATTGATTTAAAAAATTGTAAAACAATTAATAATAATGGTAAAGATTTGGGAATTTCCACAACAACTTATGGCTCAAAATGGTTTTTATTGCCAAAAGGTAAAGCAATTTTTAAAACTTTTGATGATGATATTTTTCCTTACTCAAAAAATATTAGGATGATTAATGAACTTGTTTGTTACGAACTTGCAAAGATGATTGGTATTCCTTGTGCTGAATATGACCCTGCTTTTAAAGAAGATAATGGGAAAGTGAATATAGGCGTTGTCAGTTACAAGGTGAACAGTTTTGGACAAAGTTTGAATACTGTTTATGATGTTGGTCAGTATATAAAAAACAACACTCTTAAAGATATCTATCAAGAAATAGCTCAAGATAGTAGTGAAAAAGGAATTGTGCTTGATAAAAATTTTAAGTTTGACCTTTTTAAAGTTATGGTTTTTGACACCCTGACCCTGCAACAAGATAGACATTTATCAAATATACATATTTTAGACTACAAAAAACAAAATTTTAGGATGTTATCGCCACTTATCGACAATGAAATGGCTTTTGCAGCGATATCGCTCAATTATTTTATTGAAAATGACATACCTATCTCAGTATTTAATATTATGGATGATATGAATAGATTTAATTCTTCTATAAAATTTATTAAGTATAGAGAATATCATAATTTTGATGATACTATAAAAGACATAATAAATTATGCAAAAACCAACGTGCATAGAAAAAATTTTTTAAAAAATGCAATCAAAAATTTGGATATAAAAACTGCTATAAAAAATGTAGAAGAAAAAGGTATTGAGATTAATCAAAATTATAAGAAATATATGATCGCATGCACTGAATATGTTAAACAAATCTACCAGTACAATTTTAAACATTCAAAAGAAGAGGAAGAATTATCGGCTTATCTATAAAACAAATGCGTTTATTTATTGTTATTTTTTTATAATGTGCTATAATTGAAAATATGACAGATACAATAGCACAAATTTCAACACCACTTGGTAGTGGTGGTATAGCCATAGTTAGAATGAGCGGTGATGATGCACTTAAAATTGCACATAAGCTTTTTTATTCAAAAAAATTACAAAATTCTGAAATTACTCCAAGATTGTTATATCTTGGAGATTTTCAACTAAATGATGCCACAGAAAAATGTATGATGGTGTATTTTAAAGCACCATACTCTTTTACTGGTGAAGATGTTGTAGAATTTCAAATACATGGCGGAGAATATTTGGCTACCAAGGTGTTAGACGAACTTATAAATGCTGGTGCTGTTTTGGCGAAAAATGGAGAGTTTTCAAAGCGTGCATTTTTAAATGGAAAAATGTCGCTTGATGAAGCTGAAGCCACAATAGATATGATAAATGCTACAAGCGATGCCGAGATAAATGCGTCTAGCAGACTTATGCATGGAAAACTTTTTCAAAAGGTTAAAGATGTACAGGATGAATTGAAGGACGCACTAGCAAATTTGGAAGTTGCACTTGACTATCCTGAGCACGATGATGAAACACAATCTATCGAAAGTGTTAAACAAACGTTAAAAAATGCAGTTTTAACGTTAAAACAACTTGATAACACACATGAAAATGGTAAAAAAATTAAATTTGGTGTGGACGTTGCAATCGTTGGCAAACCAAATGTTGGGAAAAGTAGTATTTTAAATGCTCTTCTTAACGAAGATAGAGCTATTGTTACAGATGTTAAAGGTACAACACGAGATACATTAAAAGAAACTATAAGTTACAAAGGTTTAAAAATTAATTTTATTGACACTGCTGGGATTCGTGAGAGCGAAGACATAGTTGAAAAAATTGGAGTGGAAAAGAGTCGAAAAAGTATTGAAGAAAGTGATATTGTGCTATTTGTTTTGGACAGTAGTGAAGATATGGACGACGAAGATATCCAACTGGAAAAGACAATAGATAAGAGAAAACTCGTGTATGTTTTAAATAAAAGTGATAAGCCTCAAAAATTGAGTATAGATGGTGCAATCTATGTAAGTGCAAAAGATAACAAAAACATTGACCAAATTTTTGAAGAAATTTTGAAAAAGACAAGGTTTGATAAAATAGACTATAGCGAACTGCAAATAACAAATAAAAGGCACCACGAAGCGCTTAAAGAGGCCATAATAGATATTGAAGAGATATTCAGTCGAGATATTAAAACTTTGGATATATTGGATATGCAAATAAAAAAAGTTTGGAAAAAATTAGGTGAAATAACAGGAGAAACGGCAAATGAAACAATTATTGATGAAATTTTTAGTAAATTTTGCCTAGGTAAATAGAAAATGGATAATTTTGATGCAATAGTTATTGGTGGTGGCCATGCTGGCTGTGAGTGTGCCCTTGCCCTTGCACGACTTGGTAAAAATACGCTTATGCTGACAATAAGTTTGGACGCAATAGGATTTTTACCATGTAATCCAAGCATTGGAGGAACTGCAAAAGGTCATCTCGTTTGTGAAATTGATGCACTCGGCGGAGAAATGGGCGTTTGCGCAGATAAGAGCGCCATTCAAATTAGAATGCTAAACCGTGGGAAAGGTCCAGCAGTTTATTCTCTTCGTGCCCAAGTGGATAAACAACTTTACCACAATAATATGAAAAAAACTCTGGAAGAAAATTTAAACATACACATAAAACAAGCAGAAGTAGATGAAATTATTTCAGATGGGAAAAGTGTGTATGGAGTAAAAACTGCTCAGGGTGAGATTTATAACGCAAAGGCCATTATTATTTGCAGTGGTGTATACTTAAAAAGTAGGATAATTATTGGTGAATACACAAAAAATAGTGGACCAAATGGTTTTTCTAGGTCAGAAAATTTAAGCGATAGTTTAAAAAAACTTGGAGTTGATCTCAGACGCTTTAAAACTGGAACTCCTGCTCGTATGAATGGACGAACCATAGACTACTCAAAATTATGTGTTCAGCACGGAGAAGAAGATATTCAAACTTTTAGTTTTATGACCACAGTTCCCCCAAAAAATGTTAGAGATTGTTATTTAACTTATACCAATGAAAAAACACATGAAGTTATCAGACAAAACTTATCTCGTGCTCCAATGTATAGCGGAGTAATAAAAGGTGTCGGCCCAAGATATTGTCCTTCCATAGAAGATAAAATTGTAAGGTTTGCAGACAAAACTCGACATCAAATATTTTTGGAACCCGAAGGACTTAATACCAATGAAGTGTATGTGCAAGGCGTTTCAACGTCTCTTCCTGTGGATGTCCAAAAAAAAATGTATAGAACAATAGAAGGTTTGGAAAACGCCGAGATTATGCGAGATGCATATGCTATCGAATATGACCTTATCGACAGCACGACCCTTTATCCTAGCCTTATGCACAAAACAATACAAGGTTTATTCTTTGCAGGTCAAATAAATGGAACAAGCGGTTATGAAGAAGCGGCCGCACAAGGTATTATTGCAGGAATTAATGCAAGCAGATTTTTGGAACATAGAGAACCGCTCATATTAAAAAGAAATGAAGCATATATTGGTGTTTTAATTGATGATCTTGTTACAAAAGGAACAAATGAACCATATCGAATGATGACCTCAAGAGCAGAATACAGACTTCATTTAAGGCAGGATAATGCCGATAAAAGGCTAACACCAATAGGTCGTGAAATAGGACTTGTAGATGACAAAAGATGGCAAAAATATCAAGAAAAACAGCAACAAATAACTAAAATTTACGAAATTTTAAACACAAAATTTAAAATTTTTGAAATAAAAGACTTATATATAGAAAAAAATGAAAGCGTTCCAACAACTTCTCAAACAATAAAAAAAATGATTAAAAGGCCAAACATAGATATATTTGACGTAAATGAAAAATTTCATTTATTTGACCAGTTTTCAAAACGTGCACTTGAATATGTCAACACAGAAGTTAAGTTTGAAGGATATCTAAATCAGGAAGAAGAAGATATACAAAATTTTAAAAAACAAGAAAATATGATTATTCCAAAAGACATTGATTACAAAGATTTGAAAGGACTTAGAATAGAAGCAAAACAAAAACTTGACAAGATAAGACCTTCATCTATAGGTCAGGCTTCCAGAATTTCTGGTGTTTCCCCTGCCGATGTTACAATACTTATTATGTATATAAAATCTATGAGGTAAAAATGATACAAATTTTAAAAACACTTTTTGATAAATATCAAGTTCCTTACACGGATGATATGCTTGAAAAACTAAATAAATATTATAATATAGTTATTGAGCAAAATAAGACAATGAATCTGACGAGAATTATAACAAAAGAAGATTTTGCAATAAAAAATATTTTAGATAGCGTTTTACCATTAAAAATCATTCCTAAGAACGCAACAGTGGTTGATGTTGGTACGGGTGCGGGACTTCCAGGCATTCCACTTAAAATACTTCGCCCTGATATAAAGTTGACACTTGTAGATAGTTTGCAAAAGAGAATATTTTTTTTGAAAAGTGTTGTTGAAATATTTGATTTTAAAGATGTAAAATGTCTGCACACGCGCGCTGAAGATTTGGCAAAAGAGAATAGAGAGGTTTATGATGTTTGTGTTTCTCGTGCTGTGGCAAGATTAAATACATTGTGTGAATATTGTTTGCCGCTTGTAAAAATTGGCGGAATAATGATAGCATATAAAAGTTTAAAAGCAGAAGAAGAAATTAAAGAAGCAAAAAATGCAATAAACATATTGGGTGGAAAAATAGGGAATATTCAAACTATAATCATTAAAGAAGAAAATAGCATTAGAACAAATATAATTATTGAAAAAATGAAGGCAACTTCAAAGTTATATCCAAGACCAAGAAATTTACCAAAAATTAAACCAATTATATAAAAATTAGTACTTTATTATACTAAATTTATAAAAAACTCGCACTTGTCGAGTTTTTTATAATTATTGATTTCTATTTTTTTAATATTAATTTATGATGTTCTTTTACTTGTGTATTTTGTATTATTAAAGTATAAGTCATTTTTTATTGATTTTTTGACAATTTATGATATAATTAATGTGTAATTTATTTTGGAGAAAATATGGGGAAAATAATTGCTTTTGCTAATCAAAAAGGCGGAGTTGGAAAAACTACAACCTGTATAAATGTTG
>CALWPD010000013.1 GCA_944383335.1 uncultured Clostridia bacterium
ACTTTTTCTTAAGTAATAAAAAAATACCCATTTTGGGTATCAATGTAAAAAAATACCCGTAAAATCAAATTTTACGAGTATTTTGTTAAATTATTAATTTTTTTCATCTTAGACTGAAACTATGCAGTTAATGAACTCGAAATTTTAAAATAAATATTTTATGCTTGAATGCCAGAATTGTAGAGTTCTGTGTAAAAGCCATTTTTTGCAAGTAACTGCTCGTGTGTACCTTGCTCAACTATGTTACCATCACGCATAACCAAAATTTGGTCAGCATTTTGTATGGTAGACAGGCGGTGTGCAATTACAAAACTAGTTCTACCTTCAGTAAGTTTATCCATTGCTTTTTGAATTTGAATTTCTGTGCGAGTATCCACACTTGATGTGGCCTCATCAAGTATGAGCATAGGTTTGTTACTAACCATGGCTCGTGCGATTGTAAGAAGCTGTCTTTGCCCTTGGCTTATGTTGGCCGTTTCGTCAAGCATCATATCATAACCGCCGGGAAGGGAACGAATAAAATGGTCAATGTGTGCAAAACTGCATGCTTTAACTATCTCTTCATCGGTTTTTTCTTCTGATCCAAAGGCAATATTCTCGCGAATTGTGCCATCAAATATCCAAGTGTCTTGAAGCACCATTCCAAAAAGCGAACGGACATCTTCACGCTTCATATCATAAATAGACACACCATCTATGGTGATATCTCCACTGTTTATATCATAAAAACGCATTAAGAGATTTACCATAGTAGTTTTTCCTGCACCAGTTGGTCCTACTATTGCAACTTTTTGACCTGGCAATATTTTTGCACTGAAATTATGAATGATTTCCTTACCCTCTTCATATCCAAAACAAACATTTTTAAATTCAACAAGTCCTTTTACATTATCGATTTTTGTTGTTTTTTCTGACTCTTGAATTTGTTCAGGTTCGTCCAGAAATTCAAAAACCCTTTCACTTGCTGCAACTGCACTTTGAACTGTTCCACTTATTTGTGCAAGTGAACCGATTTGTTGATTGAATATACGCATGTATTCAATAAAAGCCACTATTGTTATTGCAAAAATTGGCGTTTCAATGGAAATTATACCACCAACAACACAAACAAACACATACACAAGATTTGTTATGAAGTTCATCACTGGATAAAGTATCCCAGAAAAGAACTGAGACTTAAACCCTGATGAATACAAAACTTTATTGACTTTTTCAAAATCGTTTTGTGCTTTTTGTTCGGCATTAAATGTTTTTACGATATTGTGTGCTGAATAATTTTCTTCAATTATACCATTTATTTCACCAAGAGAATTTTGTTGACGAACAAAATATTTTTGAGAAAATTTTACAATAAGTAAGACTAAGATAATACTAATTGGTGTTGATGCTATAGTTATTAAAGATAGTTGCCATGAGTTAACGAACATCATAACAAGTGCACCAACAACCATTGTTACACAAGTGATTATACTTGAAAGGTTTGAATTTAACGACTGTCCAATGGTGTCAACATCATTTGTTACACGACTTAAAATATCTCCATAGGTTTGACTATCAAAATATCTAAGTGGTAATCTATTTATTTTTTCAGAAATTTGTGTTCTCATGTTTTTTGTAACTTGAGCACTTATTTTTGCCATTATTATTCCTTGTAAATATTGAAACAAAGCACTTAAAACGCACATAGAAATAAGCCAAATAGCAATAGTTATAACGCGCTCTAGGTCTATGCTGATATTCAATTCCACCGATGTAAATATTTCTTCACTTATTAATTTCATCACATTTGGCAATGCAAGTGCAAGCACAGTGCCAAACACTGCAAAGAGAAGTCCAAAAATTATTGAAACGTAATGTGGTTTAAGAGAAAGTGTCAGCCTTTTTAAACTCTTTTTGAAATTTTTTGCTTTATCCGCAGATTTTCTATTTGGTCCCATCGATTGCCTCCTTACCAAGTTGAGATTCGGCTATTTCACGATAAACTTCACAAGATTTCAAAAGTTCTTGGTGAGTACCTATCCCTACCATTTTGCCTTCATTTAAAACAACAATTTTGTCAGCATCAAGAATTGTCCCAACCCGCTGGGCGACAATTATCTTTGTTGAATCCTTAGTATATTTTTTTAATGCCTTTCTAAGTGTCCTATCTGTCTTGTAGTCGAGGGCAGAAAAACTATCATCAAAAATATATATTTCCGGCTGTTTCACTATTGCACGAGCAATAGAAAGTCTTTGGCGTTGTCCACCAGAAACATTTGTTCCGCCTTGTGCTATTTGATGGTCAAGCCCACCGTCAAGTTTTGTTACAAAATTGGACTGACTAATTTTAAGCGCTTCAATGATTTTTTCTTCGCTTGCATTTTCATCGCCATATAAAAGGTTTGACCTTATTGTTCCGCTGAATAAATAACCTTTTTGTGGAACATAGCCTATTTTATTATTTAGTTCGTTTAATTTATATTGCTTTATGTCCACGCCATCGACCAAAATTTCACCTTCAGTGGCATCAAAAAATCTCGGTATCAAATTTATAAGTGTACTCTTTCCGCTACCTGTTGAACCAATAAATGCGATAGTTTCACCTTTGTTAACTTTAAACGAAATGTTTTCAAGCACATATTCTTGAGCATCCGGATATTTGAAATATACGTTTTTAAATTCAACACTTCCCTTCTGCTCTGATACAGCACCATCGCCATCGTGAATTTTGGTTGTTGTGGCAAGGACTTCCTTAATTCTTCTACCTGAAACAACGCCACGTGGCACCATTACAAACATCATTGAAATAAACATAAAACTCATGAGTATATTCATAGCGTATGAGACAAAAGTTACCATTGTAGAGTATTCAAGTGAACCACCATTTATAAGAAAAGCTCCAATAACATATATCGCCACACTTAGACCATTCATAATAATATCCATCCCTGGGGATAAAAGCGCCATGAGTCTATTTACGAAAAGATTAGTTTTGGTTAAATCTTTATTTACTTCGTCAAACTTTTCTTCCTGTTCTTTTTCTGCGTTGTATGCTCTAACCACTCTTATACCCGTTAAGTTTTCACGAGTTACATTATTAATTCTATCTGTCTTTTTTTGAATACTTGTAAATTTAGGTACTGCAAATATAAATAAAACAATTATAAGAGCCAGCAGTAATACAACAGAAATCACTGTTGCCCAAGTAAGTTCCATACTACTTCCAACAATCTTTGCTATAGAAAAACCTGCCATAATTGGTGCCATAATTGCCATGCGAAGTGTCATAAACACAGTCTGTTCAACTTGACGTATGTCGTTTGTGGAACGCGTTATTAAACTGGCAGTAGAAAAAATATTCATCTCTTCCATTGAAAATGAATTAACTTTTGCAAAAACCTTACTTCGAAGCGTTTTTGAAAAACTAGTTGAAATTTTTGATGCTAAAAATGCAATAACCATAACACAAAGACAAATTCCAACTGCCATTAAAATCATTTTTATGCCAAGGTTCCAAAGTTGTCCGCTTGTAAGCGTAGCACCCGCAGCATGTGCCTGAATTAGTCCTACAATTTCACCCATCGACTCAATAAGTTTCATATTAAGCCAAACTTGGCACACAACAAATGCCACAACAACAAGCGATAATAAATAATCATACCATTTTAAATATTTTAGTAATTTAAGCACTGTTAATCTCCTAAAATGTGCCACTTAATGACACAGTGTCAATGAATATTATATGAGTCAAAATTTGCTTTGTCAACAACTTTTTGAATTTGCAAAAATAAATTTTATCAATTATATTTTGTATCAAAATTTTTGCAAAATTCATAACATAAAAATATGGAAAATAAAATTTGTGTTTATGCAATCGCAAAAAATGAAATTAAATTTGTTGATAGATTTTTTAATTCAGTAAAAGAAGCAGACTATGTATGCGTACTTGATACAGGGAGTACCGACGGCACATTTGAAAAATTGAAACAACTTGGTGTCATAACAAAACAAAAAACATATAAACATTTTCGGTTTGATGTTGCAAGAAATGATAGTATGTCTCTTATTCCAAAAGATGCAGATATTTGTGTTTGTGTAGATATTGACGAATATTTTGAAAGTGGTTGGAGTAAAATTTTAAAAGAAAATTGGAAACAAAATACTGGAAGAGCTAAATATCGATACACTTGGAACTTTAACCCTGATGGGAGCGAGGGTATAGTTTTTATGGCAGACAAAATACACAAAAATGGTGCTTACAAATGGAGATACCCTGTTCATGAAATTTTGGTTCCTTGCAAAGATAACAATCTTGAATTTATATCATTGCCACAAATTCAATTAAATCATAAAGCAGACGAAACAAAATCTAGATCTAATTATTTACCACTGCTTAAACTTTCTGTTAAAGAAAATCCTCTTGATGATAGAAATGTGCATTATCTTGGCAGAGAATTTATGTTTCATGGTGAATATGAAAATGCCATAAAAATGCTTAAATACCATTTGACCTTGCCAACTTCAACTTGGGTCGATGAAAGATGTGCAAGTATGCGATATATTGCAAAATGTTATTCATATCTTGGCGATGAAGATAATCAAGAGAAATATTTGAAGCGGGCAATACTTGAAGCTGACCATATACGTGAACCATATCTTGATCTTGCACTTTTATATTATAAACAACAAAAATATCTTGATTGCGCATTGATAATCAATCAGATGTTTAAAATAAAAGATAGGTATTTAAATTATATATCTAGCCCAGAATGTTGGACTGCACTGCCATATGATTATATATCAATTTGTTATTACAATTTAGGTGAATTTGATAAAGCAATAAATGCTCTTGTAGACGCCATTGAACTTAGTGATGAAAAACGATTAAAAGATAATTTGAAATTTATTTTTAATATAAAAAATATTAAAAAATTTGAAATTCCTGATTTTATAAACGAATTATGAAAATAAAAAATATTTTTAAAATTATTTAAAAAATATATATACTTAAAATTATTAAAAAACGCACCAAAATTGGTGCGCTTTCATATGTAATATTAGTTATTTCCGCAAGGTGTGTTGCATCCACAGCATGATAACAATAAGAGTATTAATATAAGTGAACCACAATCATTGCCACCAAACATTTGTGTATCACAGCCACAAATAGAAAGCAAAAATAACAGCCATACTAAATTACAAACACAATTATTGTCTCCACGCCCAAAATTTCCAAAGCCATTAAAAAGATTCATTATGTATTCTCCCTTTTTTAAATTTTAATAAAAGAATTAATCTTTTTATCTCTTGTGCTTTGGTTATTTTTTCATATGCTCATATCACTATATGTTTTTGGCAAAAATATGTTACTGCATATATGACAAAATCAATTTTTTTAAAAAGTCAATCCCGATGTTATTTTTGGCAGAGATATATATTCCATCTTTTTCTTTTCGTTCTATCACCTTATCACACTTGTTATACACCTTGATTTTTGGGCAATCTATATCAAGCCCATTTAAAACATTTTCGACTACATTTACTTGCTCTAAATAATCTTTATTACTTGCATCAATTACATGTAAAATCAAATCTGCATCTTTTGCAGATTCAAGCGTTGAACTAAATGCATTGACCAGATCATGTGGAAGTTTTGAAATGAAACCCACTGTGTCAGTTAGTACTATGCTCTTATTTGGTGCAAGGTAAACTTTTCTGCTTGTGGTGTCAAGTGTAGCAAATAGTTTATCATCAGCATAAATACCCGCTTTAGTTATCAAATTTAAAAGTGTACTTTTCCCAGCATTTGTATAACCCACTATTGCAACTTTAAAGACTCCACTATTTTCTCGAACTTTAGTTTGGACTTGCCTATTTTTTTTGATTTTTTCTATCTCTTTTTCTAATTTTTGAATTTCACTGCGTGCTAGGCGTTTATCAAGTTCAAGTTTGGTTTCTCCCGGACCACGCATTCCAACTCCACCACTACCAAACCTTCCACTTGTACCTTGAATTTGACTAAGTCTTGGTAAATTATATTTAAGTTGTGCAAGTTTTACCTGAAGTTTACCTTCACTTGATATGGCTCGTTGAGCGAAGATATCCAAAATTAGCGTTATGCGATCAATTACCTTTACGCCAAAATATTCTGCTAGATTTCGAATTTGAGAACCTGTTAATTCACAATCAAAAATTACGACATTTACGTCGTTTGAGTCAATTTCGTCTTTAATTTCCTGCAATTTTCCACTACCAATAACCGTTGCCGGATTAATCTGACGAACATATTGCCAATTTTTTCCTTTAACTAAAAGCCCTGCCGTTTCACATAGGTTATTTAATTCTTTTAAACTATATTCTACATCATCTCTATTTGAAAAAATAACACCGACAAGATATGCATTTTCTATTTGTTTTTGTGTTGATTGCATAACTACTCCTAATTTAAGTAGTTTATCAAAAATCAAAAAAACAATCAAGACATTAAATAGATATTTAAATTATGATCAAAAAGAATAAATTTTGTTTGAGTTTTTCCAACTGCCAAAAAATACCAAAAATATTGCGAATTTACTTGCTTTAAAGTTAAATAACATTCAATATCATCAATGTTCTCATCTATGAATGATTTTAACTCTTTAAAAGAAAAATTTAATGCCTTATTATAATTTGAATTAAATTGCTCTGTTATTCTTACGAATTTGTGATATTCAAAATCTACATTATCCATATATAACATAAAAGTATCAAAATTATACACTTTTTTCAAATCACACATAAAACTGGAGTCAAATGGATTTTTTTCAAGAATTTGTATTAATTCCTCATTGTTAACTTTAAGTCGTGCAACAATATTTTGTGCATATGGCACATCTCCGTAAAATTGAACCGTTAAAACTCCATATTCTTTCTTTTGAGTCCTTATCCCGTCATGTCGAAAAAATCGTTCACGAACTCCAAATCGGAGTGTTGCAGTGTAATAATCTGTTTTTAAATAAAAATAATCATATTCAATTTGAGAACACATCAAATTTTGCTGAGTTTTGCCATAAGAAATTTTATATAATAAACAAAATATCAAAAATAATGCAAAAATTGACACATGGACAAGATATTTTTTCATAGTATATTTTATGTACCATAAAAAAAAGATAGAAATGATTTGGAAAAAATTACTTAATAAATATATAATAATTTTAGGAGACAAATATGAAATTAGTTGATTATTACAAGGATGCAGTTGAAAAAGGTTATGCTATTGGTGCTTTTAATTTTTGCAATCTTGAAAGTTTGAAAGGTATTTTAAATTCGGCACAAAAAAACAATTCTCCCGTTATTGTAGCAATTTCGAGTGGTGCATTAAAGTATATGGGTGAAGAATATATTAAAGGTTTTATATATGCAAGTAAAAAAACATATGATATCCCTATGTTTTTCCATCTTGACCATGGTAAAGATTATGAAATTTGCGCAAAAGCTATTTCTCTTGGTTTTGATAGTGTGATGATTGACGGCAGTGCACTTGAATTTAACGAAAATGTGGCACTTACAAAAAAAGTTGCTGACCTTGCACATAGTCATGGAGTGCAGTGTGAGGGTGAACTAGGTAGACTTCTTGGCACAGAAGATGAACATACAAGCCAAGAAAGTTTATACACTTCACCAGAAGAAGCAAAGGAATTTATTGAAAAAACAGGCGTCGATTCACTTGCAATAGCAATAGGTACAAGTCATGGAATACATAAATTTTCTGGCGAACCAAAACTTGCTTTTGATATACTGGAAAAAATTCAACAACAAGTGCCTTTATTCCCTTTTGTTTTACATGGTGCATCGAGTGTGAGCGAGCAAACAATAATGGATATTAACAATCTTGGCGGAACAATAAAAAGGGCAAAAGGGGTGCCTGAGTCTATGCTGGAACATGCTTGCACAAAATATAATGTATGTAAAATTAATGTAGACACCGATATACGAATGGAAACTACAAGATCACTAAGAAAATATTTTAAAGAAATTCCAGATAGTGTTGATACAAAAGCATACTTTGGCACTGTTCAAAAAGGTATTGAAGAACTTGTAACTAACAAAATTTGCAATGTTTTCCACTCAAACAATAAAGCAAAAGAATAAGGGATTTTTGACGCTCTAATTCTTTATGACAAGGCTTTTTGGACAACTGGGCCCTTCGCTACGCTCAGGAAGACGGGTGATATTAATGCTCAGGGCGACCATGTGGGGTGCGTAATTCTAAGATGCCTTACAGAGCGTCGACCCTTTCTCGTCATTCTGAGCTTCAGCGACAGTCATTCTGAGCGAAGCGAAGAATCTCATGGAATCCCAAAAAAGTACCTAAGGAAACTTTTTGAGGAGAGAAGAAATAAAGCGTCAAACAAAAATTTGCAAAATATAGTAAAAACTCTCCAATGTGGCGACCACATTGGAGAGTAATTTTTTTATTATTTTGATGAATCAGGCTCAATTAAATTCCTTTGTTCAAAATTTTTGTCATCAATTTCTTTAAATACTGTTCTAAGGCAATTTTTTATTGCATTTTTAATATATGCCGATAGTTTTGCATTATATTTTTTCATTGTATGATCATTAACAATGCCTGCGATTTCCTTTCCTTCTGGCTTCAAGATCTTATCACTATCACCAAATATCTCGTTGGTTATATTATGCCTTAAATCTACTATAGACTTTGCATATGAATGAGCATAAACATTGTCTCCCACTTCATTGGAGTTAAGTTCTTTGTCAACATTTTTTTGCAACGCTTCTCCGTCAATATCTTTATTCCTATCATAATATGTGTAAAGATGCTCAAGGAAATTATATCTTCTTTTAGCTCTTTGCGTTGCTTTGGATGTGTCTGTGTTTGAATTAATTTTTGTTAAATCTTTATCGATGTCTTTTTTTATTGATGAAAGAACCACTTTATCAATATACTTTTCTGCAGAATTTTTTGTCAAATAAACATCAGTTGTTTTAACACCTTTAAGGTCTTTTAAAGTGTCAACTTTTTGGTTTACATTCTCACGCATACCAAGATAGATTATATCATTAGATGAATCGGTTGTTTTTTCAACTGGCTTTTTACTTTTTGTACCAATGTAAAGAATCTCATCTGGAGCGGGATTGTCAAGCGCGTCTTTCTCTTTATTTATTAAAGCGTGGAATTTTTCTTGCTTTGGCTCTCCATTAACTTGCGTTTTAGTTTCAGGTTGTGGTATTCTAGTCGTTTCTATTGTTTTATCAGTTGTCGTCTGTTTTTGTTTAGTTTCATCTTTATGAGATAACCCCATCAATTTCTCTGCATTTTTAATAAACGAATCTTCGTTAGTAAGCATACGTCTTGGAACAAGTGCATCTTCTATAGTAAGTGGTTCGGAATAATATTCATATCCAGTGGCACGCATCGCTGCCATTATTTCACTTTTTGAAATGCCAAGTTTGTTTATTGTAAACAATGCGGTTTGCATTGCAACTTGGTTTGCTTTTTTAAGTGTTTCAGAATCAATTTCAAGACCTGCCAAGGTATTGCACATTTGCAGCGACAAACTTGCCTCAACCACACGATTTTCATTATTGCCACCATAGTTTATGGCACGGCTAATAAGAATATTCGCAAGAAGGTTTGAATATGCCATCACATTTTTGTCAAGTTTGATTTTGTTTTGTTTTGCTATATCTTTTATCGTAGTTGTTGTGAGAGCAAAAATTATCCTTGTTAGTTTTTCTTGTTGGGAGAACTTGTATCTTTGGTTATCGCCAATCGCTATGCTGGAATTGATGATAATTTTGCCTTTGTAAGAAGAACTTGGCTTGTAAATTTGTTTTTTGAATATTTTTTTGCATAAATTCAATGTTCCAAGGCCAATGTTTTTAAGAACTGCGGATAATCTGCCATTCTTTTTATAATTAAACAATTTGCCTGAATCATTTTTTTCAATAACCTTTACTTTATAAGCTGATTTAATTTTATTAATAAATCTTGAATAATCTGGAAAAGTTTTTGAAGCAAAAAACAAATTTTTGGAAGCATATGACGCTACAAGTGGATAACGAAGTTTACCAATTTGATTTGCATCTTCAACAAGAGCAAAAGAAGAATATCGGTTTGTATTTGTTATAGGTGCAATGGATTTGCGAACGACTCGTGAAGGTTTTGCATTTGTCCACTCATCAGCAGTCTTGTAACCCAATGCAACAACAGATTCAATGTTTGCAGACTCCATTCTTGTAATTATTTCATCAACAGAAACATTTTTGCCATTGGCAAGCCAAAATATAGGATCTTCACCAGTTTTGGCAAAGTCCTTCATATCCTTTAATAACGCATCTGAAAGTAATGTTTTATTTATATCAGACATATTATTCCTCCCAATTTGCCTATAGTATAACAAAATATCCATAAAAATTCAATACCCAATTTAATGTTTTTTTCAATATATAGATAAGATTTTGCCATAGGCAACAATATACACGCAAAATATTGAAATCTTTCGTTAAATATTTATTTGACTCCAAAAAGTTTAATCGCAAATGACTATGGAGTCAAGTGCGACAATAAACGTCAAGGCGCCCGCAATTTTGCGTTGTTTATGAGAAGAGTTTACGAACATAATCATATGCCACGATCTGAACCATTGTTCTGTTCATTGGGCTGGTAATTAAGAATGCCTGTCCGACACCTGCTGTAACTATTGTATCTTGCTCCTGCTGGTTTATTTCACCAGACTTACGATATAGTTCAACAAGGTCATTCATATCGCTTGGTGCAAGTGAGAAAATCATAGAATATTGGCTGGCATTAATTACAGCAGTGGATTGCCTTTCAATTTCAGGCGAACCAACAAAGTCTTTTATGTTCTGCGTGATGACGATTTGCATACCACCATACTTACGAATACGCTTAGCCATTTGCGCCATAAAGTCAAGTGCTATTGGATATTTTGGATTTATGAACATATGTGCTTCATCAACGGCGACAATAATTTTTCGATTTACATTATATTTCGCATTAAAATCTTTGTTCTTAATTATCTCATTCATAAGATATTTAAACACAATAAGCATCTGAGCATTTGCTATGACTTGGTTGTTGCTTGCAAGAAGTGATTGGAAGTTAAAGGTAATAAAGTTTTCTTTGGTTTCAAGTGATGTTGGTCCATTCCAAAGTTTACTATTACGTCCACCCTTTGCAAACTTTTTGATATATGTTTCAACAACATTTAAGTTATTTAAAACATATTCGTTTTTTTCTGTTTTAAGCCTTTCCAATATGAGTTCATATAGGTCATCAAAGGTTGGATACGCATTAACTGGAAGTGCAGTAAAGTTACTTGTGCCATCTATACCTTTTTTGTGATAAAGGTCAACAATGAGTGAGTTCAAAAGTTCAAAAGGATCAGATTCAATACCTTCCAAAATGACTCTGAAAAACTGTTCCAAAAACTGCAAGTGCTGTGCAAATGTATCACTGGAGTCATATTCTTCATCAATAATATTTCCATTTTCATCTCGCTCTGCCGTGAGTGAAAGGGTGTCATCTTTTAATGTTGTCATAACGTGAAATGGATTTATAATACCCATTTGAGAAGAACCAACATCTATAACCTTTCCTTTAAGATTGATTGAAAGGTTGGTATACTCGTTTTCTGGGTCCAAGATGAAAACCTTTGTGTTGTCTGCAGCAAAATTTGCAAGCAGTGTTTTGGTTGCATATGACTTACCTGAACCAGATTTTCCTATTATCATCATATTTGAGTTTACCCTTTCACGGCTACGCATAAAAAAGTCAACAAACACAGGAAACTCGTTGTCTCCAATGTAAAAACCATTTGGATCTTGAAGTGCGCCTGATATGAATGGGAAGATTGCTGCAAGTGAAGTTGTTGGAATGCCACGTTTAAACTCTTCAACATTATCACGCATAGAAATGTTACTGCTCACAAAAGCATCGACTTGGCGTCCAAACATCTCGCTATATTTAAAACCATCTTGCTTTAAGATTGCCCTAACTTCTTTTCTGGCTGGATCTTCACACATAATGAAAGTATTGACATCATAAAGTTGTTCGTTGTTGTTTTTAAGATTTAAAAGTAACTCTCTTAATGTTTCTAGGTGAGTTTCATTTTCAATTTGTCTACTTGTGGAAGTGCTTCGAGCAAATTTTGCTTCCATTTCCATTATGGCTTTATCTATTGCCTTTTCTGACTCATATTTTTTTTGTGGTTTTATTTTAGTAACAACTCTTACACGATCCAAAAGATAAAATGATGAGCCCCAAGCATCAGGAACTTGAATTGGATAATCTGAGATAACAAATTGACGATATGGTTTGCCGTCCAAAAGCACTTTTGATGCTTGAAATTTGATTTTCTTTGGCACCACCCATTCATAGTATTTGTTCATTGACACAGCATCAAGTTCACGCTCATCAAACTCTTTGCCATAATTTGCTTTCAAAAATACAAGCAAGTCCTTGCCAACCAAACGCCTTGAATTAATTGGAGTTATGGCTTGAAGTAGTGTCGTCATAATACCATTTACTGTTGTTTCTAGCAGTTCCTTATCCTTATCGTAGACTACCAAATAGAAATAGTCTTTATAAATTTTTTCTTCACGGTTTCGCCTTTCCATTTGAGAAACACGTTCTTCAAAAACTCCTGCACGTACTTCAACTTCTTGTTGCGTTATTTCTCCTTCATATTGAAGTTCCAAAAGGTTGTCATACTTTCTATCTTCGCCATAGATGTAGTTATCCAAAACCATCGCTTTATTGAGTTTTACAAGTGAAGCAGTTTGATCGTTTGTAAGCCTACGAATAGCATTTGCAAAGGTGTTTATAACCATATTGCGTTTGTATTCATTCAAAAGGCTAAACACTATTGGCTGAATTTCAATTACTTGCGCGTAATACTCTTTAAAATCAATAAATCTATCTTGATATAACCCCACAAAAGGAATAATCTCCTCAACAGGCGAATTGTGTTTTAATTTGTGAAAAGAATATTTTTTTCTTTGTGCAAAAAAGCGAAACAAATAACCGAGTGTTTGATAAAGCCTCATATCATCACTTATTTTAAAAAATAAAGAAATAATTATGGCACACCAAGCAATGCCAATCCAATAGTTCAGTCCGCTAGCAAAATTGCTTAAAAAGAAACCGAGTGCTCCACCAACCCCAATTACACCAAAGATTACATCGGAGAGTGTAACATTTTTGATTATCTCCATTTTCACTTTGGTTTTTCTAGGAATAATATGCATTATTTTACTCCTTTATGTATATATAAAATTTATTATAGTATAACCTAAATAAAAATAAAAACAAAATAAAATAATAAAATCAAAGAAGTTACACATAAAAAATATTCAGACCAAAATTTTGACCTGAATATTTAATTTTGAGTTTTAATTATATACACTCATAAACATTATAGCCATTTTCGGTGCCTATAAGTTTAAAGTTTTGCTCAATATAACTTGTAACACTAAGTCCACTCTTTATGTATATCTTTTCCCCAGATGAGATGTTGTCTAATAACCCACCTGCGTCATTACTGCCCGTTCCATCAAGCATGTTTACAACGTTTTGTCCATTGATGTAAACCGATTGCAGTGCGTAGCAATAAGAAAAGGCTTGATCTCCTATACTTGTTACACTGTCTGGTATGGTGATACTAGTTAGACTGGGACAACACAAAAAGGCTAGATCTGCTATACTTGTCATAGTGCTTGGTAAGTTAATTTTAGTTAAACTAGCATCAAACACAAAGCCCAAGGATGAACTTGCAAATTTATCCGGAATAGTTATTTCATCTAGATTGTAGCAAAATGAAAAAGCACTAGGATTGATTTCTACTGTTCCTTCTTCTAAATCTTCTAAATCAATTTTTGTAAGAATATACCTGTTGACTGGTGCCAAAGCGATTAAGGTATTATCATCATTACGAAAGTACTGGATATTATTAGTTCTTAATATTCTTGTTGATGGTGGATTTTCTCCTAAATCATCTTTGTTGTATATAACCTTTGCAGTGCTAACTAAAACATTAAGATTAGAATAATTATAGACTTCAGTTAGCACGTTACAAGACGAAAAAGCATCATCGGGTATCGTCTTAAGGTTTCTGTTTATTGTTATACTTGTCAAATTAAGACAATTCGAAAAGGCACCACTGGCGATTTCTACTGTATTCTCATGAAGATTGACTTCTGCCAATTTTAGCACGTCGACACTTGGTGTTAATGCAATATAAGAGCCATCATCATTAACCCAATACTGCATATCATCTTCTCTATGTATTCTTGTTTCTGGTTTTGGTCCTGACGATTCATTTAGATTATACACTTCTTTTGCGTATTTTCCCAAACCACCAACACTTGATGAACTATCTATATTTATAGTTGAATAGTTATATATTTCGACTAAAGAACTACAAAGGTCAAATGCTCCATCTTCTATGGTTGACACACCACTAGAAATTGTTACACTTGTAAGGTTAGAACAATTCGCAAATGTCCCCGTTTTGATTGTAGTTATATTTTCTGGGATATCAATCTTTGTTAAACTATTGCACCATGCAAAACACCATTTGCCTATACTGGATAGGTTAGGTGGCAAATTGATATTCAAACTTTTGCATGCAAAAAACGAGTAATTCCCAAGACTTTCAATACTATCTGGCAAAGAAAGAGATAAATTAGCACAAAATGCAAATGCAAAATCCCCTATTTTAGTTACGCTGTCAGGTATAATAATTTGAGAAAATAAATTTGCATCACCGAATATTTCAGTGAATAAAATAAGAACAACTAGCGATGATGATGCACTTTTAATTAAATTAAAATTCGTATTTCCAAATGTGCATGCACTTATCACTGTTTGCCCTTGAGGAATCTCTATTTTGCTTGATAGTTTTGTGCAATTCATAAATGCACCACCGGCTATTACTTGCACATCTGACACGTCTACGGAAGTAATTTCAAGACTTGGTGCTTTTATGTAATATTTTGTAGTTTTGTCTTTTGCAACCACCTTACCTTCAAAATTTGGATCGTTGCATAAATTAGTAAGCCAATTAGTTCCATCAAATGCACCGTATTCAATGTAGGTTAAAGTATTTGGTAGATTTATATTGTCAACATAACTCGGAAAAACTGGTTTGGCTATAATAATAGAATCTAATGAATAGTCTGCAAGCCCAGTATTCAGTTCAGGAGCATTACCTATCCCTGTAACCTTGTAATCAGTCCCGGTAGTTATAATAGGTATATCAAGTTTGTCATATACTATATTTTCAAAATTAAGAGTGAATTGATTTTTGACTCCTGTTGGTTGTCCAGTGCTTTCATCTATTTCAAATGCACCCATTATTTTAGACTGATAATCAGACGTAGAACTCATGAGAATCTCTTGCCAAGTACTATTATTTACATTATATGTATATGGAGAATTAGGCTCATTGTCAAATGTCAATACTATATCATAAGACATAGGAATATTTTCTAAGAGCGTTTCATCACCAACCACTTCTTGAGCATAGTAGATATAAGCAAATATAGGACCCATTAAAAATGGAACTGCTATATCAGGCTTGGATACTACTATTTCTTCATTAAATATATCAATTATATAATCAGAATCAAATTCATATTCAGAAGGGAATGTAAAACTAATATTCGAAATTGTAACATTAGGGTCTACCGGCTCATATGTTTCCATATTAAAATTTTTTGAAACCCATAATGTGAATAATTGGTTTGTTTCAGTTCTATCTATTTTATCATCTTCATCGTTCGAATAACTAATAGAATAACTAATATTAGAAATACCGTACATTAACATCGACTGTTTAAATAAATCTTGTTCATCCTGAACTGTCTGCAGGTTTTCATATGGCCCATAAGTTATTTCAGAATGTCCATCCACCCTACCTATAGTTGATGGGATATCTACTGAAGTGGCAGTGCCGGTGTAGGATGTAAGGGTGGCAGTTTTGTTTTGTTCATCAAAGGAAAAAGTCATATCAGTTATCGGCTCTGGCTGTTCGGCAGAACTATCATAATTGATATTGCCACTTATTGTGAAGGTAACACTTACAGCAGAAATTACTCCAAAACAAAGTACTGAAAGTGCAAAACATAGTGTTACAAAACTAAATACAAGTTTAACTTTTTTATTCATAGCGCTCCCTTTTGATTTTTCAACCAAAATATATTTTAAATGCCCCCCCCCCATGTCAAGTAAAATTAAAAAATTTTTAAATTTTTTAAAAAAGTTTTTAAGCATTTTAATATTGATGATGTTTTAACCATAAAAAAAGCACACCTATTTTTGATGTGCTATTTCAAATATTTATAAAGCGAAATTTAAGATACAATTTTAATCAAAAGTATCAAAAATATCGTTGACAATATCATCAATCTCTTTTAGAGTTATAATCAATTTATTTATATTATTATTTTTCATTATTTGCCTCATCGAATGAATATGATATATTGAATGATTTTTCCAAATATTGTTGATAAAATTCATCTAATTTAAGTTCTGACTCAGTGCATTTTTTTAAATTTTCTAGTATATGAATTACATATTGACTAATTTCAATATTTTCGCCTACCTTGTCGAGATATGAATCAAGTTGAAATATTTGTTGAATCCTTTTTGTTATGTTTTGCAAATAATTTTTTCTAACAGAAATTGTGATTTTTTTTAAAATTTCTTTATGTTTTGTTATATCTAGTGCTTTATTATTTCTTTTCAATATTTTTTGTGTTTTGCTATCGTTGATTTTTATCAAAAAACTTGTAAGTTTAACTAAATAAGGCGAAGAAAAAGTTGAGTATTCAAGTTCTATCTTCGCCTTATTATATGTTTTTTCAATAAGATCAAGCAAGGCATGATTGGCATCTATTCTAAGCGAAATTGCCGTGAGAAAATCTGTTATTAATTGATCTATCTCTTGTGTTTGATCCATATGTTATCTCCGTTATACAAGTTCTACTATTGCAAGGTCAGCGCCATCACCACGACGTGTAGCAGTTTTTATTACTCTTGTGTAACCACCTTTTGTACCGAGTTCTTTTGCTCTATCTGCGTACTTTGGCGCATAGATGTTGAAGATCTTTTCAATAAGTGGATGATTTATTCCTTCTGTTCTTGCTCTATAAGCCTCTAGACCTTCCTTTTCATGTCTTTCTTCTTTAAGATCATATAAAAAGGCCATCATTTTACGTCTTGCTGCAAGTTTTTTTGGACCATCATTGATAATCTCTTTTTTCATCTTTGTTCCGTTTTCAGTGATGGTTTTTTCAACTTTTGCGTTGTCCTGATATGTGTTTATTGCAAGCGTCAAAATCTTTTCTGCCTGTCTTGAAACTGCCTTTGCCTTTGCAACTGTTGTTTCAATTCTGCCATATTTGAAAAGATTTGATACTTGGTTTCTAAGAACTGCCAATCTTTGATCAGTTGGTCTACCTAATTTATCGTTAGCCATTTTTATCTCCTTTTTAGTCTTCGTCGTTTCTTAAACTTAGGCCATATGTGGCAAGTTTTTGAATGACTTCCTCTATTGATTTTAAGCCAAGATTTCTTACCTTAAGCATATCATTTTTTGACTTTTTGATAAGATCATCTATGGTATTAATGTTTGCTCTTTTAAGGCAATTATATGATCTGACGGAAAGATCCATCTCCTCAATTGGCATTTCAAGAACTTTGACCTGCTTGTCTTCTTCTTTTGAAACCAAGATATTCATATCTGACATCTCTTCGCAAAGATCTACAAATAGTGCAATATGTTCTTGTATTATTTTACCTGCCAAACTTACAATTTCACGAGCAGTTATTGTACCGTTTGTTTCAACCTCTAGTGTGAGTTTATCATAATCTATACTTTGTCCGACACGGGTTGGTTCAACATTATAATTAACTTTTTTAACCGGTGAATAAATTGAATCGATTGCGATATAGTCAACAACATCAATTCTCTCTTTGTTGATTGTGTTTGGAACATAACCCCGGCCTCTTCCAATTATTACATCAAGTTGAAAGTCTGCATCATCATCAGCGGTTGCAATGTGAAGTTCAGGATTAAGTATTTCTACCTGATCATTTGGTTCGAATTCACGTGCTGTGATATCTCCTGCACCTTTGTGGTGAAGGTGAATTGTTGTTGTAAAGTCTGTACTTTTGTCTGTTGTTTTTACTGCCAAACATTTTATGTTTAACACAATGTCCACAACATCTTCCGTGATGCCGTGAACTGTTGAAAATTCATGCAATACACCATTAATTCTGATAGCGATTGGTGCTGCACCTGGGAGCGCACCAAGAAGTGTCCTTCGCATACAGTTACCTAGCGTTATGCCATAACCCCTTTCAAGTGGCTCAACTATGAACCTAGCATAACTGCCACCTTCTGTTTCTTCACACGTTATTCTTGGTTTTTCAATTTCCATCATATATATAGTCCTCCATTTACTATCTTGAATACAACTCAATGATTAAGTGTTCCTTGATGTTGAGATCAATATCTTCTCTTGTTGGAAGTGCTAGTACCTTGCCTTCAAGTGTATCACTGTTAAATTCAAGCCATTTTGGCATAACTACCTTCATGCCTTTTAGTTGTTTAAACATATCAAGGTCTCGCTTGTTTTCTTTTACTGCGATTATATCACCAACTTTAACTTGATATGAAGGAATGTTTACTCTCTTGCCATTGACTGTGATTTGTCCATGGTTTACTATTTGACGACATTCGCTTCTAGAAGAACCGATGCCCATGCGATATACAACATTATCCAGTCTTCTTTCAATAAGTGAGAGCATATTTTCACCAGTTACACCTTTCATTCTTTCGGCTTCTTCATAATATTTGTGGAATTGTTTTTCAAGTATTCCATATGCCCTTTTTACTTTTTGTTTTTCACGAAGTTGTGTTCCATATTCTGTAACCCTCTTTCTACCTGTTCCGTGTTGACCAGGAGCGACTGGGCGTCTTTCAATGGCACATTTTTTAGTTGTGCATCTCTCTCCCTTAAGGAATAATTTACATCCTTCACGGCGACATTGTTTGCAATCTGCACCTATCATCTTAGCCATAAATTTCTCCTTTTATATTCTTCTAATCTTTGGTGGTCTGCAACCGTTATGTGCGATTGGAGAAACATCCTTGATTAAAGTAACATTGAGTTCTGCTGCAGAAAGTGCACGTATGGCAGCCTCGCGACCATTGCCGGGACCTTTTACGTATACTTCAACAGATTTGATTCCTTGTTCTTTTGCGACTTTTGCTGCGTCTTCAACACATTGTTGTGCTGCGAATGGTGTGCTCTTTTTGGAGCCTTTGAAACCTAATTTTCCTGAGCTTGCCCAAGAAACTACATTGCCTTGAAGGTCTGTGAATGTTACCATGGTGTTATTAAAAGAAGACTTGATATGGACTTGACCTTTGTCAATGTTTCTTGAAACTCTTTTTTTCTTTGCTACATTTGTTTTTGCTGTTGCCATTTTTTATCTCCTTTTATAGTTTACCTTTCTTGGAACTGCCACCTACGACTTTT
>CALWPD010000014.1 GCA_944383335.1 uncultured Clostridia bacterium
TTTTTTCTCTCTTTTATTAAAACTCTTTAATGTTCAAAAAGCATTTTTTTTCCTTTTATAAATTTACCCCCCCCCCCCCCCATCTGTCAAGTGTTTGAACTAACTTTTTTGAATTATAGTTTAAAAGTGTTAACACTTTCATTGACAAACTAAATAATACATATTTATTACAATAACGAACGAATAATACTAAAATAAAAAATGAGTCCGGTAAAATACCGAACTCAAAATACAGTTCACTCCATTTTATAATTTTTTTTTGTATTTATTTGACATAAAAGTTTATAAAATGATAACATGAATTTAATATAAAAAGGAGGAAATATGAAAAGCAGAAAACTAATTTTTGACAGCATAGGTCTTGGGCTCAGCGTGCTTGCATTGATATTCTTTGTTTTGCCTCTTGTTGCAAACGCAAGTGCCTTTAGTTATGTTGGTATAATTAGCAGTATGTTTGAAGCGGGTGGAGCATATATTGTTTGGGCTTTGTTTTTACTCTTATTGTTGCTTTCTGTAATTGCCTTAATTGTTCTTTATGCCTTGTTATTGCTTTGCAATCTAGGTGTCATGAAAAGTGAAAAACTTTATGCGCGCTGCCATAAAGCAAACAAAATTCTTGCAGGCTTCAACATTTTCTTTGTTTTGGTCATAACCGTGATTATTATTGCTTTGACAGAAAGTGTATCTGCACCTGGGTATGCTTTTGTTGTTTTGGAAATTGCTATTTCTATCGCAACACTTGTTATGCTTGCTAAATCAAGAAAGACACAAGTGGCGACTCAATCAGCTGAAACAGTTCAACCAACACAACCAGCATCTGAACAACCAGTTAAAACAGATGAACAAGTTGAAGAACCAAAAGAAAAAACTGAATAATAAAAAGAGTTTAAAAAAACACGAATCTAGTTTGAAGTGCACCCCAAAAGTTAGACACTTAATAAGGTGCATTTTTATTGCATAGAATCGTGTTTGGTTTTTTTGTTAAATTTGTTTTTTTTGTCAATCTTTTGCTGTTTTGATTTTTTAATACGGTTTTCTATCTTTTTTATGATTTTTGGAATGAGAATGTGAAGCGGAATTGCAATAGCCATAAACGCAATAAGTATTAATGCCACTTTTAAATTTATTGTTGTCATACCAAAGAAATCACCCATAAGAACTATTGCAAGCACCAAACATAGTAGCGACAAGCTGCAACAAAATATTCTTATTTTACTGAATGGTACACATAAAAACACCAAATTTATATACCCTGTGAATATTAGAACAAGTGTGGAAAGAGTTGCAAACTCTTCCGCGTTTATAAGATTAAATCGTGCCAAAACGATTGTTCCAAGCACATTTATAAAAATCAAAAGCCCACTCGGAATACTCCGCCTCAAAACAACTGGAATAAACTCACCTTTGATAAGGCTTGTGTTAGGCTGAAGAGCAAGTATTACCGAAGGAAGACCAATCACAAAAAGTTCCAATAAAAACATTTGTGCTGGCTGGAAAGGATAACCTGTAATTGTTACAATGCTGAAAAGCGACAACAGAATTGTAAACAAAGTTTTCATCAGAAAAAGTGTGCTCGATTGCTGAACATTGTTTATAACTTGCCTACCTTCTTTTACAACAGCTGGCAAACTTGAAAATTTGGAATCACGAAGAACCAAATTTGATAGACTTCTTGCAACTTCGCTTCCGTCTGCCATAGCAATGGAACAATCAGCTTCTTTTAGTGCCAATGTATCATTTACTCCATCACCAGTCATTGCGACAACGTTTCCGTGTTTTTTTAATGTCTTTACAAGTGTATGTTTTTGTTCTGGACTCACTCTACCAAACACAGTAAACGACAATGCCACTTTTTCCACTTCTTGCAAACTCATATTTTCAAGTGAAATGTTGTTTTCTGCATTTTCAACTCCAACTCGTTTGGCAATGTTTGAAACAGTTGTTGGATTATCTCCTGAAATAATCTTAATTTGCACGCCATTTTCTTTAAACCAAGCAATGGTCTCTTTTGCGTCTTCACGTATGGTGTCCTCAATGACAATGAGCGCAAGCGGTGTTGTCGCTCGAGGCAATTTTTCACTTTCATCCAAAAAATATTCTGGCTTATAGGCAAGCATCAAAACCCGTTTGCCCTTACTGGAAAGATTATAAATTGTGTTTTTTAATTTTTTTGTAATACTGGACTTAACAAACTCGGGCGCACCCAAAACAAAAGTGCCTAATCCTTCAAAACTTGTTGCCGTGCATTTTCGTTGTGAAGAAAACTCAAGATTATATACGCACTTTAAGTTATTCTTTTTGCCAAGTTCACGAATAAGTGCATTGGATGTGGCATTACTTGTTTTTTGGATATATAAAATATTTGATATAATATCTTTGTTGTTTACATCTTCCAAATTTTTGATATCAATTATTTCATCAACTTGCATTGTACCATCGGTTATCGTACCCGTTTTGTCAAGACAAAGAACATTGCTTCTTGCAAGCATTTCAATGGAATAAGGATCTTTTACCATGGCTTTTTTCTTGCTCAGTTTAACAACACCAACAGATAATGCTATGGTTACAAGCAAAAACATACCCGCAGGAATCATTCCAATAAGTGCTCCACCCGTTTTTGTAACTGCATAAGTTAAACTACGACCATAGGAATAGTAGTTGCTTATAAACATAATTCCACCGATTGGAATAATTCCAAAACCAATATATTTTATCATGGTCTTTAAATCTTTGTTTAGGTTACTATTTGGATTTTTAAACTTTTTTGCTTCAGACGCAATGGATTGAATATAACTTTGATTTCCAATTTTATCCACTTTTGCGATGCAACTTCCGCTTATAATAAAACTACCCGAAAGGATGGAATCTCCTTCCGCTTTTTTAACTGCATCACTTTCGCCCGTAAGCAAACTTTCATTCACTTCAATTTTTCCACTCAAAATAACACAATCTGCTGGAATTGAGTTTCCTATTTCAAGTTTAATAACATCATCCAAAACAAGTTTGTTTGCATCGAGTTCAATTTCCAAACCTTGTCTTGTAACTGAAACTTTTGGCATGGTAACAAGTGAAAGTTTATCAACGGCCGATTTTGCCTTGCACTCTTGAATTATGGATATCAAAGTATTCAAAAATATGACCACGATAAACAAAAGGTCATTATAACTTTCAACAGCCACCAGTGCAGCAAAAATAAGTATCCAAATTAAATTAAAAAATGTAAAAATATTATCAAAAAAAATGCGAAAATAAGACTTACCTGTCTTTTGTTTCACTTTATTGTAAAGTTTATGTTCTTGCCTTTCTTTGATTTGCTCAGCATTTAAACCTTCTTGAATGGAAGGATCATACCTTACAACATCAAATTCTTTTTTTAATTTCATCAGTACTATAGAATATTACACTACTATCAAGTATTATGTCAACAAAAAACCGCTCTACAATTTTTTAGCATTTTATTTAATTACTCGACCCAACACTACTCCACAAGCTAATTTCTATTGTCGTATCTTCGCTTATTGTATACGTCTTACTAAAGCTTGTCCCAACCGATTCATTATTGATTTCTACTCCGCGAGAACAAGAAGCATCAATTTTTATTTCTTTTACATTTAGCACTGTATAGGTAAAGTTATTTGTTACATAGTCTGGTGTAAATGATCCACCTGTGCCATCTTGAGTTGTCCATGAAACATCACCACTAAAGTATCTCATAGAAGGATCACCCAGTACATTTACATTTATAGTAACTGTATAACTTGGCGAACTGACATCAATATTCACTGTATAACTAAACTGAACATTATCAATAGACTGATCCAAATCATCAAGTGAGTAGGCGATAATTATATTGGTTCCATTTTGTGAATTTTCAATATCAAATTTTTTGGGTGTTGTGTAAGTTACACTATTACCATCTCCAAGTACATTATTTTCCAATGATAAATCTATTGAATTGCTCAAACTCAAATTCTTAACATTTATTACAATATAATATGTAAATGATTTATTATAGTCTATATCAACACCATTTATAGTTGAACTTCCAGTATTTTCTGTGTTGTTATATGTATCAAACGTTTGGACAGGTTTACCTAATGTACTTTCAATTTCTTCAAAATTTTTATTTTCCAAAGCAGCGGCACTAGTTGTTAATTCCGATTTATTCATTGCTGCTTGAGTGGAATATATCTTTGTAGTTATCTCAACGAATGCTCTGTCAACTTCATAATGTATATTGCCGCTAACAGTGTAACTCACAGTTACTGAGGCAAATACACCAAAACAAAGTATAGCCAATACAAAACACAAATTTATAACCGTAAACCAAAGTTTTATCGTTTTTTTCATTAACTCTCCTTGCAAATACCCTAAGACACAATCAAGCTATTCAATTTATAAATTTAACAGAAATTTAAAATTGAACTGAACATAATTAATATCTTACAAAATTGATATTATATTTTACCCCCCCCCCCCCCCATAGTGTTGTCAAGTGTTTTAACGAAATTTTTTAAAAAAATTTTGTAACTTTTTTGACTTTGGGGGTGAAATTTATGATTTTTATTGAGATTCTTCGTGGGTCGACGCGTTGGAGCGGGACTCAGAATGACACCCAATTAGATACACAAAAAAATACTCGTAAAATATTTTACGAGCATTTTGCTATAAAATGAATTATATACATTATTATATTTTTGTTTTTAATAATTTATAAAGTCATATCTAAATCTTTTTGAGGATTTTTTATTTCAATTTTTTTATCAATTCCAAATGGATATGTTCCATCATTAACATACATAACCGAGTTATTTTTATCGGCAGTGATTGAAATGTGTGCATTTTTACGCAATATTTCATTAATATTTTTCCCAAATATATCAATAGCTATTTTATTTACTGTAATTGCCCACTCTTTTTCATTGTCATCACACTCATCATATTTTGAATTTGAATCATAATGGAAAAAACCTTGATGTGAAATTTCATAAGCTAAATAATCTTCCAAAATATCTTGAAAATCTTCCAATTTCTCGATATTTTTTAAATCTCTTTTTTCCATATTGGATATTTTTGAAAATCTATAAACAAATTCTCCTACAACTCCCTGTATATATGAAGCATTCATAATTTTTATTTTCTCCTTTTGGTTTAGTATATCAAATATATGTTAATTTTTCAAGGGGGTGGTAACCGCTTTTTGTAATTTTTCATACAATACTAGCATTAAATATCTTTAAAGGAGTTTTTATGTGTGGAATAATAGGTTATCTCTCAACTAGCCCGGGTGTTTCTAAAAAAATTATACATAATTTGAAAAAACTTGAATATCGCGGATATGATTCAAGCGGTATTTGTCTTTTAAAAAATGATAAATTTTTTGTCAAAAAAAGTATTGGAGAAATTAAAAATTTACAAAAAAAATTAAACTTCAACGATGATTACACCTGTGGCATAGCTCACACAAGGTGGGCAACGCATGGAAAAGTGAATTTAAAAAACACACATCCGCATTTAAGTCAAGACAAAACTTGGGCTGTGGTACATAATGGAATTATTGAAAATTTTTTAGAACTTACTGAATATTTAAAATCGCAAAATATTAGTCTTTCAAGCGAAACTGACAGTGAGATAATACCCCAACTTATGTCTATAAATAAAAATATTGACAATATTGAAAAATTAAGAAATGTTACTTGTATGCTTCGTGGTAGTTATGCTATATGTTTATTACACAAAAACGAACAAGCAATATATATTGCAAGGCGACACAGTCCACTTTACATCGCCCAAAACAAAAACAGTACAATGATTAGTAGTGATCCCGTTACTTTTGGTGAGGACTATGAATATTATTATGCGCTTCCTGACGACTGTTTGGCAAAAGTGGACTTAAAAGACATCTCAGTCTATGACTCCAATTTGAAAAAAGTAAATATAAAACCATGTGAAGTGGGTAGTTTTGAAAAATCTGCAGAACTTGGAAAATACCCTTACTATGCAGAAAAAGAAATAAACGAAATTCCAAAAATTATCGATGGGCTTATGTTAAATTATAATAATGTAGATCACTTTAAAAATATTGACAAAGAGTTTATTAAAAATATTAAAAAAATAAAACTTATTGGATGTGGGACAGCATATCATGCTTGTTTTATGGGTGCAAAATTTATTCAAAAAGATGCAGAAATTGAAGCACATGCCGAAATTGCTAGCGAATTTAGGTATTCAAATCCGCTAATCGACCAAGAAACACTATGCATATTCTTAAGTCAAAGCGGAGAAACTGCCGACACTTTACTTTCGTTGGAACTTGCAAAAAAAATGGGAGCAAAAACCATAGCCATAGTAAATGTGCCATATTCTTCCATCGCAAGAGAGTCAGATATAGTGTTGCCACTTTGTGCCGGGATGGAAATTGCAGTTATGTCCACCAAGGCATACAACGCAATGCTTGTAGTTTTGAAACTTTTATCTGAGCATTTGCGTAAGTTAAATGGCAAACCTATGAATGTGGACATATCTGAACTCCAAAACGTCGACTATTTTAAAAACATTGATAAAATTGACGAAATTACTGACCTTGTATTGAAACACGAAAAAATATTTTTTATAGGTCGTGCTGAAGACTATGTTACAGCACTTGAAGCAGGTTTGAAACTTAAAGAAATAACCTACATAAACTGCATAAGTATACCTTCCGGAGAGTTAAAACACGGCACACTAAGTCTTGTAGATATGAAAAGTTTGGTATTTGTAATTGCCACCGACCAAACTTTGCTTGCAAAAAATTTATCCAGCGCAAGCGAAATAAAGGCTCGTGGTGGAAAAATTATACTTGTAACTAATCTCGATGTACCTTGTGATATGGATATCGACTATATTTATAAATTTGATAAAATAGACTCATCACTTTCAAGCATATTAAGCGTCATACCATTCCAAATGCTCTCATATAAAACTTGTGTTAAACTGGGCTACAGTCCAGATAAACCACGAAATCTTGCGAAAAGTGTTACAGTAGAATAGTTTGAATGCTATTTTGTATTTTTGCAGTAAAAAACCACACGATGTTGTGTGGTTTTTGTTTTGGTGGAGATTATCGGAATCGAACCGATGACCTCCTGCTTGCAAGGCAGGCGCTCTAGCCAGCTGAGCTAAACCCCCAAACGCCTTGTAATAATATCACTTTAAGTAGATAGTTGTCAATATTTTTTTAATATTTTTTAAATTTAAATTAAATTGGCTTACTGATAACTCCATTTTTTGTGTACTGAACAAACATGATATCAGAATTTACACCTTCATTTATTTGTTTTGCGCACGCCACTGCAAACTCATGTGCTATTTTGCATTCAAATTTTGTTGGGTTTCCGCCGCGTTGAATGTATCCAACCACACAAGATTTTACCTCACGATTCAAATTTTGAGAAATATTATTTGCAAGGTCCTCAATATTTAAAACATTTTCTTGTAGCACCACAATAGGCGCACTGTTTTTTGACTTTTTAAGTGTTTCTATACAATCTTTTGTTGTGGAATTGTCGGTGTAAACAAAGTCGGCATCTATCATCTTCGCAACTTTTTTTGCTATGGCATCACAGTTTCGTCCCATAACTTCATATATGCAAAGTCTATCAAATGAAAGCATTGTGTCCTGCACTTGGTTTATGTAATTTGAGCAAGTAGAACATGCAGTATCATAGCCTATGGAATAATTGCTTGGAAAAACATCGTTATCTATAGAGCAAGGAATAAAAATTATTTTTATCCCTTGGCTTGCAATGCTCTTTGCACCTTTAAATGAGCCATTTCCACCCATGACGACAAGTATATCAATATAATTCTTTTTTAATGTTTCAATCGCTTTATTTTGACCGTCCAATGTTTTAAATTCTGGACATCTAGAAGTTTTTATACATATCCCGCCTTTCAATTTTTTTGATTTTAAATATTTCATGTCAAAATTGCAAGTGATATTTTCAATAAGTCCTTTATATCCAAACTTGAAAAGTGTTACATTATGATTTTTTAATTTATTTACAAGAGTGCAGAGAAACATATTCATTCCTGCACCATCGCCACCACTGGCAAGTATACCTATATTCATACATTCTCCTATTTTATTATAACATTATCTTCGCCAAGCACCCCTACAAGTTCGTTGTATAAATAGTTATTAGCGCTTACTTTTTTCTTTTGTCTGTAAGCCTTATTATCGGCAGTAGATCTAACAATTACCGCACTTTCGCCAGGATATAAAGACAATATTAAATTTATTTTATCACATACTTTACTATTATTTAAATTATACTTTAAGTACACTGTTTTTGTTTCTGTGTCGACATTCACTTCTTGTTTTAATTCTGTTATTCTTTCCGCTATTATAGCAGAGTCTTTGCCCGGCCTTTCACTAAATCTACCATAAATATCTATTATGTTGTCTTCTTTTAATAGTTCTTTATATTTATCATATGCCTTTGGTACAACCATTAACACAAAACTTCCATAAAGATCTTCAACATGCACAACAGCCATTGGTTTATTTCCAACTTTTGTGAGTATACGCTTTACTTCTGTGATAATCCCACCACACTTGACCATAGTCCCATCTTGGATACCGCTGTTTGAATAAACTTGTTCATTAACTTCATCTTCGTCATCTTCAAAAATTTCTTGGTCTTCTTGTGTTGAAATCATTGAGGAGTTGAAGTTATAATCTTTCCACCTATCCTCAAACTTTTCAAGTGGGTGTCCCGACATATACACACCCAAAATAGACTTTTCAAATTTTAGTTTTGCCTCTGGAGTAAACTCCTTTATTTTTGGCACCGGCACTTCGTCAACTTTGCCTAAATTTGGCTCAAAACTTTCAAAAAGAGAAAATTGTCCTGTCTTTTGTTTTTCTATATCTTTTTCAACCTTTTCAATTATTGTGTCATACATAGCGTTAAGTTGTGATCTATACAACCCAAAACAATCAAGCGCACCGCTAAAAATTAAACTCTCCATACTTTTTTTATTTATAAGCGATGCTTGGACATGCATAATTCTTGAAATGAAATCATACAAGTCTTTAAATTCTCCATTTTCTCTTTCTTTTAAAATTGTACTTATAGCACTGACCCCAACACCTTTAAGTCCACTAAGTCCATATCGAATGTTACCATTTTCAACAGAAAAATATGTTTGACTTTTATTGATGTTTGGCGGAAGAATATCAATACCTTCGCTTCTTGCATAGGTAACGTATGTTTTGATTTCGTCCGCTTTAGTTATTCTGTTGTTTATGATTGCAGTCAAAAATTCAACTTCATAATAACATTTAAGATATGCTGTTTGATAAGTTATCATGGCATAAGCAGTGGCGTGCGATTTATTGAAAGCATACTGGGCAAAACTTTCCATGTCATGAAAAACTTTTTCCGCTGTTTCTCTTGGTACTCCCAGTTTTACAGCGCCGGGGATTGAATGTAAGCCCTTTGGATCTTCCCAACCGTTTATAAATTTGTCTTTTTCATAAGCCATTTTATCCACTTTCTTTTTGCCCATGATTCTACGAACATTATCGGCTTGGCCTAAACTGTATCCGCCCATAATTTGGAAAATTTGCATAACCTGTTCTTGGTAGACAATTACACCATAGGTAACTTTTAAAATGTCTTTTATACACTCATGTGGATACTTTACCTCTTCTGGATGAAACTTATTCCTGACATATGTTGGAATTGAATCCATAGGTCCCGGTCTATAAAGTGAAACTCCTGCTATAATATCTTCAAGTCCATCTGGTTGAAGTTCTCGCATAAAGTTTTGAAAACCTGCACTTTCAAGTTGAAATACTCCCATGGTGTTACCTGTGCTAATTAAATTGTAAACGTTTTTATCGTCATAACCAATCTTGTGAAAATCTATATCCACGCCATGAAGTTCTTTAATGTATTTTTTTGCAAGGTCAATATCCACCAAGTTAACAAGCCCCAAAAAGTCCATTTTGAGTAGTCCAAGTGATTCAAGCTCAATCATATCATACTGAGTTGTTACATCTTCACCATTTCTTGCTTCTGGCACAAACTCATCAACTGGTTCTGGTGCAATAAGTACACCGCACGCATGCATGGATGTATTGCGTGGAAAACCTTCAAGTTTTATTGCAATATCCACAACTCGTCTAAGGTCTGAATCACTATCGTAGATATCTTTAAGTTCTTGCATTATATATTTATCATTTTCTTTTTTGCCCGTCTTACCAAAATAATAGGCAAGTACTGGGGGTTTTTTTATCCCTTCAGGTAAGCGATTTGGTATAAGTTTTGTAATTTTATCCGTTTCGCTGTATGGTATTCTCAGCACACGACCAACATCTTTAATTGCATTTTTTGCCTGCATCTTACCAAAAGTGATGATGTTGGAAACGTTTTCTGGATGATATTTGCGTTTTACATACTCAATGACTTCTCCGCGCCTTTCACTATCAAAGTCAACATCAAAATCTGGCATGGATACCCTTTCTTTGTTTATGAATCTTTCAAAAAACAATGAATATTTAATAGGTTCAACGTCTGTGATCCCCATAAGATATGCAACAACACTGCCGGCGCCACTTCCACGCCCAGGTCCAACTGATATGCCGTTGTTTTTTGCCCAGTTAATATAGTCCCAAACAACCAAAAAGTATTCCACAAAACCTTGTTCGTGAATTGTAGTTAGTTCATATTCAATTCTATTCAAGACTTCCTTTGAGGCATTCGGATATTTTGTGTCAAGGTTTCTATAAGTCAAGTATTTCATATATTCGAAAGTGCTCATTCCATTTTCTGGAATATATTTTGGTATGTAATTTTCATTTGCAGGTAAACAATATCTTTCATCCAGTCCCATTTCGGTGTGCACTTTTCGTCTTATCACAACATCGCACTTATCGGCGATTTCTAGGGTGTTTAATAGTGCTTCTTCATGTCCTGCAAACAACTCTTTCATCTCGTCATAGGTCTTATAATAAAATTCTTGTGTAGAAAACTTAAATCTATCAGGATCATCAAGTGTTTTACCCATTTGAACACACATCAAAACATCTTGCATCTCAGCGTCTTCTTTTTCAATATAGTGGCAATCATTAGTTGCAACAAGTTTAATATTTAATTTTTTGCTAAGATTGATTAGTTCTTTTCTAACCTCGTCTTCTTCTGGTATACCATGATTTTGAATTTCTAAATAAAAATCGCCTTTTGGGAACATATTGTTTAATTTTATTGCAAATTTTTCAGCATCTTCCAATCGGTGAGAAAGTATAAGTTTGGGTATTCTTCCTGCCAGACAGGCACTAAGACAAATAAGTCCCTCGCTGTACTTTTCAAGTAGGTCATAATCTATTCTTGGTTTGTAATAAAAGCCATCCAAAAATGCGATGGAATTTAATTTAAGTAAATTTTTATATCCTATATTATTTTTCGCAAGCAAAATTAAATGGTCAAAACTTTGTTTCCCATGTTTGTTTTTATAGTCATCAACTACATAAAACTCACAACCAATAATTGGTTTTATACCATTCTCCAGACAGGCTGTATAAAATTGCAATGCTCCATACATATTTCCGTGGTCGGTTATGGCAACTGCTTTCCAACCACGATTTTTTGTTTCTTTAATCAGTTTGGTTATCTTTGCCGCACCATCAAGCAAACTGAACTCTGTATGATTGTGTAAATGTACAAATTGTTCCATTATTTCTCCTTTATCTTGTTTGCAATTTTTATAAGTTTATTTAGTCTATAATTTAAAGCATTTTTGGTGATTTTAAAAGTAGCAAGTTTTACAAGCTCTTCTAAGCTCTCTTCTGGATTTGCAATTCGAAGCAGTGCAACATTTTGAAGGTCAGTTGGTAAACTTTCAAGACCGATCCTTTGTACTATAAGTTCGATTGCGTCATTTTGCTTTATACTTGCACTAACTGTTTTTTCAATGTTCGCACTAAGACAATTTGTTTGTCTATTCACTTTATTTCTAAGTTCTCTTGTCGCCATTTCATTTTGAAGACTCAGCACAGCGCTGTTTGCACCCATAAGTGCCAATGTATTGCTAACTTGCTGGGCATCCTTTATATATAAAATATTTAAATTTTTTCGTTTGACAAGTTTTGCGCATACATCAAACTGAGCTAAAATATGTCCAAGCCCACTCAAAAATGCATAATTTTTAGAATCGAACTCAAGATGGTAACCTGTTGACATTCGACTTTTACTGTCTATTTTTATACTAGATGTTCCACAACCCACAAATGCTCCGCAAACAAATGCTTTTAGGTCCTGTGGTTCCTTAATCAAATATTCATCAACGTCAAAATTGCGAACCACAACAGCATCCACCACCTTTATACACCCAGTGTCAAGAAGCAATCTGAAAGCAACATCGCCATCAAGTGTAATTTTGTAATATTCGTCTCGTTTTATTTGATGAGGTGAGCATTTGACAGCCGTCGTGAATGCGCCATAAAATTTATTTAAAATTTGGTTTACTTTGCTATTAAGTTCGAAGATTTCGGTTGTGAGTGTTATTGAAACTGTCGGCTTTAAAACTATGTGCGCTGAACTATTTATAAGACCACCCAAAAAGGCCAGACTTTGAGAATCATCGTCTAGACTTATGGATAATATTTCTTTTTTTATTTCTCTTGAAAAACTCAATTTTAATTCCTTTTTAAATTTTTTAAATATGGAAATTTTTCTAAATTTGCTATATTTTTTTGTGGAATATCATACTTAATTGCAAAATTTATGCCTTTATTAACTTCTCCTACCCTTATCGCACTATGTGCATCTGAGTTTGCCATAAACATTACTCCCATTTGCACTAATTTTTTAACATCATTTTTTGAATAACAAATTCGCTTACCATTTAGTTCAAGATGTGTATTAGTGTTTACTGCGTGCTTTCCAATAGTCTCAAAGTCTAATGACATATGCGAACCTGGATGAGAAATTAAGTCTATTGGGTATTTGTCCATCGCCTTCATAAGTGCCAATGTATTTCTTTTTATATCTTTTTCTCTTTTAAGATTAAGCATGTTGGGCAATCTAAACTTAAAAAATTCTTTTAAATTTTTTGCTTTGGCAAAATTATGAAAACCAACAATTATAAAATCCAACTTTTTAATATCTTCACTGGTTAAATCAACATCTCCTTCGCTTGATATAATGTTCGCCTCAATTCCAAGCAAAATGTCAACTCCCGTTTTTTGCTTTGCGTCATCTATTTCTTTACGCATCCTATCTATATTTTTACGTTTTACTCCATACAGTTTATGTGAAAAGCCATGCTCGGTTATTGCTATTTGTTTAAGCCCCTTTTCTTTTGCAGACATTGCATTTTCAAGAATGGTACCCGTTGCATGCTTTACATTATATCTACCACCAGAGTAGCGTGTATGTGTGTGATAATCTCCAAAAATAACCATGTTATGTTTCCTTTCAAATCTTTTATAGTATTACCCAAATAAAAATCGTTGTCAATATTTTTTATAACACAAAAAAAACTTTGAAAAAACAAATTTTTAAACTAAACAATCTACTATGTTTAAATTCGAATTTTGCAAAAAAAAGACAAATAACAATTTTTTATCGCTATTTGTCTAAAACTTTTTTACCAATTAAATGGTATTTAAATATCTGTCGAAATCTGCATATAAAAGGGCAAACATTTTTTTATCATTTAGATCTTTAAAATCTTTCTTTTTCAACTTTGTCTTAAGTATTTTTTTCAATTTGTTAAAAACAGGCATATCTTCATCTTTTTCAAGCCTATCTTTTTTAAATACATATTCTAACAGTTCATCAGTTGGCTCTTTTAAATCAAAATAATACATCTCGCCAAGCACATCAATAATATATGGAGTGCGCCAATCGTAATCAAGAAAATCTTTAAGATAACTCTTTATCGATTCACTGCACTGCGCCCTATCTTGTTTTTTTAAAAGACACTTAAAAACTTCACTTTTGAAAAAATCCACGATTGTGCCAAGTTTTGTATCATTTTGGTAAACGCAGTCGTCATTAAGAAGATAAACGTCCTTACTGAACATGGAACTTACTTGACCTATTAGTTCTTTATACCATTTAGAATCGTCCATAAGAATTGGACATTTTTCTTGATAATATTCAGTAAACATTTGGATTTCACTTATCACCGGAAAAAGGTCTATAGCACAATCTTTAGCAATATCTTTTAATTCATAAAAATCTTGTAAATTCTTTTTTGTTAAATAAATACATTTATTCATTACATTGACATCCCATAATCTTGTGTTTCTTGGTTAGAATGAAGTTGTTCATCAAGTTCTTGAGCATAATCGGCAAAGTCTCCAGTCATCTCAACAAAACGTTTTTCATACATCTCATTTGCGTCAGCCGCCTCAACTGCAGAAGTATACTTGACTTCTTCGTTACTTATATCGCCTACATACATAGTAACATCCACCGAAAAATATCTTGTATCCCCAAACTTACTTGCCTTCATTATTCCTTTAATAGCTACCGTAGTAGAAGTCTCCTCATACGCTTGGCTAGTAACAAAGTCTAAGCGATAGTTGTGTCGAACCAAATCTTGAATTTGATCGCTGTACCCATTTCCACGATCTTGCCTGTTTAAAAAATAGCTGACCATGTCATAGTCTTTTGAGTCATACACCCTATAAACTGATGTATTTGTATGGTCTGAATTCAATGCATCTTCTAGGCTTTGTATTTCGTGGTCGCATTTTGTGCGAAAAGTATACACTTTTTTCGAATTCCCATAAACGCCAGCTGTATAAATGTTACTCCCTTCGGCATGAATTGAAAGTACTTTTCGTAATGGTAGTCCTGTTAACTCTTGAGCCATCTTATTTACTTCCGCAACAAGACTGTTCTCTTGCTGGAAGGTTACAACAAGTGGATCTGACCACTCTGAAGCAATATATGTTTCAGTTGAATCATATGCCTGAACTTTAAACTCAGTTTCGTGTTCTGTCAATGTGATAGGATAAAACGTGTTTTTTACGCGTTGCACTTCACCATTTACGCTAACATTATATGAATCTGCACCTGTTACATCATTCCATGTTAATAAGGCACTCTCTTGGTCATATTGTAAATTTTGTACTGATGCAAGCTGTATTTTTTCCACTGGTGGATTAGGTGGAACATCTTGTTGTATCTCTTGTTGGTTATTGCCAAACACATAAATGGCTCCCACAACGGCACCCACTGCAACAAGTCCACAAATAATAGAGCCGACTATTTTACCTTTTTTTGCCATTTTTCACCTCTTGGCGATAGTATATCATATCAAAAAGTATTTTGCAATAGGAAACTTGTGTAATAAAAATACTCAATATTTTATTTTTTTATTTGGTTTTTTGTCGAAATAAGGTATATTATTTAATGTATGAAATCAAAAAAGTACATCTATATAATAATTTTTGTAGCAATAACTGCTTTGGTTATTGGGGCAATAATAATAAACAATATCAAAATCCCCTCTCCACCAAATGATAATAATCACCAAACATCTGACACTCCACAAGGTGAAGAATATGAATTGAACATATCTTGCAAAGATATCACCATGTATATAGATGATGAATATTCTAATCTTTATATCACTATAACATCAAACGAAAAATACACCGTAGATTATGCTTATGATAGCAATGCGCTTGAAATAATAGACCAAAAAGTGTACGCCAAAAAGACAGGCTCTTACACTGTAACTGTTATTGCAAAAATCTCTTCAACAAATTTGGAATTTTCCGATTCATTTGTTGTTACTATATTAGACACAATAACTGAAGTAAATTCAACCATCTATAAAAACAACGAAAGTGTGGACAATTTATTTGTGGGAGAAAACTATATAATAGAATTTACTTTCAACGCCAATATGAACATACCATTCACTTTGATAGCAAGCGACAATGTTTCAAATCTTGAAAGTTTGATAATAAACGATGAAAACAAAATTCGCTTTTCATTTAATGTAATTAGTGCAGATGAAACTTTCTTTATCTTTGAATATCGCAACTTTTCGAAAAAATTTATTTATGATACTTATGAGTATATTGATAATTTTGATATAAATTTTGAAAATGGATATAAAAACAATATTTTAACATTATACATATTTAATTCAGATTTTACATTAGAAGCCAATAACGATGATATATTTAATCAAACCAAATTAAATGTAAATGTGGATAATAATAACCTTGAACTATTTGAAATAAAAATTTTAGACAACCAAGTTGCATATATTGAAAACAATTCAATAATTGCAAAATCTGTTGGTGAAACCACGCTTTTGGTTACGGCGCTAGACGGCTCTAATTATAGTGAAAGTATAACTATAAAAGTCGAAAATGTTCTAGTTGATGAGATAAGCCCTGCCTATAGTGAAAAAATATTGAATAAAAATGAAAGTTTAAAAATTGAATATGCATTTTCTCCTAAATATGCTATAACAAATTTTGAAATTACAACCAATGGTGAAATTTTGACTGATAATACATTTTATGCCCAAAATACTGGCACTTACACTATCTTAATAACTGACAAAATTGCTAACATTTTTGCGAATATTTTAATAACAGTAAACGAAGATATCCCACCAAGTAAAGTTTATTACTCTATTGAATTTAACCAATCTATTCTTGATGAATATAACACTGAATTCAAAAATGATGTTTTATCCATTACCACCAACAACTTGCCAATATACATTTCTTTTAGTTTTATATTATTGGACGAATACCAAGGTGAAATCACAACAGATGTTTCATTATCTGGAATAAATCGCTATGACTTTGACAAAATTTCAAACGTCGTCAATTTGTGTATCTATGAAAAAGGTACATTGAATATAACATTAACACTATTAAATAATGGCAATTTAACCGAAATTTGTTACACTTTTAAAATTGTTGTTCTATAATATGTTGACAAAGTGTGAAAATTTTGATATTCTACTATGGTTATAGGTGGGTAGTTCAATGGTAGAGTAACGGTCTCCAAAACCGTCTGTTGCAGGTTCGAGTCCTGTCCCACCTGCCATCTATATGGGGGATTATGTTATATTTAAAAGATTTAGGTGATAGATATGATATATTTATCAAGTCTTGGAAGCTTGATAATTTTTCTTTTTTTTATAAAAATAAAAAAAAAATTAAAAATATATGCATAAATTTTGACCTTGATAATTATAACAATTTTAATGATTTTTTTGCAGTTTTAAGAAATATTTATGACTGTAAAAAAGACTTATCAAATATAACATTTTGTATAAATTTAAAAAATAATTTATTTACACAAGAAGAGTTTGAAAATATAAAAAAATTTAATAGAATTTTAAAAACACAAAATTCAAAATTATATATCAAAGAATTTGACGTTTTATGGGATATTGACGAAGTTGATAAAACATATAAATATCTTAATGATATAAAAACTGAAATTTTGTCAAAAAACTTTTCACCACTTGAACAATTTTTGTATGCATATAAAAGAATTGCCGAAAATGTTTACAATGAGGATAAATCTTTAAAAAGTCTCGTGATGTCGCATTCAATTTTTAGTTTAAAGTCAAATGGTCATATTGTATGTCGCAGTTTTTCCACAATGCTCAGTGAACTTGTTCGGAGTTTGAATAATAAATATTTACACTGTTTTGAAAGCAGTGTTAAACTTCTTGATAAAGATGATAAACTTGTCGGGTTTCACTCTATGAATATTGTTATGCTTAAAGATGAAAAGTATAATATAAACGGCGTTTACAGTGCTGACCCAACTTGGGACAGTCCCAATAAAAAAGATATGCCAATCACTTTAAGTTATTGCTTGCTTCCTATAAAAGACCTTGAGTTTTATAGAGATATAAAAATATCTCCTTCTCTTAACAATCAGTTTCAATATCTTTTGTCAGATAACAATCCACTAACTTTATACTCTTTACAAAATAACATAACTTATGACTTATTAAAAAATCAAAATGTTTTAGATTTAAATAAGGAACAAAAATTATTTTCTAAAAAAGAGCATTTTAATAAAATGTTTATATCAAATGATGAACTTGAATATGAGTTTTTAAAAAACATATGCAAAAAAATAAAACAAAATTCCACAATCATACCATATGACACCCTAAAAAATGCCTTTGAGCAAACTTTGATCATGCAAAATCCTCATAATGCCAAAAGATATGCTCATGATGTTTTTTCGGCATCCAAAAGATATACTTTGGAACATTTTTTACCAGGAACCAAAAATTGTATATACACCACAGCCAAAAAAGATTTTGATAGAATACAATCTATAAAACTAAAACGCAAAAAACTAATTGAAAGAAATAGAGAACTCGCCATGAGAAAACTTCAAAATAGTCGTGAAGAAGAAAATACTCTATAAATGATTTTATAAAACAACAAGTGGCCGCCAAAAGGCGACCACTTTATTTGTGATGTGGTGTGTCATTCTGAACGTGTTTTTTGTCTTTCTGAGCATTAGCGAAGGATCCCTCGTCAATCATGCACAAAGTCGATTAATTATTTGTTATTTCCATGGTGAAAGCTGCGCGGGCGGCGAGCCAGCCATAACGCACATGGTTGTAGGAGATAACGCCACGATGGTTAACAAAATACGCACTATAAGAATTGTAAGAATTGGGCGAGCGGAGCCAATAGTAGTCATCACTTTCTGCTTTCCAGTCTCGGTCATTGTTGTCTGTAAATAGTGTATTAG
>CALWPD010000015.1 GCA_944383335.1 uncultured Clostridia bacterium
AGAAGAAAATATTGTATTGAAATTATTTAACTGACAATAAAAAAAGACCAGGTTAAAAACCTAGTCTTGAATAAAACATTTTATTAAATTATTTAAGCGATATTTCCTTCCGTTGACTTTATACGAGAATTTTGCTAACCACCACTGGCGAAAGGCAAAGATAATAAGGAGTTATTAAATAAAAAGAGATAGGCTTTCTACCTATCTCTATAAAAAATCACGCCCGCAACACCTTTGGTAAAAACATACCTAAATTTATCGGTGTTCAAACGCGAAATTGATTGGCGGAAAGGACAGGATTTGAACCTGCGGTGGCTTGCACCACGGCCGCTTTCCAAGCGACTGCATTAGACCACTCTGCCACCTTTCCACAGTCCGAAGATTATTTTAACATAAGTTTAAAAAAATGTCTAGTCAAAAGTTGACATTTAAAAACTGTTCCTTATAATAAAAATTGAGGTAAAAATTATGTGTATTTTTTGTGATATAGTCAGTGGCAAAATCCCTTGCTACAAAATTTATGAAGATGAGGATGTGCTTGCCTTTTTGGATACTGCAAAAGATGTTGATGGGCACACGCTTGTTGTTCCCAAAAAACATTGCGAAAATTTGCTAGATTGCGATGATGAAATGCTCGCAAAAGTTATGTCGGTTGTCAAAAAAATTTCAAATCACTATGTCAAGGATTGTGGATTTGATGGTGTGAATATTCATAACGCAAACGGAAAGTGTGCAGGGCAGAGTGTATTTCATCTGCACATTCATATATTGCCAAGAACAGTTGATTCGCCATTCAACTTTGTTGCAGGCAATGGTGCAAAATGCGAATTGGATGAGATGCAACAAAAGTTGAGGTTAGACTGAGATGCCAAAAATTTTTGGAACCGAACATATTGTTTTTATGCTTATAAGCGTCGCAGTTATGGTGATTGCACTTGTGCTTATTGCAAAATTTGTCAAAACCGATAGGGCGAGAAAAGTTATAGTAATCAGTTGTGCGCTTATTCAACTGACTTTCATCATTTGGAACAGGTTGTCTGTGATGGAATATTCTGGTGGACTATTTGACTTTTTGCCAACAACTTTTTGTGGCACAACAAGCTTGCTTTTTCCACTTACTATGATATTTTGTAAGGAAGATAGTGGAATACTTCAGTTTTTGGCAAGTTGTATGTTTCTTGGCGGAATTTTAACATTTTTCTATCCAGATTTTATTGGTCAAGACGCATCAATATTTTATGACAAGACGATTTCAGGACTCTTGCATCATACTATGGGCGTGTTCAATTTCTTTTTGATATTTGTAACAGGCAATTACAAACCAAGTATGAAAAAATGGAGCAGTCTATTGTTTGGGCTTTGTGCCTATATGACTTATGGAATTTTTATGATTTCTATAATAGGCAAGAGCGATGCAATGTATATATTTCATCCACTAATAGAAGGCACAATATTTAATTGGTTATTTGTGGGAGTTGTTTTTATATTACTATACACAGCAGTTTTGCTTGTTTACGAACAAATAGCATTAAAGAAAGAAGATAGATGGCTATATCAAACTTATATTAAACTAAAATTGAAATTTGAAAAATCAAAAAAATAAATTAAAAAAATGGCTTATTAGTGCCATTTTTTTAACTTATTTATTTTTTGTTACTCGAGTAGTTGCAACAGCAAGTGCGCCAGGTCCTATATGGCAAGAAACGCTAAGTGATAATGGGTCTACATAAGTAACAGTAAGTTTTGGAAAAGCCTTTTCAATTTCATTTTTAAATTTTTGAGCTTCCTCTTCATTATTTGTATGAGCAATTTCAAGTTTCATTTCGCCGTCATCATAGTATTGTTTAAAACTTGTTTCAAGGTCTTTCTTTATAGCAGCAATCATCTTTGTTTTTGCTTGTGCCATATTTAGGGCTTTTGCGAAAGAATCAAGTTTTTCACCATGAATTTGTAAGATTGGTTTAATGTTTAAAAGTGTACCAATAAGTGCAACGGCAGGGGTAATTCTTCCACCTTTTTTTAAATATTTCAGGGTGTTTACAGTAATATAAATGCTGCTATCAAATTTGGTTGTTTCAAGATAATTTTTTATTTGTGATGCTGTGTAGCCATTTTTTGCCATATTTAGTGCTTCATAAACGCTTTCTTTAAGTGTTACAGAGATTCTTTGATTATCCACAACGGTAACATTTGAATATTCTTTTGCAATTTCAATGGCATTGTGGCATGCTTCACTAAGTCCACTTGACATTGGGATATACACAACTTCATCGTGTGTTTTGAGGGCTTTTTCCCACATTTCTTTTACTTGATATGGAGAAGGTTGAGATGTTGAAATGTCAGCATTTTCTGCAAGTTTTTTATAAAATTCTTCTTGGCTAAGGCTTATTTCTTCAAAATATTCTTCTCCATTTATGATAAAAGGCATTGGAAGAACATACAAATCTTCTGTTTGTTCTGTTAATTTAATACCTGAATTACTATCCGTAACAATCGCTATTTTTGACACTTTATCCTCCTTGGTTTTAACTTATTCAGTATAAAATATTACAATTCTTTTTTCAAGCATTTTTAAAACACAAAAATACATTTTTTGTGAAAAATATATTTTGTTTGCGTTGTTGTCTTTTTTATTATGTTGTGATATAATTCTAAATTATACAAATATTAGGAGATTATATTATGATTTATGACGAAATAAAGAAGGCCAACATTTTGGCTATGAAACAAAAAGATAGCGTTGCACACACACTTTATAGTGTGCTTTTGAATAAATTTATGCTTGAACAAATAAAAAAACGTGAAAAAAATGAAGAATTAACAGATATTGACGCTGTTCAAATTTTACAAAAATCAGTAAAAGAACTCACAGAAGAACTTGAAAATTATAAAAAAGTAAACAATGCCAATGAAGTTACAAACATCACTAGACAAATTGAGATTGTGAAGTCCTATTTGCCACAGATGATGAGTGCTGATGAGATAAGGTCAGTCATAATGTCGCTTGATGACAAATCTGTTCCAGCAGTGATGAAACATTTTAAAGCCAATTTTCAAGGCAAATGTGATATGCGTCAGGTCAGCGAGATATTAAAGAGTATGTAATATGAACATTTATGCAATTAGTGATTTTCATTTGTGCATAAGCGGCGCAAAGCCTATGGAGATTTTTGGTGACGGTTGGTCAAATTATCTTGAAAAAATAAAAGGCGATTGGCTTAAAAAAGTGCAAGATGATGACATAGTTTTGATTGCTGGGGACATTTCTTGGGCAATGAAACTTGATGAGGCAAAAAAAGATCTTCAATATTTTGACGATTTGCCGGGCAAAAAAATTTTTATTCGTGGCAATCATGATTATTGGTGGCAGGCGATATCAAGCGTCCGGGCTTCGCTCAAACAAAATTCATATGCACTTCAAAATGATGCAATAAAGTTTGAAAATGTTGTTATTTGTGGCACACGCGGATGGACGGTTCCAGATAAAGATTTTAAAGACGCTCAGGATAAAAAAATATATAATCGTGAATTACTTAGGCTTGAAATGGCATTAAAAAGTGCAAAAGACCTTCAAAAAGATGGAGATACCATAATTTGTATGCTTCACTATCCGCCATTTTCTCAGAATAAACACCAGAGTGCTTTTGTTGATTTACTTTTAAAGTATGGTGTAAAAATATGTGTTTTTGGACATATTCATTCTTATATTGGCAAATATAAACTATATGAGAATTTGTTTGGTATAGATTTTTACTTAACGTCTTGCGATTTAACGTCAAATAAATTGCAACTTGTCAAAATATAGTTGCAAAACATATAAAATTAGCTTATTATAATTTTAGGAGGAGAACTAATGGATGCAGGGATAGTGCTTTTGATTTTGAACTTACTGTTTGCAGTTTTTTTGGTGCTAGGGTTTATCTTTGGTTTTATAAAAGGGATAAAAAAGTCAGCTTTAAGAATTGCATTTTTCTTTGTAGCAGTTATAATTGCTGGGATTATAACGCCATATGTTTCGCGCTTAATTCTTGACATAAAAATCACATATGAAGGTCAACTTACTTCGATTGAAGATATAATTCTTTCTTTTATAAACAGCTCTGCACAAGTTTCAGAGATTACGCAGGCAAGTCCTACCATTGCTTCACTCATTGAAAATATGCCTGTGATGTTAATAAACTTAGTAACATTTGTATTAATGACTTATCTTGTAAATCTTGTGGGCTGGGTAGTATACCTAGTCATTGCTTCCGCCTTTATAAAGAAGCCAAAGGTAGTGGTCGATGAAACGGGTAGAAAAGTAAAGATAAAACAAAAAAAATGGAGAATATTTGGTGGTCTTGTTGGTGCAGCGCAAGGGCTAGTGTTGGCTTTTTTAACATTTATTCCAATCAGCGGACTTGTTGGTATGTATTCCGACCTTTCAACAGCACAAAAGGTACAAGCGGATGTAGATATAGAGTCAAATCTTTCACTGTCTGCTCAGTTTATAAACGAGAATATTCCTGAGGATGTCAAGATATATTTGGATGCATACAGCGACAGTGCTATCGCTAAAGTGAGTGGGGTTTTGGGACTTGATGATCTTGTGTTTAATCAGGTGGCTTCGGTTTCTGTTGACAATACACGAATTTCACTTCGTGATGAAGTGGTGAATATTGCAAATGTATATGACAATGTTGGTTTTTTACTTGATGTTGACTTTTCGTCTTTTGAGACGGTTAAAACTTTAAATTATGATAACCTTCTCAGCGCAGTTGACTATATTTTCAATTCAAAACTCTTGACAACTGCTTTACCGGAACTTGCTGATTATGCTTTTGACAAAGTGCTTGAAATGGATGAAATTCAAGCTAATCCACAATATATTGAACTTATTGAGGCAATAAGAGATGTGCTCGGCTCTGATGACAAAATCAATGACAATTTAAAAGCTGATATTGTTGCGGTTTTAAATACTGCAAAAATAATGGCAGATAATAAAATTTTTGACCAAGTACCAACGACCGGAGAGGTTACTGAGGATAATATAAGCGCAATACTTAATATCCTTTCTATCAATGACAAGGCAGTATTTAATCAAATAATTGATAATATTTTCAATTCCAAGATTTTAAACAAAGCTGTAATTTTTGGACTTAACTATGGCATAGACATTTTGCAAAACGAACTTAGAACATTAACGGAAAACCAAACACTTACTATAAATAAAATAGATATAAAAGATGAAAATATGACGCTTAAAAAAGGAGAAGTATCGAGTCTTCTTTCTAGTGCTATAAATATTTTAAATGATATAGTGGGAGAAGATGTAACTTCAATCCAAAATAACTATTTAAAAGTGTTTGACTTAAATTTAGAAAATATTGTTGAAAATACTGGGGCAATGATGAATGCGATTCAAAATATGAATGTGTTCAACCAAACAGGTATTTATAATCAACTTGTAACTGCACTTGGGCAAACCGAGTATAACAACTATGTAGATTTTGAAATATTTAAAGGCAATAATGTATGGCTTAATGAAACATCACTTTTATCACAAGTTATTTCAAATGTAAGGAGATCACAGGCCATAAGCTATGTGGAATTGGGTGGCGATGGTAACTATTATATTTCCGATGAGAACATAACCAAGATGTTCAAAAACTTAACAGTAACATCTCAAGTCAATGGGCAAAGCAAAACGCTAATAAGACAAATTGTGGAGCCACTTTATAATAGTAATGCATTTAAAAAAGTAGTTCGGATTGCACTTGAAAGTTTGAATGACATTATAAATGACTTTGGAAATATGCTTAAAGAAGGCACTGTACTCGGTGAGATAAATTACGATATGCTTTATGAGGAGAATGAAAAAGAAAATCTCTTTGCCTTTGTTGACAACATTGCAAAATATGTAAGCACACTTGATATAGTAAAGTTTAAAAATAATACTTTTGAAGAAATTTTATCGTCCAATTTGTCAATGTTTGGAAGTTGTATAGATTCAATCAGAGCATCAAGCATATTTGGTGATGTAGAGTTGCAAGATGGCACAATTAAAACAGGCATTTATACAAATCTTGTAGACACTTTGGCGACGACAGAACTTAGCAAATTTATGGACTTTAATTGTTTCAAAGATGAACAATTCTCGTTTAGTACTGAGTTTGCAACGCTTCAACCGGTAATTGACAAAATGCTTGCAAAACAAATTGTCGATGGTGATAAAAAATACAGTTTAATTTCATACATCTTGGAAGTTGGCAATCTTGAAAATATGCTTAACCAAATCACTTCAGATGATGTAACAGAGATATTCACACCACTTATGAACAATCGTGTGTTTAGACCAATAGGAGTGTTGGTTGTAAATAGTGTTAATGCACAAATCAAAAATTATGTTGGAAATCTTGGTATAGATATTCCAGTTGACCTTGACAACTTGACGGAAGAGCAAGTAGAGGAAGTAGTAAATGTACTTGGGGCAGTAACAGAAATTGCTGATGAAATTATTAATTCGGCTTCTATAGGCGACTTAGTAACTGGTGATAGTGCAGAAAACTTAGCAGATCTTTTGGAAACACTTGAAGAAAGCGCAAATAGTCAAGGGGTGTTTGAAAGTGCATATGATGCCATGCTTGACTTTGTTCAGACCGACTCTGAAATTGGTTCAATAGTTAGCGAACAAATAGAGCAAAATACAAGTGATGGAGATATTGACTGGGGTAAAGTCATAAATAATGTAAAAGAATTTTATGGAAACTGAATTTAAACATATTCCAATAATGCTTAGCGAAGTAACATCGGGTCTAAATATTAGGCCCGATGGTATTTATCTTGACTGTACAATAGGTGGTGGAGGACATAGTAGCGAAATTTTAAATCATCTAACAACTGGCAAGCTCATTGGCATAGATAAAGATCAAGATGCAATAGAAGCTTGCAAAAAGCGTTTTGCAGGAAAAGATAATGTAATACTTTATAAAGGTGATTTTAAGCAAATAGATCTTATACTAAACGAACTTAATATAAACAGTCTTGATGGAGTACTTTTAGATCTTGGTGTAAGTTCGCATCAAATTGATACGGCTTTGCGAGGTTTTAGTTTTAGGTTTGATGCACCACTTGATATGCGGATGGATAGAAGTCAAAATTTTTCTGCATTGGATGTTGTCAATAAATATTCGTTTAGCCGCTTAATGCGTGTAATAAGTGAATATGGAGAGGAACCTTATGCACGCTCCATTGCCTTTAATATTATAAAAAATAGACCAGTAACAACCACGAAACAACTTGCAAGCATAATTGAAAACAGTATGCCCAAAAAGGTTGTATTCTCTCGCAGGGGAGCACACAAAAAAACCTTTCAGGCAATAAGAATTGAAGTTAATGGTGAACTTGATCGACTTTTTGAAAGCATATTGTACCTTATAACTAAGTTAAATAAAGGTGGTAGAATGGCAGTTCTAACATTCCATTCGCTTGAAGATAGGATTGTAAAAAACGCCTTTAAATTATGTGCTACAGAATGCATTTGCCCACCAGGAACACCTATATGTGTTTGTGGTCATAAAAAAAGTATAAAACTTATAAATAAAAAGCCGATAATTGCATCAAAAGATGAACAAAAACAAAACCCTAGAAGCACTTCGGCAAAACTTAGGATAATTGAAAAAATTTAAATTATATTGTCAAACAACTTTTGGTGTGATATATTTTTTAATGAATAAATTATTTAAAAAAGGAGTATGTATATTATGGAGATTAAAAATCAGGACAATAAAAATACTCAAACCATAACTATAGAAAAAGATAAGCAAAGTCAAACAAAAACTGACGCAGAGCCTATTGTGCATACTTTTCCGAGCATAAATTTGTTTTCCAGTGATTCACTTACAAAAAAAGAACCCGACATAGTTGTAAATAACGAGAATAAGGATAAAAAACTTGAAAAACTCAAACAACAAATTATGGAAAATCAGCGAGAGAAGCAAAAAAAACAACAACTTGAAAAACAGAATGAGCAAGGTGTTGCTGAGACTGAAAAATCATCTGAAGAAGAAGTTGAAAAAACTATTGATAGTCTTTATGACTCAAGTTTAATTATAAGCCCATTTGACAATGAATTAAATGCTGAAGAAATTGATAATTTAACTAATGTTTCTCAAAAGAGTTATAAGTTTAGATTTAGGCTCTTAACTGGTGTGTTTTGCTGCATAATGGCAATTTTGGTAGGATGGATAATTGGAAATTCCATTGAAATTGCAACAACATCCAATCAAATTGTAACAGAAACCGCCAATCAGCAGGAATATAATGTCAACATTGCAGAGTATATGAGCAAAATCTCACGATTAGATAATGATACATCACAATCTCCTGATGATGATTCACTTCTTCCGATTGATGAGATAATCACCATCACTCCACAACCACTTGAAGATCCGACAGAGTATGAAGAGGAAAGTAATTGGTTTGATAGTATTTGTAATTGGCTAAGAAATTTATTTGGAGGCTAATTTGCAAGATAGTGAATTTACATTACATAGTTTACGAAAGAGGATATCCGCATTTTTAATAGCGATATCCTTTTTGTTTATAGCTCTTATAATAAGGTTATTTTTTGTTAGCACATTGGATAGTCAAAGGCTTCAAAATATGGCACTTTCACAATGGACTAGAGATCTTCCAATCACAGCTGAGCGTGGAAAAATATATGATGCAAACGGTGCAACGCTTGCTGTTTCTTTCACGACTTATGATGTTTATCTTCGTGGGCGAGAAATAAAAGACGCAAGCAAAGTTGCACATATTTTATCGCAAAAATTAAATATGAATTATGATTTAATTTACTCAAAAGCCACTATAACCAATGTATCTGAAGTGCTTGTAAAACTTCAAGTAGATAGTGAAACTGCCAAAAGTATTGCACTTGAAAACTTAAGTGGTGTGTTTTTATCTGAAAGCATAGAAAGATTTTATCCTTATGGTAATTTATTAACACAAATACTAGGTTATACCACTATAGATAATGTTGGACAGGCGGGGATTGAAGCATATTTTAATGAAGTTTTATCTGGACAAGATGGCTACTTTTTGGTTCAAAGCGATCTTCAAGGCAAAGAAATAGAAAATTCTCTTCGAACATATGTTGACAGTGAGGCTGGAGATAATATCACACTTACCATAGACGTAAACATTCAGGCAATAGTTGAAAATGTACTTGAAAAGGTGATGATAGAACAAAAAGCCAAAAGTGCCTCATGCATAATTATGGATGCCACTAATGGTGAAATTATAGCAAGCTCTTCAAAGCCAAGTTTTGACTTGAATGACATACCACGTGGCGACACAGCCAGTCTGCTGAATATGACAAAAAATAAACTTGTTGTGGATGTCTATGAACCAGGCTCGACTTTCAAAATACTTACAATGGCTTCGGCGTTAGAAAGTGGAAACGCTCATCTTACTGACCATTTCTATTGTGGTGGAAGTGCCATTATTGATGGTCAAAAAATAAGATGTTGGAAAACTATAGGACATGGATCAATCGATTTAACTCAAGGCCTTGTAAATTCGTGCAACTGTGTGTTCATGGCACTAAGTCAGCGGATGGGCGTAGATGTGTTCTATGATTATTTACAAAGTTTTGGACTAGGCAAGCCAACTGGGGTTCAAATAGCATCTGAAAGTAGTGGTATACTTATGAATAAAGATACCGTCAAGAATGTAGATCTTGCACGAATAGGCTTTGGACAGGCGGTTGCAGTAACGCCACTTCAACTTGTTAGTGCAGTTTGCAGTGCCGTCAATGGTGGAAAACTTTATGTCCCAAGTATAGTTAAAAATATAACATCAAATGATGGGAGTAATAAATACATATCAAAACCGGTGTTAAAAAATACAACTATATCTCAAAATACTTCAAATATGTTAAATGAAATGTTAAAAAAGGTTGTAAATAAAACTGAAGAATATAGTTTTGTGCCTGGCTATGATGTTGGAGGTAAAACAGGTACGGCGCAAAAGTACGAAAATGGTGTAATTGCGCGTGGGAAATACATTTCGAGCTTCATAGGAACTTATCCAGCGTCAAATCCGAAATATGTTTTGTTGTTTATGGTGGATGAACCAGGGGCTGGAGCATATTATGGAAGCGTTGTCGCTGCACCATATGGCAAAGAAATTTTAACAAAAATCATACAGCTTTTAGGCGATAAAAAGATTGCAGAAGTTGAAACTCAGTACGCGACAATGCCTGATGTTGTTGGGAAGAGCCTAACCGAAGCACTTAAAATGTTAAATGAATTAAATATCAGTTATGAAATTGATGGCGATGGCGGAATAATTGAAAGACAACTCCCGCCAGCGGGTACAATTATAGATTTAAATTCTTCTGTTGTATTAATTACAAACTAAGTAATAAAAATAAAACAAAAAAATAAAAAAAATAAAGGAAATACCTCGCTTGTGTCGAATAATGTAATTGTAGCAAAGAACGCAAGTAGAGGTATTTTTTTTGACAAACGGTTTTGATTCGAATTTTATACAGCAAATTAAAGACAAAAATGATATTGTAACAGTAATGTCGCGTTATTTAACATTAACTCAAAAAGGTAAAAACTTTTGGACATGCTGTCCATTTCATAATGAGCGCACTCCGTCAATGTGTGTAAACCCTCTTGAACAATTCTATCATTGTTTTGGCTGTAAGGAGCATGGTGATGTAATAACTTTTATTGAAAAAATAGAAAGTTGTGATTTTATGACTGCTGTAGAAATTCTTGCCAAAAATGCCGGGATGGAAGTTCCTACATTTAAAAATGATGAAAATGTTCAAAAACGTAAGAAGCAAAAAGAAACGGTGTTAAATATTTTAGCGGAGTGTGCCAAACATTATGAACAAAACCTATATGACAAAAATTCAAAAATTGCACAAGATTATGTTAAAAGCAGAAAGTTCACTCGCACTTCACTAGATGAGTTTCACATTGGATACAGCAAAAACTGGACAGATATTGTGGAGTTTTTAAAATCAAAGGGTTTCTCTTATGAGGACATGCTTGCGTCAGGTGTTGTTGAATATAAAAATAAATATTTTGATGTTTTTGCAGAAAGGCTGATATTTCCAATATATAATATAATGGATGAATGCATAGGTTTTAGTGCTCGAAGTTTAGTTCCAACAGAATATGCAAAATATAAAAATTCAACAAACAATGTCGTGTTTGATAAAAGTAAAGTGATGTTTGGTATTAATTTTTTGAAAACACTAAAACAACAACATAAATTGGATTACATAATCATTGTTGAAGGTCAAATGGATGTTGTAGCACTTCATCAGGCGGGCTTTAAAAATTGCGTTGCTTGTCTTGGAACTGCTCTCACGCCGTATCACGCAAAACAATTAAAATACCTTTGTGAAAATGTTATTGTTTCGCTTGATGGTGATAGTGCTGGGCAAAAAGCCACAATAAGAACCATTGACACTTTAGTAAATGGTGGCTTAAATGTTAAAGCAATAAAAATCCCTGAGAATAAAGACCCGGATGAATACATAAAATCCTATGGTCGTGATGCATACCAAAAACTTTTAGATGAGGCACTCGACCATGTTGTGTTTAAAATCTATCATAATTTGGAACAATATGATTTAACAAAGATAGATCAAAAAGCAAAATTTGTAAACACTGCATTAAATATCGTAAATAACCTTCAAACAGTTAGTGAAAAACAAGTTTATCTTGATGTCATAAGGAAACTCACCGATGTGCCAATCGATGTTTTGAAGAGAGATTTAGCTGACACACAAACTGCAGTTCAAAAAAATGATAAAATAATTGAATATTTTGAGAATGCAGTTTTAAAATCAGTTAAATTTGTTTTGGCAAGTTTATGTTTTAAAAAAGATTATGCAAACTATAACTTTGATTTGTCTAAGTATTTGCAAAATCCGTCCTATAAAAAACTATATGAAACGCTAAAAGAATATCATAATCAAAATAAACCATTTCGAATTAGTAGCCTTATAGATGACGACGAAAAAAAAGATGATGTACTTGTAGATATCCTAGAATATAATTTTGAAGATGTGAAAAATCCAAAACAGTATTTTAATGAATGCATTTGGAAAATTAGGGAAAATTATTTAAAAAACAAAAGTCAAGTATTGACAAAAAAATTGGATAGTTGCACGCAGGAAGAAAAAGCCGAAATATATCGACAAATTAGTGATGTACAAAAAAAAATAAGGGAAAAAATTTTGGAGGATTAAATTTTGAGAGATAAAATTGAACAAGAATTAACAAAATTGCTTGAAATAGGGACAAAAAGAGGCTCTTTAAATGAAGAGGACATATATTTTAGACTTCTTAAACACGAAGCATCTGCTGAAGAAATTCAAGAAGTTATAAAGGAACTTGAAAATGTCAATATAAAAATCATAAAGGCAGAAAATCCTGATGTAGAAAAAGAGAACTTTGATGAACTTGTAAGTCAGGTGAGTGTTGACGACCCAGTAAAAATGTATTTAAAAGATATTGGTAAAGTTCCGCTACTTACAAGTGAAGAGGAAATTGACCTTGCAAAACGTATGCTTGATGGTGATGAATATGCAAAGGCAAAATTGTCCGAGGCAAATTTAAGGCTTGTTGTTAGTATTGCCAAAAGATATGCCGGTAGAACAAGTATGCAATTTTTGGATCTTATACAAGAAGGGAATATTGGTTTACTAAAGGCTGTTGAAAAGTTTGATTACACAAAAGGTTTTAGATTTTCAACATATGCCACATGGTGGATTCGTCAGTCAATAACTCGAGCAATGGCAGATCAGGCCCGAACAATTAGAATTCCAGTCCACATGGTTGAAACAATTCATAAACTCACCCGTGTAAAAAGACAACTTTTGCAAGAGCTTGGTCGTGATCCAACACAGGAAGAAATTGCTAAGGCGATGGATGTCTCCGAAGAAAAGGTTGCTGAGATTCAAAAAATTGCTCAAGAACCTATTTCAATCGAAACACCAGTTGGTGAGGAAGAAGATAGCAAAATGGCAGATTTTATTGAAGATGAATCGGTTAAATCTCCAGTTGAAGTTGCCACTCAAAATTTACTTCGTGAACAACTTTTAGGAGTAATTGAAACACTTACCCCTCGTGAACAAAAAGTTATAAGGCTCCGATATGGTCTTGATGATTCTCATCCGAGAACACTTGAAGAGGTCGGGAAAGAGTTTAATGTAACAAGAGAACGTATTCGTCAAATAGAGGCGAAGGCATTAAAAAAACTTCGTAATCCAAATAGAAGCAAAAAACTTGTTGACTTTATGGAGTAAGAAAATTATCCTATAAAAAGGAGTATTTATGGATATACAACAAATATTAGATTATCAGAAACAAGATGCGGAGATAATAAAACTTGAAAGAGAACTTGACGAAAGTCCAGATAAAAAGATATATCTTGAGATGAAAAATGTAGTCAAAGATGCACAAAACAAATCTAACAATCTTGAAAAGGAAGCAGGCGAACTTATTAAACAATATGTTGAAATGAAAAAAGCTTATGACGCAGAAGTTAGGGCTTGTGGAGAAATTGTAAATAAAGATCCAAAAGCACTTAAAGTCGATGAATTAGAAAAAACAGTTTCAAAGACCAATCAGATGATAGAGAGCATTTCTCTTTTAGAAAAGAAGCTTATGGCGTTTGCAGAACATGTAAATTCTGTACTTGCAGATTATGACAGCACACGAAAGCGTTATAAAGAAGCAAGAGAAAAATATTCAATGCATAAACAAGCAAATGAGACTCTTTCTGCGAAATTGTTACCTGAGATAGAAAAGCTTAAACAAGATATAAAAAAGATTGAAGCCAAAATGGATCCAACTTTTTTGCAAAAATATAAGCAACGAAGACAAGATAAAGTTTTTCCAATTTTTGTTCCCGTTGTGGATAAAGCTTGCGGTGGGTGTAGAATGGAATTACCTTCGGCAAGCATTGATCGCTTAAAACGCAATGGATTTTTGGAATGTGAACATTGTAGAAGAATTATATACAATGTATAATATTCAAAAATTTATTTTAATTAAATTTAAGTTAAATTACTCATAAAATATCAGTTTATGAGTATTTTTTAATATATAAATAATAAAATAAAAAGCTGTGGCATTGCCACAGTTCTATTAATCTTACTTATGATTCAAAATTTCTTCTTTTGCAAGTTTATCACAACGATTGTTCAACACATCATCACTATGGCCCTCAACTTTATTCCATTTTATTTTATGGAAATTACTCAATTCAATTAATTTTTGCCATAATTCCAAGTTCTTAACCGGTTTGTTTTCAGAGTTCCGCCATTTTCTTTTTTGCCATGATGTAACCCAATTCTGTAAAAATGCATTGACAACATAAGCACTATCAGAATACACTTCAACATTACATTTTTCAGGAATTGCTTCCAAACCTTTTATAACAGCCATTAATTCCATTTTGTTGTTTGTTGTGTCGGCTTCAAAGCCTGAACATTCTGTGGTGTGTCTATTAAATCTTAAAATATAAGCCCAGCCGCCCATACCAGGGTTATTTGAGCATGCTCCGTCAGTGTAAAGTATCGCTTTTTTCATAATTTTATTATGTTATATTATTACCATAAAGTCAACAAAATACGAGAAATTCCTTTATTTTTGCAAAAGCATTTTTAGTTAATCTAAAAAAATGGCACTAGAAGTTGCCATATTTTTTATACGATTGTGATTATTAAACCAACCATAATGAGGCATAATGCCACAGCAAGAAGTATTAAATATATAGGATCTTTATTGCTTGGATTATCGCTTTTCCTTGCAACCTTTGTGATTTTTTTTGCGAGAATAGAAAGTGCGAAACCGAGTGCGGCTAAAATGATCCCAACCAATTTATTTGGCGTTTGCAAAAATTCAAGTAATGTTGCTTCCAAAAGTAATGATAACATAGTTCCTCCTAACAACTTTATAATTCATTATAACACCAGCATCTTAAAATTTCAATATATATTTTTGCATTTATTAAAAAATATTGGTTTTAACCAAATTATTCCAGAACGAATAAAATAGTAGGTGAGGTTATGATGAAAAACATAATGGTTTTATATGGCGGTAAAAGCGTGGAACATGATATTTCTGTACTTACAGCAATTCAGGTTATGCAGAATCTAGACAAGAATAAGTATAATATTATTCCAGTATACCAAACATTAAATTGTGAATTTATAATTGTAAAAGATCATTTAAATCCAAAGACATACATGGGCGACATAAAAAAGTTTAAGCCTGTCAATTTTGTTTTTGGCAATGGTGAAATCGTGGTTGGAACCATAATAAAAAAACATATACCAATAGATTGTGCTATTAACTGTTGTCATGGTAACTGTGGCGAAGACGGAACATTAAATGCGCTTATGAATCTTGCACATATACCAATAACATCACCCCAAATTATGTCAAGTTGTGTTTGTATGGATAAAGTAATAATGAAAGACATATTTCGTGCAAATAATATTCCGTGTGTTGATTACATACTCATAACAGACAAAGATTTTAATAATCAGGACCTAGAGAAAAAGGTAACCGATTTGAAATATCCACTCATAGTCAAGCCAGCGAACCTTGGTAGTAGTATTGGCATAAACAAAGTCAAAAATTTAAAAGAATTATATGATGCTGTCGAGATTGCGTTATATTATGATAGTCGCGTAATCATTGAGAAGTGCCTAGAAAATTTTAAAGAAATAAATATTTCTTGTCTTGGTGATGAAGACGTTACATTTTCTAGACTAGAAGAGCCTTTATCTTGGCAAAACTTTTTAAATTTTGACAACAAATATACGCAAAAAAATGCAAAAAAAATACTCGACCCTAAACTTAAAAGCGATGTACTTGAAAAAATCTATGACATTTCAAAAAAAGTATGGGACATTTTTGATTTAAGTGGTGTTGTGCGAATAGATTATATGGTTGATGGAGACAATGTATACATAAATGAAATAAATACCGTACCCGGTTCTCTTGCATTTTATTTATGGAAAGGCAAATTTGAATTTTTTGAACTACTCGACAAAATAATTGAGATTGCCATTTCAAAGTTTAACAAACAAAACAAGCATAAATATACATTCACATCCAGCGTGCTCGCAGATTATAAACCAAATTCAATGAATAAATATGCAAAATAACCAATATATATACACTAACAAATCTTACTCAAAACTTTTTTTACTTCGGGTGAAGGATTAATATTGTTCTTTATTATTTCTTTTTCATCGTTGGATAATACATAGTTTTCAATGTTAAAATCTTTGCATATAGATATGCCGCCATTTTTCCCAATTTGTGAGCAGAGTTTAACACCAGCCATACACAAACAATCAATATATCTATACACTGTTCGGGTACTTATTTCAAAGCATTCAGCAATTTCTTTTGCTGTTGTTTTTTCACGATTTGCCACAAATAAAAATATACCAAAAATAAGATACTGTTTCATTTTTTCTCCATTAGTATTATAGCATACTTTTTGCAAAAAGCAAACATTTGTTCTATTTTTTTATAATTTCTAATAATTTAGCATATTACAAATTTTGACATCATAAATTAAAGTATCACACGGAGGTTATATGGAAAGATTCGAAATCTATGAAGATATCAAAAAGCGAACCAACGGCGATATATATATAGGTGTTGTAGGGCCTGTTAGAAGTGGTAAATCTATGTTTATATCTCGTTTTATGCAAAATTTAGTTATTCCAAATATAAAAAATGAACAGCAAAAAGAGAGAACTATAGACGAATTACCACAAAGTGCAGAAGGTAAAACCATTATGACAACACAACCAAAGTTTGTCCCAGAAAATGCAGTTAAAGTACATATTGATGATGTCGATCTAAGTGTGCGACTTGTTGATTGTGTGGGTTATTTAATAGGCGGTGCCATGGGACATGAAGAAGGAGATAAACCTCGTCTAGTTAAAACCCCTTGGTCAGAAAAAGAGATGCCTTTTGAAGAGGCTGCCGAGATTGGAACAGAAAAGGTCATAACAGATCATTCCACAATAGGTGTAGTTATATCCACAGACGGAACAATAAGCGATATTCCTCGTTCAAGTTACATTGAGGCAGAACAAAAAGTTGTTGATGAGCTCAAAAAAACCGGCAAACCATTTGTACTTGTTATAAATTCAAAAACACCAAATAGTCAAGAAACACAAAAGCTTGCAAAAAGTCTTGAAAATAAATATGCTGTTTCAACACTTGCAATAAATGTGAAAGAACTTTCAGAAAAGGATATAGAGCAAATATTTGAGAAGGTGTTACTTGAATTTCCTATTCGATCGCTCAAAGTTACAATGCCAGATTGGCTTCGTGCACTTGACGGCGACAATGAAATAATAACCAACATAATAAGTGAAGTTAAAAAGTTTGGAGAGGGCGCTGAAAAAATTGGCCAGATAGACAAAACCAATGTTGCTTTTTTGGAAAGTGAAGACTTTGAACCATTAACCATTGATTCAATAAAAATGGGTGAAGGAACAATTTTGTTTGATATAAAACCACGTCAGCAACTTTTCTACAAAGTGCTTTCAAACCAATGTGGTACAGAAATAAAAGATGATTATCACTTGGTGCGTTACATCAAAGAACTTGCATTCGCAAAAACACAATATGACAAACTAGCATCAGCTCTGGAACAGGTTGACGAAAATGGGTATGGTGTAGTTGTGCCAAAATTGGACAGCATGGTGTTAGATGCTCCACAAATAGTAAAACAAGGCGGAAGATATGGTGTAAAAATAAAGGCTACCGCTCCTAGTTTACACATTATGAAAGTTGATGTAGAAACTGAGGTAAATCCGCTTGTTGGTACTGAAGAGCAAACAAAGGACCTAGTACAATATCTTCAAGATGAATTTGAAAACAATCCCGAAGCAGTTTGGCAAACAAATATGTTTGGGAAAACTCTTGAAACACTGGTTAGTGAAGGAATTAAGGAGAAACTCACGGCAATGCCACTTGAGGCACAACGCAAGATGAGGAAAACAGTTGGAAGGATAGTTAATGAAGGAAAGGGTGGTATAATTTGTATTCTATTATAATTCTATCTTTTTGAGCGTCCACCCTTAGTCATTCTGAGACGGACCCGCAGAGCGTCGACCCACGAAGAATCTCCTAGACCACCAAAAAGCGTCGCAATACTTTGTTACTGGTGTGCCAAGCCACACAGTCATTTAGGGAACTAAACTCCTGCGTGGACTT
>CALWPD010000016.1 GCA_944383335.1 uncultured Clostridia bacterium
AGAAAATATGGGGAAAATAATTGCTTTTGCTAATCAAAAAGGCGGAGTTGGAAAAACTACAACCTGTATAAATGTTGGTGCATATATGGCTGCTATGGGTCAAAAAGTTTTGTTGATTGACATGGATCCACAAGGCAACGCAACAAGCGGTGTTGGTGTTGAAAAAAATAATGATTTAAAAACTCTTTATAATGTAATTGATAAGGAAGTTATGATTGATGAAGTTATACTCCCTACAAATCTTATTGATTTGGATGTCATTCCTGCAACTGTTGACCTTGCTGGTGCCGAGATTGACCTTGTTCAGATGCAGTCTAGAGAACATGTTGTAAAAAAAGCACTTGATAGAGTTAAAGATAAATATGATTTTATTCTTATCGATTGTCCACCATCGCTTGGTTTACTTACAGTTAATGCACTGACTGCCGCTGATTCTGTTATCATTCCAATCCAGTGTGAGTTTTTTGCACTGGAAGGGTTAACGCAACTTATGAATACTATAAGACTTATAATACATCATCTAAATCCAAATCTTAAAATAGAGGGCGTTGTACTTACAATGAAAGATAACCGCTCTAACCTTGTTGCACAGGTCAGTGAAGAAGTTAGAAAGTTTTTTAGTACAAAAGTTTATGATACATATATCCCGAGGAATATTCGCTTAGCTGAAGCGCCAAGTCATGGATTACCTATACTTTTGTATGACACATCTTCAAAAGGTGCAAACGCTTATCAAAGTTTGGCTGAAGAAATATTAGATAGAAATAAAATAAGTTATAAAAAAATAACCAAAAATACAAAAATAAAAATAAGGAGTGATAAATAATGGCACAAAAGAAAATGGGTTTAGGAAAAGGACTTGGCGCATTGTTGTCAATATATGATGATGAAGTTGCTGAGTTAGAAAAAGATAAGAATAAACCAAAAGATCAAAATACAGATGATGAATCTTTGAAAAAATCGTCTCAGGGTGTCAATGAAATAGAAATTTCTAAAATACACGCAAATCCAAATCAGCCAAGAAAAATATTTGATGAAGAAGCTTTAAACGAACTTGCGGCATCTATTCGTACACATGGAATAATTCAGCCTATTGTTGTAAATAAAGATGATGATGGTTATTTAATTATTGCAGGTGAAAGGAGATGGCGTGCTGCCAGAATTGCGGGGCTTGATACTGTTCCATGTATCGTAAAAAATTATACCGAACGTCAAATTAAAGAAATTTCTATAATAGAGAACTTGCAAAGAGAGGATCTTAATCCAATAGAAGCAGCAAGGGCAATAAAACAACTCATGGACGAATATAATTTTACTCAGGAAACAGTCGCTGATAGAATTGGTATAAGTCGTCCAAACATTGCAAATACATTAAGACTTCTATCTTTATCACCTGACGTAATTAAACTTGTTGAGCAAAATAGACTTACAGCAGGACACGCAAGATGTTTAGTTGTTATAAATGATCCAAGAGCACAATTAAAATTTGCAACTGCTGCTTGTGATGGAAAAATTACAGTAAGAGAACTTGAAAAGCTTGTTAAACAGTATTTGAGTCCAAACACAAAAGTTAAACACGAACCGCCACAACAGAGTTTGGAACTTAAAGAACTTATAGATGATATGCAAAGAGTATTTGCAACAAAGGTATCTGCTATTGGAAGCGATAGAAAAGGAAGAATATATATAGATTATTATTCAAGAGATGATTTAGATAGAATAGCTGAACTTTTAGAGTTGTTAAAAACAAAAACTTTAACACTTAAAGACCTTAGAGAGTTTAATAAAAAGTGATAAATAAATATATACGAATAAACCTTTTTAATTTTTAAAAGGTTTTTTTTGTTGTAAGTTATCCACAGGTTTTTTAAGTAAAATTCTTATATTTTTCGTAATTTGCATTAAAAACCCTCTAAGTTATCCACAAAAACAAAAAAAATGTGGATAACTATGTGTAAAACTATACAAACAGATAAATGTTTCACGTGAAACAATTACACCATTTAAAATACAAAATTTTAAATGTTTCACGTGAAACATTTAAAAAACATAATAAAGTTTTTTGTATCTTCAAGCTATTTAAATAAAATCAGTAATTAAATTTAATAGCAAAAAAAGAAAATGTGGTTCTTGTTCGTGGACACAATAATGGAAATTAATTTTTACCTTTTGAAAGACATTTGTAAAAGTATTTTGTGTACATTTATAGTTTAATGTTTCACGTGAAACATTTTATTTATAAATAAATATAAAGTAAGATCATCAATATTGTTTCACGTGAAACAAATCACTTGCATGGACAACACTATTGTTTCACGTGAAACATTTTAATTAAATTTTTATTTAATAAATTTTATAAAAATAATAATAAATAAAAAAAAATGAGCCGTAGTTAAAGTAAAAAACCTATGAATAATAACACAAAATAGCTTTCAAAAATCATTTATATCTTATTTTTTTACAATCCCAATTTATAATAAAATTATTACTTTTTTATAAATGTAAGTATAATCATCTATCTTAATAGCAATAATTTTTTTGTGTGGATTGATGTAGCGATAATCTTAATTTTATGTATATGTTCTGCTATTGGATTTAAAATGGGTCTACTTCCATCATTATTTTCCATTGCTACTTTTTTCCTTTCAATTTATTTAACATACAAACTACTTCCTATCACAACTAATGCTTTGTTAAATGTAATAAAAGTAGACAAATTGCAATCAACCTTAGTTCAAAACAATAGTTTAATAAGTTGGTTTATTAATAATGATAATGTGCTTATAATGTTTATAAAAAAATTACTACACATTAATGAAACAACTTTGTTTGAAACTATTGTTGAGTTTATTTGTAATATTTGTGTTTTTGTTTTACTTTCAGTTTTCATTTCTAGATTATTGAAGTTATTAACAAAAAAGATATCGTGTGCTGTTAAAAAATTGGCAATTATTGGGAGTTTTGACCGACTGTGTGGCTTATTATTTGGTTTTTTAAAGGGTATTGTAATTGTTGCAATTCTTTGTTTCGTTTTGGGCGGTTTAAATGATTTAGATACTTTTAAGCCAATATTTTCTATACAAATAGAGAGTTCAAGTCTTTATTCTGCTTTTAAAGTAGGCTCGGAACAAATTATAAAAACTATGATTAATTTACTTAATTAATTTTAGTTTTTTAATTAAAAAATCTTTTTAATTTAACCGCCAAGATTAATAACTATATTTTATTTCATTGTTATATAAGTTATATTTCTATAACCATAAAATAAAAAAATATAAGTTTTAAATTTTATAAAATTAAAACTTATATAATTTAATTTCCACTTGTAAGCGTTTTCTACATATTTTCTTTGCTAGAAAAAAACACTTTATTTAAAAGATAAGTTACCATTTCTTTTACAGTTGGAGATTTTTGACGTTTTGATATTGAATAAAACATCTGTTTATCTTCAGCAATATTGAAAGCACTACGAATAGCAAACCTAACAGATCTTTCTACACCTGTAACAGTCGTATCATATTTTTCAGCTAAAATTGGATATGTTTCAATACACTTTTTATTTTTTACTTTGCTTACATACTGTTCATAAACCATATCTTCAAGATATTTTGTTCCTAAATGTTTGTGTCTAAAACATAATCTTTCAAGCTCATCGTTTACAAGTAAATAGCAATTTAGTTTTTTTTCTTCAATCTCATCTTTTGTTTGTAAATTATCATTTATAATTTTTGTTATTGTTTTTTCCATATCATCTACCAATATTATATTTTTCTTTAACCCGTTATACGTAGTATCAAAGTAATACAATTTTTTTACATTAGCAATTTCTTCGAGTTGCCGATGTGTTACGTTTGCATCTTTACTGACGACTATAAATGACATTTCATTACCTAAAAGAAGGTACATTAATTCATCTATTGTTGTACAACAAAAAAAATGAATATTATTTTTTGTACAAAAGTCATTTAATCTACTATAATCATTGTCTTTTTTATTATAAAAATATATAACGGAATTATTTTTCACCAATATATCTCCTTTTTCGACAAAATGATAACATAAAATTTTAAATAGGTCAATAGAATTTTTAATATTTTTTATATTTTTACAAATATTTTATTTTTTGTACAAAAAATAGGGATATCTTATCATAATAATTTCAAGTTATTCTTTTCCCTTGACAAATGTTTAATAGTTTGTTAATCTAATCTCGTATGGCCTTATGGTCAAGGGGTTAAGACGCCACCCTCTCAAGGTGGAATCACGAGTTCGAATCTCGTTAAGGCTACCAAAATTATTTAATCATTGTCTCTTAAAAAAATTGCCAATATTAAAATTAAAACAACCTTTTATGGAATAAAACATAGAAGGTTGTTTTTTTATTATATTTTATTTACAGAAGACTTTTTTTGAGCGCTGGTGAAGAATCTCAAGGCCCTTCGCATATGCTCAGGGCGACGGTGAGTGGTGTGTCATTCTGAGCGTCAGCGCAGAATCTCTTGAGGCTCTTCGTCAGCCGTCAGGTGAGCCGTTCTCAGGATGACAAGAAAGTGCCGTCAGCTAGGCAACTCTCTGTGGATTATAATATTGTTCTTTTTTCCATAGCTCTAGATAGTGTTATTTCATCAGTAAATTCAATATCACTACCCATACTAATTCCTTGGGCAAGTTTTGTAACCTTAATCCCAAGTGGAGTTAAAATTTTTGAAATGTACATTGCTGTGGCATCGCCTTCAACATCTGGATTGAGCGCCATTATAACTTCTTTTGTGCCATACTTTTGAACACGAGATAAAAGTTCTTTTATTCTAATGTCATCAGGTCCACGATTTTCAAGTGGGCTTATAGTCCCGCCAAGCACATGAAAAACGCCTTCAAAATTTTTAACTTTTTCCATAACTGCGATATCTTTTGGTTCTTTAACCACACAAATTATATCGTGATTTTTTTTTCTACAAATTTCGCAAATATCTGTTTCAGAAAAATTTCCACACTCTTTACAAAACTTGATATTATTTTTTGCATCTATAATACTTTTGGCGAATTCTTCGGCTTCTTCTTTTGTTTTATTCAATATGCTATATGCATACCTTTGTGCTGTTTTGTATCCAACTCCCGGCAAAGAACGGAAGTTGTTTATCAGCTTTTCTAAACTCTCTATATACATATTACATACCTTGTGGAAGGTTTGGCAACTTCTCTTTTTCTGCTTGAGTTATTTTATCGACGGCGTCATTTATTGCAGAAACAACCAAGTCTTCGAGCATTTCAATATCGTCCGGATCTACAACTTCTGGTTTAATTGTAACTTTTTTTGCTTTTTTGTCGCCAGTCAGCACTACTTCAACCATATTGCCCCCGCTAGATCCAGTAAATTCTGTGCTTTCAAGTTCTTGTTTTGCTTTCTCCATTTCTTCTTGCATTTTTTGTGCTTGGCGCATAAGATTTTGTAGATTTGCACCACCGAAACCGCCACCAAAACCACCTCTAAAATTGTTCATAAAAATCTCCTTTAATCTATTATTTTTGTTGAGTCATCAAAAAATTTATTTAAAATTGCAATATTTTCATCATTTGATGCTTGTTTTTGTTTTTTTTGTATTCTAAATTTTTTTACATTTAAGGCTAAAAGTGCTTTTTCTAATTCTGCGATATTAGTTTTATCATTAAGCATATTTAGCACATAATCTTCTTTAACCGAGATTACAAATTCATCTTTGTCAAATTCCACATCTCGAATATCTCCGCACATAACATGAAGAATTCTATCATTATGCTCACGAAGATATAGTATAACTTTTCCCCAAAGTGATTGTGCCGACACAAATTTTGTGTTTTGCAAGGTTTGTTTTTTAATGTTGTTTTTAAAATTCAGTTTTTTTTTTCGTTTAGTGTGCAATCAATTATTGCACTTTCAAGTAGTGTTTTTGGAGAAAGCGCAAATTTAAGTTCAGTTATCATTGAAGAAAATATCTTCATAAATTGTAAAAGTTTGTCAAGGTCAATTTTACTGCAAACATCAGTGTATTTTTCAAAAATCTCTTGTGTAAATGACAACATATCCTTTGCGTCAGGACAAGTTTTTGCAACTATTAAATCTCTAACGCATTGGGTAAGGTCCTTTGCAACAACATTCATATTTTTGCCACTTTTTTCAACACCATCCAGAAGAGAAAGAGCAATGCCTATATTTTTTTCTGAAATACTCTCAATTATCTTCAAATTTGTATCATAGTCAGTTGTTCCCAGAATTTTGGAAACATCCTCGCTTTTTATTTTGCCATTTGAAAAAGCGACAATACCATCTGCAATAGAAAGCATATCCCTTACACTTCCTTGTGCTGATTTGACAATTTGTGTCAGAGCGTCATCTTCACACTCAATATTTTCAAGTGAAAAGATATGTTTTAAATGTTTTTTAAGCGTTAAATCAGAAAGTAGGTGAAAGTCAAAACGCATACACCTAGATATTATTGTGGTTGGAAGTTTTTGAACATCTGTGGTTGCCAAGATGAACACAATATGAGAAGGTGGCTCTTCAAGCGTTTTTAAAAGAGCGTTGAAGGCACTTTCTGTAAGCATATGCACTTCGTCAATGATATACACCTTATACTTTGCTTCAACAGGCAAAAATTTAACTTTTTCACGAATGTCTCGAACTTCATCAACTCTATTGTTTGACGCTGCGTCGATTTCAACTATGTCAAGATTGTTTTCTTGACTCAGTGCCTTACAAACTCTGCAGTCTCCACAAGGAGACCCATTTATTGGATTTAAACAATTTATTGCCTTTGCAAAAATTTTTGCTGTACTGGTTTTTCCAGTTCCACGGCTACCAGTGAAAAGATAGGCATGAGAAATATTCCCACTCTCAATTTGGTGAGTGAGTGTTGTGGTAATGTGTTCCTGTCCAATAACTTCATCAAAAGTTTTTGGACGATATTTTCTGTAAAGTGCCTGATACAATTAAACTTTTCTCCATTAATTATTATACATCTTTTTTGTTTGTTGGTAAATTGTTTTTATAAAAAACATTGTATCACACATATAAGTAGTGCTATTTTAACCAACCCTTTGTCAGTTCAAACGAAGTGAAAAATCTCTTTCGCTTTGAGATTTCTCATAGCTAGTCTATCTATGGGACAAATTGAGAATAATAAAAAGAAAATTAATTTTTATTGTCATCAATAAGTTTAAGATATTTTTCATAGACAATTTTAGTAACCATATCCCAATTTACATACAAATCACGATAAACATTTTTACAAAGTTCATTGTATTTATCTTTATCTGACAAAATATCAATCACTCTTAGAGCAAAATCTTCAGTATCATTTTTTGTAACTATCCCATTGACATTGTCTGTTATCTGATTAGCAGTTTGAGCTTCTTTTAAAAATACTGTTGGAGTCTTTTGACTTGCCGCCTCAATTTGCGTTAGTGAACTTGTGTCATAAAGTGAAGGGAACAAAAATAAATGCGCTGCACTGTAATATTTGGCAAGATCATCTCTATTAGAAACTCGTCCGCACATTATACAATTTTCTTCAACACCACTTTTTTTGATGTAATTTTTTAATTTTTCTTCATCTTGTCCAGTTCCAACAAAAAGCATTTTAAATTTAAAACCTTTTTGTTTCATTATTTTCAAAGAATCAACAATGAATAATAAATTTTTTATTAAATTTATTCTTCCAATAAAAACGAAAATAAATTCATCATCCTTAATGTTATATTTTTTTCTTATTTCATCACGGATTTCGTCTTTATTTGGCAAATAGTGTAAGTCTGTTGCATTTTGAATATCTCTAACTGGAATTTTTATGCCGTATTCTTCAATAAAAAGACGTTTATTTTCTTCGTTCATAGCCCATGCTTCAGTGCACGAATTTATTGTTTTCATAAGTTTTTTTAATATTAAATTAGTAAGCCAGTTAAAGTGAGCCATTTTTTTAATATCTTGTTTGTACTGACTGTGTAATGTTACAACGCAAGGAATATTGTGTTTTTTTGCATATTTTGTTGCAAGTTTCGCCACACCCATTGGTGAATGGATGTGAATTATATCCAAATTCGAATTTTTTAATTCCTTTTTAAATTTTCGATCAAACTGCGGAATTGGAAGGGTGTAATCGTAATGAGGAATTTTTAAACTTTTACACCTAACAACTTTGTAATCAAAATTGTCCACATATTTTTTATCTTTTCCGTATGGGCAAAAGACGGTAACATCTGCAATTTTGTTTAACCTTTTTGCGTAGTTTTCAACTACCATAGTAACACCATCAATCATAGGAAGATAGGTGTCAATAAATATACCAATTTTTATTTTTTCCATATTTTTCTCCATGAAAATGATAACATATTATTGACTTGAAATCCAGTGTTTTTATATAAAAATTCACGAAAGCATCACCATATAAATCGGCAAAGGTGCACTTTATGAAAACTCTATCGAAATTTTACTTTTAGAAGAGAGTAAGCCATTTTAATTACCCAGTCATTGCTACAAATGTAAAAAAAATGCCCTAATATGTATGAGCATTTTTTAAGGTTTTTAACAAATTTGGAATGCTGGTCTTACTGCAAAGAATTGATATATAGTATCTCCGCCTATTCCACCACTTCCAAAAATATCGCAGGCTCCGTCTGTGCTAGGCATTGATGGAGTGCGTAGCCAATAAATATCATAAGATTGTTCTTGTTTGTTCCAATTACGTTCTTCATTTTCTGTAAAAATTTTGCTTGCTTCCGTCGAAGATAACAGCCAAAACTTATCTGCGTTTTCATTTGTAAGTCCAGTTTGTTCGCTTAAACTTGGTACTTTTGAGCTGACATCTGGTATGATGTCTGCGTATAGGTCGTTGTTTAAACTTCTTGCCTTTATTGCATTGTAGACGACATCTTGTGTTACATCTATATTAAGGTCAGTAACCATATTTGTTTTGCTAGCATTCTGATTTCCTTTGCTAGTTACATTACAATCTTCTCTCCCTAATACTATTTCTCCCATATCTGTAAACGAAGCAAATTTAAAGACTTTATTGTTTCCAGTGTAGTTTAGGTATCTCCTGACTGTGCTAGTTGCATACTCGTTTGCATTTGTATTGTATTCAATATTTGTGGCAACAACAGCAGAGTTTGTTCTCGTTAAATTGAATATGCTTTGATATGAACATAATGTACCTGTATAATTATTTGCCAAAAATTCATCCAAGTTTTGAAGATCGTTATTTGATAAAAGAGTATATGCCGGCGTCAAATAATCACTTACCAAATCGGTTTCAAGAATATATGTACCATTTAGTGAAGAAATGTTTGTTGGGGTACTTGCACTTGTTCTATTTTCATTTGCTATGTAACGCCAACGAATATATTCATTTTTATCTGGTCTCATAACCGTACCCATTTCGACATAGTAATAGCCCGATGGGTCTTGCATTAAAAGGTTAGATACTGAATCTAAGGATATTAATATTTGCACACTGTTTAAAGGTATAATGCCAAGGCTTGCGTTGTAAAACTTTATTGTGTAAACTTTTTCACTTCCATCTTGTGGCAAAAATAGGCTTGTACTATTTACTCGAAGTCCTGTTGGAAGGTTGGAATAACTTAATATAAATTTCTGATAACCCGAAGCTGTTCTTTGTGTTGTGGCATTTGATTGAAGTGTTATTTTGACAATTTGTTCTTCGTTTGGCTCAATGTTTTGAGTGTTTAAAGAAAGTGTTCCCATTTCTGCAAAAGTTACTGGTGTGTTATATGTTACAGTTGAGCCATTTATGCTAATATTTTTTACAACAACATCGGTGGAGTTTGGAAATTTAATATTGTTGTTTTCAAACACTTCGGTACCTTTGGTTATAATAATTGTGTATGAGAAGTTACCGTTTGCTTCTATCTTTTCATCAGCGAGTGCCATACCTATAATAAGTCTTCCTGTACTGGTAGATGAATCGGTGCTGGGGTTTATATTTACCACATTAACGTCGTAAAAATTAGTATTTAATGTGGCTCCTGTGGTGTTATTTTGAATAACTGCGTTCACAAACTCGCCACCATAGTTTGTTATGTCCACAACTACGTAATATGCAAAGCCTAAGTCCTCATCATCCGAAAGTCCATAGGTTAAGTTTATTGGTATGTATTCACCAATTTCTGGAAATGTATAATCTTCTCCTGGCTTAACAATTTCTCCAGTATTGGGGTCATATGTGTAAAAACTTGTGGTGTACTTTTCAACCTTATCCAAAGTGTTTGGAATGTTTGCGCCAACTCCTTGCAATGTTGTTACATTGCTTATGTTTTCGTCCGCACTTATTGGAATATTCGAAAGTGCCCTGTAAATATTTACATCTACCTTCACAAACACATCTTCCACAACATAGTTTATGTTTCCGCCAATTTCGTAACTTACACTTACGGAACTGTACACGCCAAAACATAGCACTGCTAATGAAAAACATAGAGATATTAAACTAAAAAATAGTTTAGCCTTTTTTGTCATACAAATCACTCCTTATTAACAATTCTACCATCCAAGTTAAATATTCTCTTATTTATACTTAAATTTATTAACCATTTTAAGTGTGGTATATTTTCTCACCGTTTTCAATTCAAAATAACGAAAGTACTCAGCTTGAAAGGCGAAAAGTGTCTGAAATTACAATGATGCATGAGATTAAAATTCATTCATATTCTTAGTGTATACAAAAATGCTCGAAAAATCAAATTCTTACGAGTATTTTATGTAAAAATTAAAAAATTTTTGTATTTTCTAATATGGTAAAAAAATAGCCAGAGAAATTATCTTTGGCTATTTTTACATACAAATCTTTTTTTATATCAAATTATTAAACAATTATTGAAGTTCAACAACAGCGCCAGCTTCTTTGAGTTTTGCTTCCATTTGTTTTGCTTCTTCTGTTGGAACATTTTCCTTAACTGTTTTTGGAGCGCCATCAACAAGCGCTTTAGCTTCACCAAGTCCAAGACCTGTGATTTCTCTAACTGCTTTGATAACTGCAATTTTGTTTGCGCCAGCTTCTTTAAGAACGACATTAAATTCTGTCTTTTCTTCCTGAGCTGCGGCACCACCTGCTGCTGGAGCAGCGGCAACCATAGCGGCTGCACTTACGCCAAATTCCTCTTCAATTTTCTTTACAAGGTCATTGAGTTCAACAACTGAAAGACCTTTAATTTCTTCTACAAATTTATTTAAATCTGCCATTTTTTATTCTCCTTAATTTATTATTGTTTATCTGCAATAGCCTTGATTGCGATAGCAAGACTACGCATTGGTGATGAAAGTAATCCAACAAGTTGACCAAGAAGAGTTTCTCTTGGTGGGATGTTTGCAAGTTTTTTAATAACACTATCATCAACTATTTGTTTGTTGTATATACCAAACTTTACTACCATTGCACAATTATCACTAGATGTGTTCTTGACAATTTTTGCAGGTGCAATTTCATCGTCATAACCAAAAGCGACAGCGTTTGTGCCTTCAAGATATTTTTCAACATCTTGATAGCCAAGTTCGTTTAATGCTCTTGCCATAAGTCTGTTTTTATACACTTTGTATTCAGAGCCACTTTTTCTAAACTCTGCACGCATTTTTGTGTCTTGTTCAACGGTGAGTCCACGGTAGTCGACAAATACAACAGTTTTTGCACGAGAGAGTTTATCTTTTATTTCCTCAACTTGTGCTTTTTTTGCTTCTAAATTTGCACTCATTTATTTGCCTCCTTTTTTAGATTTGTATGGTAAATTAAAAATTCCTTGCGGCAAAGACCGAAAGGAACAATTCTCCTATGTTTCGCTTTGCCTCGGCAAGCACCTTTTGGGTTTTACGATTTAATCACTTGCTGTCTTTGGAAAAGAAATAATTAATAATACGAAAAGTAATATATCATATGAATTTTATTTTGTCAACTGTTTTTACATTAGTTTTCTAGTTTTTGGTTCAAGTTGTTTTGTAGTGGTTTGGTTTTTTGTTTGACAACTTGGCACTGTTTTTCATTGTTTTTGTTATGCATATTTACATTGAATTTTTTTGGAATATACTCCAAATTGTTATTACAAGCTTTGTCTATAAATTCAAAAATTTTTTCAAGAGCGAATTTGCCTTCTTTTTCGTCGGTGCTATGGATAATAAAATCATGCCCAAGATTTTTGCCTCTTATAAAGTTATAGTTTTCCACACACAATCCAATTTGTTCCGCTTTTTTTAAAAATATATTTGTGTGGATATTTAATACATCGTTTATGGCACTAAAAATTATGCAAGGTGGAAAATTGGAGTTTAAAAGTTCTAAATTATTGCAAGCATTTTTTATACTGTTGCCGTTGTATTCATTATAGACAACTTCTTCCATTTTATTTTTTAAAAACCTAAGGTTGCCAAATTTAAACACTCCAAAAACAGGGCTGTTTAAAATCAATCCTTTGACTTTCATATCACTTTCAACATTAAATCGTTGTTTCAAATCTTTATTTCCCAAAATATTTGCAACAAGTGAAACAATGTGTCCGCCAGCACTATCTCCGCATAAAAATACCTTGCTATAATCTATGTGATTGTTTATTTCTTCGTTGGATTTAATGTAATCAAAAAGTTTAAATGTTTCATAAATGGGGGTAGGAAAACCTTTTGTTTCAGATTTTGTATATTCCATGTTTATAACAAAATACCCATTTTTAGCCAATTCTTGACAAAACTTTGAACAATTCTCTTTTACTCCCGCAACATATCCGCCACCATGAATGTTTATAATTGTTGGAAGTTTGGCATTACTTTTTGTCTTTGGATAGTATATATCAAAGCAGTTATTTATTTTGTCTTCGCCATACACAATATTTATTTTTGCCATAAGACAACTAGGTAAATTGTTGTGTTCACTTAGCCTAACCTTTAAATCTTTTTTATCAAAATATTTAAAACATTTTGTATATAATTTTTTTAACATTTTGTCCTTCATTTATTTAATTTTTTTGACCAAAAATTATCCTTTACACTGCCACAATGTTTACAAGTCTATTTTTTATGCAAATGACTTTTTTGATTGTTTTATTATCCGTGTATTTTTTTACAGCCTCATTTTCAATGGCAATTTTTTTCATTTCTTCATCACTACTGTCGGCAGGGATACAAACTCTTGCACGGATTTGTCCATTGACTTGAATAGCAATTTCGACATTTTTGCTTATTGTTTTAGATTCATCAAACGTTGGCCATTTTTCGTCAAATATCGATGTGTCATGACCAAGTTTTTGCCATACATCTTCCATGTAGTGTGGCATGAGTGGTGCCAAAAGTTTTGCATAACACTCAATTATTTGTTTTTCTTCTGAAAAGTTTCTTTCTTTATTTTGTTGGTGTTTCAAAATTGCTGTTGTGAGCTCCATAAGCCTAGCAATAGAAGTGTTGAATTGGAAATTTTCCATATCCATGGTTACATTTTTTATTGTTTTATTTAGCCAAACTTCGAGTTCTTCGTCTATTATATTATTGTGGTTTGTTTCTAGATTTGAAAAGTTTTCAAAAACTTTTGCTATTTTTTGAAAAAACTTATTAATCGCCAATATTCCGTCATCGCTCCAAGGACCACCTTCTGTGTATGAAAAACCAAATCCTAGGTATGTTCTAAATACATCACTACCAAACTTTGCCACATACTCATCAGCACTTACCGTATTGCCAAGACTTTTACTCATCTTTTGACCATCGGCGCCAAGTATTGTACCTTGATGAATCAAACTTTTAAATGGTTCTTGTCCACTGACATACCCCATGTCTGAAAGTGCCTTATATATAAAACGTGCATATAGTAGGTGCATAGCGGCGTGTTCCACTCCACCAACATATTTATCCACTGGCATAAACTTATCTGTTATTTTTTTATCAAAAGGCATTTTACTATTGTGTGGATCTAAGTATCTAAGGTAATACCAACTTGAACAAACAAATGTATCCAATGTGTCAGTTTCGCGTTTTGCTTTGCCATGGCATTTTGGACAAGTGGTATTTACAAACTCATCGCAGTAATAAAGCGGACTTTTGCCTGTTGGTTTAAAATCAACATCATATGGAAGACGAACAGGGAGATCGCTTTCGTCAACAGGGACAATTCCGCAATGTTCGCAGTATACAACGGGGATTGGGGCTCCCCAATATCTTTGACGACTGACAAGCCAATCTCGAAGCCTATAAGTTGTTGTCATTTCCCCTGCGCCAATACTTTCAAGTTTTTTGACAATTTCGGTTTTTGCCTGCTGTGAGGTCAAACCATTAAACTCAGCACTATTTACAAGGATCCCCGACTCTGTGAAGGGGAGTGTATCATCTCCATTTGTATTTTGGATAACTTTAATAACAGGTAAACCGAATTTGTTGGCAAATGCAAAATCTCGCTCATCGTGCGCAGGAACTGCCATCACAGCACCCGTACCATAACTTTCAAGCACATAGTCGGAAATATACACTGGCACACGAACCTTGGTTAATGGATGGATTGCATATGCTCCTGTGAAAGCTCCTGTTTTTTCACGAATTGTACTGGTTCTGTCAATTTCGCTTAAATGGAGTACTTCTTTTTTATACTTATTCACAGCTTCTTTTTGTTCAGTAGTGGTGATTATATCAACAAGTTTGTTTTCTGGTGCTAAGACGACATATGTTACACCCATGAGTGTGTCAACACGAGTTGTAAAAACTTCAATCTTTTCGTTGTGTCCTTCAATATCAAATCTAACCTTAGCACCTATATTTTTGCCTATCCAATTTGTTTGAATGCGTTTTGTTTTTTCTGGCCAATCTAAATCTTTCAAACCATCTAAAAGCCTATCAGCATAATCTGTTATCTTAAAAAACCATTGAGTTAAGTGTTTGTGCTCAACCTTTGAATGACATCTTTCACACTCGCCACCGCTAGCCTGTTCATTAGCAAGCACTGTTTGACAATGAGGACAATAGTTGACTGGTGCATCTTTACGATATGCTAAGCCCTTTTTATAAAGTTTCAAAAACACCCATTGAGTCCACTTGTAGTATTCTTCTTCATTGGTCTTTATCTCATAGTTCCAATCATATGTTGCACCAAGTTGTTTAAGTTGCTCTTCCATTGTTTCAATGTTTTTTTGAGTACTGTCCTTTGGATGTATGCCAGTTTTTATTGCATAATTTTCTGCAGGGAGTCCAAACGCATCAAATCCCACAGGTTGAAACACGTTATATCCTTGCATACGCTTCATGCGACCAAAACTATCAGGAAGAGAGTAGTTCCACCAGTGCCCCATATGAAGTTTGCTTCCTGATGGATATGAAAACATCTCCAAGAGATAGTACTTAGGCTTGTCTGAATTTTCATCAAACTTGTAGGTTTTTCTTTCTTCCCAAAGTTTTCTCCATTTGTCATCAATGCTTTTGTTATATTTAAAGTCCATAGCTTATCTCCAATGTATTTAATAATAAATATATTTGCCAATTATGTCAATCTTTTATTTGACAAAAAAGGCCATGCTGTTGTACATATAAACAAGATATCCACAGTACAATAAAATAGAGTGTCAAAGACCATTTGAAGAAAATGTTATAATATAATAACAGAGTGTGGAAATGTGGATAACTTAAGTAAATTTATCCACTTTTAACCAAATTTTGTCAAAAATTTATAGTTAAGCAATAAAATGAATAAATATACAAATGTGGAAATGTGGATAACTTATTCACAATTTTGGTGGATTATCAAATTTTTCAAGGCGGACATAGATTTGACAATATTGTGGATAATGTATATACTTATAAAAAATAAGAGAGTAATTATTCAATGAATGCAAAAAATTATACACCACTTGAGCTTGCTTTTATTGGGGATGCTGTGCATACTTTGTTTGTTCGAGAGAAAGTCTTAGAATTTGGTGAAAAAAAAATAAATGATTACCATAGACTTTCAAGTAAGTTTTGTCGAGCAACTCATCAAAGTAAAGTGATGGACACAATTTATAATAAATTATCTGAGGAAGAAAAAGAAATAGTTAGGCGAACACGCAACACAAAAATTCACCATAGCGCAAAAAATAGTTCATCGGTTGATTACAAAAAAGCAACTTGTTTTGAAGCACTTGTTGGCTATTGGTATATAAGCCAAAATTACGAAAAACTTGAAGAGTTTTTAAAACTCTCAATGGAGGAAATGTGATAGTATACGGGAAAAATGTTGTTAGAGAAATTTTAAATAGTGGAAAGACAATAAACAAACTATTGGTTCAGAATAATTTAAATGATAAAGTTAGCAATGAATTAATAGCTATGGCTAAACAAAAGGGCGTCAAAATTGATTTTGTGCCAAAGGCTGTCCTTGATAAAAAATCAAACCATCATCAAGGGTTTATTTTGGATACCACAAACTTTGAATATTCAACAGTGGAAGATATTTTAAGTAGTGCCGAAGTTGGTAAAAGATTTTTAGTGATTTTGGATGGCATTGAGGACCCACATAACTTAGGGGCGATAATTCGAACTTGCGAGTGTGCAGGTGTTACCGGAGTTGTAATTCCAGATAGGCGTGCTTGCCAAGTTAATGACACTGTTATTAAAACAAGTGCAGGCGCCACAACAAATATAAAGATTGCACGAGTTGGTAATTTAAATAATTTGGTAAATGACCTTAAAAAGCAAAATGTTTGGGTTTATGCCTTAGAACTTGGTGGAAAAAACATATATGATGTTGACCTAAGGGGAGATATAGCCATTGTAGTTGGAAGTGAAGGTTTCGGAGTTTCAAGGTTATTAAAACAAAATTGTGATGAAATAATCACTTTAAAACAAAATGGAAAAATAAATAGTTTAAACGCAAGTGTCGCAACTGGCATTGCAATATATGAAGCATTGAGGCAACGATGCTAACTGATAACGAACTTATTCAAAAAGCCAAAGCGGGCGACAGTTTCGCGCTTGATGCTCTTATGTCTAGATATAAAAAGTTGGCTAGTAAAATTGCTAGAAGCTATTTTTTGATTGGTGCTGAATATGATGACCTTTTGCAAGAGGCAATGATAGGACTTTACAAGGCATACACAAATTATGACCTTTCTTCTTCAACATCATTTTCGACATTTGCTCATCTATGTATCACTCGAAATGTACAAAGTGCAATAAAAATTGCAAATAGCAAAAAAAATTCCTTTTTAAATCAAAGCCTTACTTTGACAAGTCAGGGTGAAGTAAAATCCAAAGAAGATGAAGAAGTTAATCTTGTGTTAGCATCCACAAGTCCATCTCCAGATGAAAAACTTATTCACAATGAAAACCTAAATAACATAAAAAACGAAATTATATCGTGTTTGTCCACTTTTGAGCAAAAAGTTTTGTCGTTATATCTCAAAGGTTATTCCTATAAAGATATTTCCAACCGACTGGGTGTAACAAACAAAAGTATTGACAATGCACTTAGTCGAATCAGAAAAAAACTTTCATTTTTAACTGAAAAAGGATAAATTAGCGTTATAAAAAAAGACCCTTCGCATACGCTCAGGGCGACTGATGGTCGATGCCCTTCGCATACGCTCAGGGCGACGGTGTGAGGTGTGTCAGGGCGACGGGGTGGATGAGATCCTTCGCTACGCTCAGGAAGACAAGAAAATAATACGAAGAATCTCCTAGACCACCAAAAAGCGTCGCAATACTTTGTTACTGGTGTGCCAAGCCACACAGTCATTTAGGGAACTAAACTTTAATATTCTAATCAAGGAATA
>CALWPD010000017.1 GCA_944383335.1 uncultured Clostridia bacterium
AAGTTATGGAACAACAACTGCTGAAGCAGCAAAGGAATATGATTATACAAACATGTACACAGACTTTAATATAGACACTGAGAATGATATTGTATATAAAGCCATAACAACAAGGACATTAAGTGATTTGTATTTAGATAATTATGATAGTCCAAGTGGTGGCAACGTACCTTTTCCAACGATATCTGGAGACGGTGGATATACTGTAGAAGAAGGCTTTTTTGAAGAAACACACGAAGACAAATTCTGGCTATTAAGTTACAAAGAGGCTAATACACTATTTACAGACAACAATGACCGAGACTGGAAAGCAGAAAGTGATGACTACTATTGGCTCCGCTCGCCCGGTTCACGTCTTGCGTATGGTGTTAACGGTAGTGGCGGTATCGTCGACGGCGTTGTGTTTCGTGGCTGGCTCGCCGCCCGCGCAGCTTTCACCATGGAAATAACAAATAATTAATCGACTTTGTGCATGATTGACGAGAGAGCCTTCGTTAACCATCAAGGAAGCAATTCTCAGGATGACTGGATAATCGGGCTCCAAAAAAGCCGGGGTAGGGTATCGACGAATATCACGCAAAAAGTAGAATAATTCACAAAGATAAAGGTCGCCATTCGGCGACCTCAGACTGTAGACAAACTACAGTCTGTTTTTTATGTATTTAGAAAAATAATGTTTCATAGCATAATAAATGACCCTGTTTCTTTAATTAAAATTGTCTTAGTACAGTACATGTTTGGTATAAAAAGTATGAGACAAACAATTAAAGAAATAATAAAAAGAGAGATAAACGAAGATAGAGCGAAAGTGTGCATTATTTGTTTTAAACAATATCAAAAATTCGGTTGACAACAAGGATTATATATGGTAACATTATCTAGCAAAATTATTTAAGAAGGTGAAACATTATGAAACAAGACATACATCCAAATTATCATGAAGTAACAGTTACTTGTGCTTGTGGCAACACATTTAAAACAGGTTCTTGTGTCAAGGGCGACACAATAAGGGTTGATATTTGCAACAAATGTCATCCATTTTTCTCTGGCAAACAAAAAATTGTTGACGTTGGCGGAAGAGTGGAAAAATTCAAAAAAACGCACAATATTTAGTTTCTTTTGACACGATCTTAATTGGTCGTGTTTTTTTGTTTTAAATGTGCCAATAAAGTTTATAATATATCTATGAGAAAAATATTCACTCTTCCTTGTTTATATGGTGTTGGTTTTTATTACAATAAAAATTGTGCAATAAGTTATGTTGATCAAAGTGGTAAATCACATATTATTTCACAGAAAAATAAAGCAAAAATTATTTATCATAATGTCGTGTTTTTGAGGGGCTTGGAGTATTTAGTTTTTGGATTGTATTATTTTATCAAAAATCTAATCAAAATGCCTTTTGAATTTAAAGAAAGCGGTACAATAAAAAGTGCTTCAAAATCTCTAAATGTTTCATTTAGATATATTCTAGTGGCAGTTTTTATCATTGTGGCTCTTGCCATTTCGCTTTTTTTATTTGGATATGTTCCAATGCGACTTTCTGTTTTTTTGACAGGTTATATACAAAGTGAATTGTTAACAAGATTTGTTGTGGCAGCAATTAAAGTTGCACTTGTTTATGCTATTTTATTAACAGTTAAGTATTTAACACCGTTCAGACAGTTTTATAGGTTTAATTCTTGTGGAAATTTTATAACAGACGAAGTGTACCATAAACCAACAAACTTTTTAAATTATATTGTTTTTGGATTTTGTTTTAGTTTTATTGTATTGTCTTTTGTTGGGTTTACGGCAAATAATTTTTTAAAACCTATTATAAACTTGCTTATTTGTTTACTTTGTTTTACAATTAGTTATGAAATACTTCTTTTGCTGGACAATACACAACTGATTTGGCTCAAAAAGAGTTGTATTATTACCTCATTTTTGGTCAATGAAAAACCCACAAACACAGAAGTTTATATTGCACTTTCGGCATACAGTGAAGTAAAATTTATGAACACAAAGAAAAGGAATGTTGTGAATACTGAAGACTTAAAAGATGGAGAAGTTAGTTTTTCATCCATATATGCAGAGAGCAAATTAAAATTAAAAAATGCGGGTATAACAGGAGATAGTGAATTAGATTTTCTTATTTGTGAAGTGCTTAATGTTAAACGTGGAAAGCTTAGGCTTATAACAAAAATAAAACAATCGCAAAGAAAACAGATTGAAGATGCGGTTAAACGACGAATTAGTGGTGAGCCAATCACAAAAATATTTGGTCATACCAACTTTTATGGCTACGATTTTATAGTAACCAAAGATGTATTATCTCCAAGACAAGAAACTGAAATTTTGGTTGAAACTGTTTTAAAAAACATAAATGGGAAAATGCGCGTTTTAGATTTGTGCACAGGTAGTGGCATAATTGCTGTTGTTTTGGCAAAAAAATCCGATGCCACAGTTTTTGCAACAGACATATCTTCACGGGCGCTAGACATAGCACAAAAAAATGCTGAAAAAAACAATGTGAAAATAACCTTTAAAAAATCCGATTTGTTTTTAAACTTGAAAAGCATAAAAAAATTTGATATAATAGTCAGCAATCCACCATATATCCCTTCTGATGAAATTGACAGTTTGGATATTGAGGTCAAAAGCTTTGATCCTCGCATTTCTCTTGATGGTGGTGAAGATGGGCTTATGTTTTATAAAAATATTATTTCAAATGCACCTAAGTTTTTAACAAAAGGTGGAAAAATTTTTTTTGAAGTTGGCAAAGGACAAAGTTCTGATGTTGCAAAACTTTTGGAAAAAAATTTTGAAAACATAAACATTGTGAAGGATTATAATAAAATAAATAGAGTGGTTTATGCCACAAAAAAATAAAAAGGAATAGATTATGTTAGAACAAACAACAAAGATAAAACAAAGATACGATGAATTGACAAAACTTGTGATTGATCCAGAAGTTATTGCAGACAACAAGCGTTGGCAAAAGCTGGTTAAAGAGCGTAGTAGCATTGAAGAAATTGCGAATTGTCATGATGAACTTGTTAAACTTCAAAAAAATTTAGAAGACAGCAAAAACATTCTCAAAGTTGAGACTGATCCGGAAATTATTGAGGCTTTTAAGGAAGATGTTGTAAATACGGAAAAACAAATTCAAGAGTTAAATGAAAGGCTTCAAATTTTGTTACTTCCAAAAGATGAAAATGACGATAAGGATGTGATTTTAGAAATTCGTCCAGCCGCTGGTGGTGAAGAAGCCTCACTATTTGCAAGTGAACTTATGAATATGTATATTCGTTATGCCGAGCGTGAGGCTTGGATGGTTGAAGTAAACGAACTTGAGGAAACTGAACTTGGAGGACTTAAACAGTGTAGTATTACCATTAAAGGTACAGATGTTTACAGCAAGCTTAAGTATGAAAGTGGCGTACATCGTGTTCAGCGTGTTCCCGAGACCGAAAGTCAGGGGCGTGTACATACCTCAACTGTTACCGTCGCAGTTCTTCCAGAAATGCAAGAAGTAGATTTTGAAATTTTAGATAAAGATTTAAGAATAGACACATATAGGTCAAGTGGGGCTGGGGGTCAACATGTAAATAAGACAGAAAGTGCCATAAGAATTACTCACTTACCAACTGGAATTGTTGTTGCTTGTCAAGATGAGCGATCGCAAATAAAAAATCGTGAAAAAGCAATGAACATACTAAAATCAAAACTCTATGACTATTACAAATCACAAATTGATTCCAAATATAGCCAAGATAGAAAAAATCAAGTTGGAACAGGGGACAGAAGTGAGCGAATTCGAACATACAACTTCCCACAAGGCAGAATAACAGATCATAGGATAAATTATTCTATGTATAACATTGACACATTTTTGGATGGCGACATTGAAGAAATGATAGAACAACTACAAAAGTATGACCAGCAAAAAAAATTAGAGAATTTGTCTTTGAAATAAAAAGGAGGCAAAATGCCAAGTTATCAACAATTTTTAAGAGATAATGAAGTAGAAAGTGGAGCACTTTTGGGCAATTTTAACGAAGATGATAAATACAAAGTGCCATCAAATGTAATAACAGAACTTTTAAAAACAAAAAAATTGATTACAAAATACACTCTTGACCATATTATGTGTTATGCTCAAATTTCTGAGTATAAAATCAATTTTTTGATAAAATATGTTGATGACAGTCTAGATAACAAACGATATGCATCTTTGTACCTTGTTGAAAATTATGAAAATTTTGGCAACAAAACTGAACTTGTAACATTTATTGCTAGTTTTGCTCATGAGAACGATTCCACTTTCCTTGATGCATTAAAAAAAGCTTTCAATCTTTATACTATTGAAGATTTAGGTGAGGGAAAGTCAATAAAAGATGAAAATGATATAATTGCCAGTATATTAAATGGTAATAAAAAATCATCTCAAATTATGGTTTTAAATATGGGTAATGAGAATAGAAAATATATAAACAATGTTCTCAGAGTGCTAAAGAATACTGCACAGTTTGGTGTGATTTATAAACTATACAAAGAAAAAATTTCAAATTTAAAAATCGACAAAAACACGGCAAAATATTTTTATGAAGTAAAAAAGATACTTGATACTTTAGTGATGAAGCATTACACGGAGTTTAATGATGCCACAAAAAAATATTTGGATGAATTAAACAAGGATTATATGAATAAATACAAAGCCACCAAGATCAAAGCATTATCATCCTCTAAAGCAGCTGGAGCCTCAAAGAAAAGCGGTGGCAAAAGTGGCGGCGGCGGAAAAAAGAAAAGTAGTGGTGGCAAAGCAAAATTGTTTGATTTAGGCTTAAAAAACATACAATTCGAATACACTCCTTCTCAAGTTTCTCAACCAATAAGCCCAAAACAAGAAGAACCTATAATTAAATCTCAAAAAGAAAAGAAAAGTCGTCCTTCCTTTCATAAAGGTTTTGTTGATGGTGCAAGGAGTGCATTGTCAAGAGAATCCAATGAAAGTAGATATGAAAGAATGGAGAATACATCTTCAACGCTTAACACTAGAATAGTTTGGTCTGTTGTTCAAGATAGAAAGGAAAATCAAGTTCAAAGTGCAGACGATGACACAATAAACAAGCAAGGCAAAGATGCAGAGTTTACATTTTAATACAAAAAAACCAGCCATAGGGCTGATTTTTTGTTTTATAACTATTTTGATAAACCGTTTCTTTTATCCATATCTCTTATGCGTTTAGATTCTTGAAGCAAAAGTACCGCCAAGGACGATTCATCAAATGAGAAATTGTCTTTAACAAGTGCTTGAAATAATTCAGTCCAGTTGAGCATTTTATTGTCAACATACGCTTGCTCAATAACAATTCTATGATCCATGAGCAATTTTCCAAAACTTGCCAAATTATATTTTACTCTTTTATCCGAAGCCTTATCTTTAAGGATTGCGACAAGTTTAGTCAAATATGCTTTTTGTTTGTCGGTGTCATCCATGATTTCAATTTCAGTTGCGGTCTTTGGTGTGATTCTTCCACGAGAACACATTTCTGTGATAATCGTTATAACCTTTTCGTTAAATTTAATGTATTCCTCTCCAGTTATGTTTGCATCAATTACTGAAAGTGGAACATATATAGGTGTTGGTTTTCTTGTTTGTCCTGCCATATTATTCTCCTTAAATTATTACAATATATATATCACATAAAATACTCTTTGTAAATAGCCAGAGCAAAAAAATTTTGCATAAAGATTGCCAATCTTCAAAAAATAATCGTATGAAGTCCTACATAAAAAACAGTTTAATATTAAGCATGTGTATGCTTATATCTAAAATGCTTGGTGCGCTTTATAGAATACCACTATCAAACATTTTGGGAACAGAGGGGATCGGTCTTTATCAAATGGTTTTTCCTGTTTATTCCTTGTTTTTAGTTGCAATAACTGGTGGAATGCCTACCTATGTGGCACAGCGCGTTGCATATTTTCGTGCAAGAGGTGAAAAAGAAAAAATATCAATACTCATAAAAAATTGCATATTTTTAAGTATAGTTATCTCTTTGTTCTTTTGTTTAATCTTGATACTATTTTCGAAACCGCTTGCCATTTTGCAAGGCAATTCTTCTGCATATCTTGGATATTTAACAGTTGCGGTAAGTATTATCTTTTCAAGTATAACATGTGTATACAAGGGATATTTTCAAGGCATGGAAACAATGTCATACAATGCCGGTGCAACGATTTTGGAACAATTCTGCAAACTTGGCTTTGGACTTTTGGGTGCGCTTGTTTTACGAAAATTCGGATTAATTTATGCTGTAGCCGGTGCATTTTTGGGCGTGTTCATAAGCGAATTGATAACATTTATCTTTATGTTTTTACTATATCAAAAGTATAAACAAAGATGTTCAAAATCATATATTAAAGCTGAATACTTAAAAAATGTATTTTTTCAATTTTTTCCATTAAGTTTAGCGTCAATAATATTGCCTTTGTCATCCTGCATTGACAGTTTTTTAGTAATAAATTTATTGACTTATACGGGTTTTTCTGTCTTACAGTCGACATCACTTTTTGGAATAGCCACTGGTATGGTGAGTCCGTTTATTAACTTTCCGGTACTACTTTTTGGCACAATTTGCACAGCATTTTTGCCAGCGCTTGTGTTTATGCTTGAAAAAGGCGAGAACACAAAAGATGTTGTGGGTGGAACATATTTTTTTGTTTGGCTGCTATGTATTCCATGTGCGCTGGGTTTTATAAGTATTGCGCCAAACATAATTAATTTATTTTTTCCTGCTATTGAAGCAATTTATAAAAAATTGGCTATTTATTATCTTCAAATTTCTGCTTTTAATATAATTTATCTTTCTATAGCGCAAGTTTCATATAGTATTTTAAATAGCCTTGGTAAATTTTATTTGCCACTTTTGTCGCAAGGAATTGGGTTTTTATTAAAAACAATATCTTTTGTTATATTGATTGTATTTACAAACTTAAATATTTTATCACTTGCAATAGCCACTACTTTCGCTGAAGGAATTTCGTGTATCATATCTTTATTTTTGACAAGGAAAAATGTACAGATAAAATTGAAATTAAAAAATATTTTAGTTCCAATATTTGCTTCAATTATTATGTTTATTTGCACCCTGCTGGCTAATAAATATATTTTAACAAATGAATATATAAAAGTTGCTTTAATTGTTTTTATAGCACTGGTGATATATTTTACAATTTGCTTTATATTTCAAATAATTTCAATAAAAGAAATAAAAAATATGTTTAATAAAACTAAAAATGTAAATAAAATTAAATATGAATAAAAAACAATTTGTTGACGAGTTAAAAAATAGAATTAATATGCCAAGGAGTATTGTCGAAAATAATTTAGATATAACATTGGATCTTTTAAAAGAAATATTATTTAAAGGTGAAAAAGTAAAATTGAAAAATTTTGGTAGTTTTTATTTTAAACAATATAAAGAAAGATTGTTTTTTAATCCGCACACAAACTCAAAGACATATCTTCCACCCAAGAAAGTTATTGTTTTTAAGTGTAGTAAAAGATTGATTTAATATAAAAATAATAGTAAAATACTATCATGAAAATAAAAGATATAGAAGTAGGAAAATTATTTTTAGCGCCAATGGCAGGAGTGAATGATATTGGCTTTAGGAAGGTCTGTAAAATGTATGGTGCTGACCTTACATATATTGAGATGATAAATGCGAATGCTCTTTTGCACGAGAACTCTCACACGAAAAAACTTCTTGAAACTGCTGACAATGAAGATATAAAGGTTGTTCAAATTTTTGGCCACGATCCATATACTTTAGCAAAGGCAGTACAAAGTCCTTTGCTTGCAAAGTTTGATATCATTGATATCAATTTTGGTTGTCCAGCACCAAAAATTGTTAAAAATGGTGATGGAAGTGCTCTTTTAAAGCATTTTGACAAAATTGCTGAGATTTGTAAAAGTTGTACAAACGCAACAACAAAACCAATTACCGCAAAGATTCGCATTGGTTTTGATGTGGATGAAAATATAGCAGTAGAAGTTGCAAAAATTTGCGAACAAAATGGTATTTCTGCTATAACAGTACACGGACGAACACGAGAGCAAATGTACAGTGGCAATGTGGATTATGAAACAATAAAAAAGGTTAAACAAAGTGTCTCAATTCCAGTTATTGGCAATGGAGATGTTGTGGATAATGTTACATACCAAAAAATGTTACAAACTGGTGTAGATGCAGTTATGATAGGTAGAGGGGCGCTTGGTAGGCCTTGGATTTTTTCCGAGCTTAAAGGCATAAAAATAAAAAGTAAGTTTGAGGCAATAAAATGTCATATCGATACTTTACGAAAATTGTATTCTGATAATGAACTATGTATCACACTTAGAAAGCACTTTTTATGGTATATTCGAGATATTCCGGGAGCATCAAAATATCGCCTTGAACTTGCTACCACAAAAAATTTAAACGAAAGTATAAAAATTTTGGAAAAAGTATATAGCGTTGCTTTTTGTTAAAAAATGTTTGCAATTTTTTAAATATTTTATACAATATAATAAAAGCGAGGGATGTGATGAAAAGAACAATTAAAGATATAGATGTTAAGGGGAAGAGAGTTCTATTAAGAGTGGATTTCAATGTTCCTCTTGATGACAGTGGGAATATAACAGATGCCAGTCGAATTATAAAAGAATTGCCAACAATAAAGTATTTGATATCTCGCAGTGCGAAAGTTATAATTTGTACTCATCTTGGCAGGCCAAAAGGTGAACCAAATCCAAGACTTTCAACAATCGTAATCGCAAAGTATTTGGTTGGAGTACTTCATTGCAAAATAAGGTTTTCACCAACTGCGGTAGGTGAGCAGGCAAAAAAAATGGCTGATGAATTACAAGATGGTGAAGTTCTTGTTCTTGAGAATATAAGGTTCTATAAAGGAGAAGAAGAAAATTCACCAATATTCGCCAATAAACTTGCTCAACTCGCAGATATATATGTAAATGATGCATTTGGTACAGCACATAGGAAACATGCATCAATTTATGGTGTTGCAAAACTACTTCCAAATGCTGTTGGTTTTTTGATGGGCAATGAAATAAACACTATATCCGCAATTTTAGAAAAGCCAGAACATCCTTTTGTTGCCATTTTGGGTGGAGCAAAGGTTAGCGATAAATTGGCGGTTGTTCATAATTTAATCAAACTTTGTGATACTGTTCTCATCGGCGGAGGTATGGCATATACATTTTTAAGGGCACAGGGTGCCAACATAGGCAAATCGCTTTATGAAGAGGAATGTCTTGAAGATGCTAAGTCAATTCTAAGTGAAGCACAGCAAAACGGAAAGGAAATTATCCTTCCAGTTGACCACATAACATCAACTGTACTTAGTCCAAATGCAACGGTAATCAACATACCGACAAAAGATATTCCTGATCCACTTGTTGGGCTTGATATTGGTAAAAAAACAATTAAACTTTTTGTTAAAAAAATCAAGCAAGCAAAAACTGTGATTTGGAACGGGCCAATGGGTGTATTCGAATATGACTCATTTAAAAACGGAACTAAAAAAATTGCAAAAGCGGTTGCTAAAAACAAAGGAAAGACAGTTGTGGGTGGCGGAGACAGTATAGCGGCGCTGCATGCATTAAAACTTGATAAGTATATTTATCATATTTCCACTGGTGGTGGTGCAAGTTTAAAACTTATTGCTGGTGAAAGTTTGCCGGGAGTTGATGTTATAAGCGATGTTGAGGAGTGATTATGAAAAAATTTGTCGTGGGAAATTTTAAGATGAATACAACTCCAACCCAGTTTGGTTCATACTTGGATGAATTTTTACCAAGGATAAGAGAAAGTAAAACAAACATAATATTTTGCCTTCCCGCAACTCATTTTCATATTGCAAACCAAAGGCTTAGTACAACAAATATCAAATTTGGTGCGCAAAATATTTCAAGCGAAGAAAGTGGAGCATATACTGGAGAAATATCAAGCGTAATGGTTAAAGATTGTGGTGCGTTTTGTACACTTGTTGGACATAGCGAAACACGAAGACATTTCAAAGAAACTGCCGAAAGCATAAATCAAAAAATAATAAGAGCCTTGGCAGTGAACCTTAAAGTCATTTTATGTGTCGGCGAAACAAAATATGAGCGTTCCACTAAAAAGACTAAACTTTCGCTTAAGCGTCAACTTGATATAGCACTAAAAGGACTTTATGAAAACGAACTCAAAAATATTATCATAGCATACGAACCTATTTGGGCAATAGGAACAGGTAAAACACCAAATGTAAAAGAAGTAGAGAGTGCAATAACTGATATAAAATCCATAATTTCAGATAGTTTTTCAATCCGCGATTATGATAAAATAACTATTCTTTATGGTGGAAGCATAAATGAAAACAACTTTACACAATTTGTCAAAATAAAAGGTGTAAGTGGTCTTTTGGTTGGCGGTGCGTGCCTTAATCCAAAAAGTTTTGCCAACATTTGTAAATAAATTACCGATTTTGTTTAATATGTTTAATTAATTTTTTGTCTTTTTATGAAAAAATTGCCCAAAGTGTGGGCAATTTTTTTTGGAGCGAAAGACGAGATTTGAACTCGCAACCGTTGCCTTGGGAAGGCAATGCTCTACCATTGAGCCACTTCCGCAAAATGCAATTATTACATTCTTATATTAATATATTTTAATAATATTGTCAAATGTTTAAATTACAAATTGTGTTCTTTCTCTAGTTTCGAGTTTATTTCTTTTATTTGTTTTTGTACAATTTTATTTTGTTTAAGATCATCAGGTAAAGATTTTATAAATTTTATTTTTTCAAAATTTGATGTTAAAATTTTATCAAATATTTTATTCAAAATTTTTTTATTTTTAAATATCTCTTTATCGACTTGTGGTAAAATAGATTTATACGTTTCTGGTGCACTATCAATTAAAAATAGATTAAAATCAATATCTTTAGTACTTTCAATAATATGGCCATCATCAATTTCTGCTCCACATCTGACACTTTTTCTCGATGCCAACACTTCTTTTACTAGTTGAACAAATTCACTTTGTTTGTTTGGAACAAATTTGGTATTCCTATCGAAAATATTCACAGTGAGTTCTTTTGAAAAATCGCTCATAAACAATGGACAAATGCTTCCAGTACTATCATACACCATACAACTTAACAGTAAGTGATTGTAAAATTCGCCACATTTCACTTCTTCAGGAAGTGAAACAGTATTAAAATTTCCAGTTGTGAAAAAAATTTTGTATAGCATATTGGCATAATCAATCATAGATTTTTCACGAAGGCCAATAAATCCCGAGGGTTTGTGGTGGTTTACATATTCTTTTTCGGTATAGAAAAATCGTATTAAACAACTTTGAAGATTTTTTATAAAGTATTTAGAATTCTCCTTTTTTAAATGTTCTAATGATACTATATCAGAAAAGTTTATTTCCTTATTTTCATGTCTTGCCTTTCTAAGTGCCAAACTTATCAGTGCCTTATAACATTCAACAAGGAGTAGTTGAGTGTCATATGTATGAGAAATACCAAAGGCGAGGTGGGTTTTTGAAACTTGCATGTATGCGTCAAGGCATAAAATAAATTTAAGTGCTTTATTTTCATTTTTTAAATAAAAAGCCTCTTGCATATATGTTAGCAGTGCATCTAAACCCTTGCCTGAAAAGTGTGCATCTTGGCATTTTTCTTTACCAATCAGCTTTTCAAGGGATGACATAATATTTGCACAAAAACTATAACATTCGGCAACTTCGGAAAAATTAGTAATGGCTGGTAAAAAACCTTCAGTGTAATGCTGGTTTAAACCTTCATTTGCACCATATCCGAAATTTGTTGTAAGAGTATGTTCGTTGTCAATCACATAATTGGATCGCTTGTTTAGTCCAATATTGTATCCGTTATCAGTTTTTGTTGTACCTATAGCATGCATAACTTCATGGAGAAAAACGTCTAAGTTATTTATAGCATCGATTTTTATCATAACTGTATTCGCCTGTTCCAAAAATTCAGAACTTGTCAAGTCATATTTAACATCAAGAGTTAAATCTCCGAGTTTGTTCAAAATTCTTTCGTGAAGGAAAGCAGGTGTATTATTTAAAATCACTTCTTCAATTTGTTTTGCAAGGGCATCAACAGGTGATAATCTTCTGATTTTTCTTGCGTTGATAATTGCTTGAGAATATTTCATAAGGATATTATAAATTAAAAGATTCACATAGTCAATTCAATTTTTTATTTGATCTATCATATATATAATCAATGAATTATTTTTCAACAAGATACATTTATGCACAAAATTTAATATATAATTATAAACTATTATGCGAAAGATCCAAGCATAAAATTATTGCAGTTGTTAAAGCAAATGCATATGGACATGGTGCTGAAAATATTACAAGGTTACTTGCACCTTACTGCAACTTTTTTGCTACAGAAAATTTGCAAGAAGCAATAAGAATTAGAAGAATAAATAAAAATATAAATTTACTTGTTTTGGGCTATTGTATAGATTTTAAAAAAGCTGCCAAAGAAAATATTTGCATAACTTGCGACAATATTTCTCAGTTAAAAGAAATTGCAAAACTTAATGAAAAAATAAATATACATTTAAAGATAAATACGGGAATGAATAGACTTGGAATAAAGACAAAACACCAATTTATAAAAATATTAAAATTCATAAAAAAAAATCCAAAAATTATATTAGGCGGAATTTTTACACATTGTTTTGATTGTAAAAATAAAGAAATAACAAATACTCAAATTGAAATATTTAAAAAATATTTAAAAATATTTAAAAAGTTTAATTTTAAAAATACAATAATTCACATTGGTGGCAGTGGACTTATTGATTATAAAATAGATTTTGTGGACTATATACGAACGGGGATTGCTCTTTATGGCTATCTTGAAAATGGCGTAAAAAAAATACAAAAGATAAGTAGTCGAATTATAAAAATCACCGGTGTCAAAAAGGGTGAGTTTGTAGGATATGGGGAAACAAAGATGACAAAAAATAAAAAAATTGCCGTTGTACCACTTGGCTATGCTGATGGGATTCCACGAAATTTTGAAAACCTTTTTGTTCTTTTTCACAATCAAAAATTGAATGTTATTGGCAGAATTTGTATGGATATGTTTATGATTGATGTAAGCGACTCAAAAATTAATGTTGGTGATGAAGTAACAGTATTTTTTGATGCTTCCATATGGACAAAAGGAACTCTTGAAACAGAATATGATGTTTTAACGGCGCTAAATAACGCTAGAGTAAATAATATCATAGTTGTTGAAAAATAAACTAAAGTTTGCTATACTGAAATCATGAGAGTTGTTGCAGGTAAATACAGGGGTAAAAAACTCCTTGCTCCAAAAAGCATATTAATTCGTCCAACGGGTGATAAAGTCAAGCAGGCTATATTTACAAAGTTACAGTTTTTTGTATCAAATAAAAGAGTGCTTGATCTTTTTTCAGGAAGTGGAGCGCTTGGGATTGAAGCACTAAGTCGTGGAGCAAAAGAGGTTATTTTTGTAGATAATAGCCATGAAGGAATAAATCTTACTAAGGCAAATTTGCGTCAACTCAATGAGAAATGTCGAGTTATTTTCTCATCATTTGATAAAGCTCTTGAGTCGCTTGACAAACCATTCGATTTAATTCTTCTTGATCCGCCGTACAGGTCTGGATATTATGAAAAATGCCTTGAAATAATTTATAACAAAAACTTACTTGCCCAAGATGGCGTAATTGTTTGTGAAAGACTAGGAGCAATACAAATAAACACAGAATATTTTGATATCATAGACACAAAACATTATGGCACAGTAAGTGTTGATTATTTTGAAGCAAAGGATAATAAATGAAATACGAAATACAAAATGATAAAATAGTAATTTATGATACTAAAGATTTTAATATTTCTCACATACTTGAGTGTGGGCAAGTTTTTACATATAAAAAGAATGCAGATTATGATTATGATGTATATTCTCTTGATAAATTTGCGAATGTAAAACTTGTTGATAAAAAATATATCATAAAAACAAATGAGACAAAGTATTTTGTAAATTATTTTGATTTAGACACAGACTATGGTGCAATTAAAAAGGAAATTGCAAAAAACGATTATATGAAAGAGGCAATCAATTTTGGGTTTGGCATAAGGATTCTTAAACAAAGCCTTTTAGAAGTTATTATTGGTTTCATAGTTTCTGCGAATAATAACATAAAAAGAATTATTAGCACTATGCAAAAAATTCGAGCATTTGGCGAGAACAAAGGAAATTATTATGCTTTCCCAACGCTTGCTAGGCTTCACGATATAACAGTGGAAGATTTCAAAAATATGGGGGCAGGTTACAGAGCAGAATACTTATATAAAACGATTCGAAAACTTGATGCTGTAAACTTAGATGAGACACGAAATTATGACACTGTTACTCTAAAAAGATGGCTATTATCTCTTTGTGGTGTTGGACCAAAGGTTGCAGACTGTATTTTGCTTTTTGGCTACGGTCGCTATGACTGTTTTCCTGTGGATACATGGATAGAAAAAGTTTATATAGATATTTTTAAAAAGAGAGAAAACAGACAAAAGATGTCAAGTAATCTTGTCTCATATTTTGGTAAAAATGCAGGCTATGCGCAGCAGTACCTATTTTTTTACAAACGTTCGTTAGTTTAACACACGGGTATTGCAAATTAAAATGTTGTATGATATAATCATTTGAAACTGTTTTATAGGAGGTAATATGAATTTATCAATACTTCTTGCAGGCAGTGCATGGGAGGAGTTTGTTTCCATTTTCACTGGTGAATTTGCATGGCTAACTATACTTTTGATGGTAATTGGTATGGTTTTGTGTATAATTGAAGCCATTGTTCCAGGTTTTGGCATATTTGGCATAAGTGGTATACTTTGCGAGGTCGGTGCTGTTGTAGTCAATGCAACCCTTTGTCATGGCTCGCCTCTTCAAGTGTTTATTTTAATACTTATTTTAATATTGGTTACACTTTTAATATTTTTGCTTTTTGTACATTCTGCTCGTTTTGGGCTCTTGGGTAAAACTTCTATTGTTGAAAATAAGTCTTCAATCCCAAGCAATTATGGAGAAAAAGATGAACAAAAACTAAAAAACCTTATAGGCAAAGAAGGTATTTTGCTTACTGAATGCCATCCTGTTGGAAATGTAAGAATAGGCGACAATGTTTTTGAGGTTTGTTCAAAAGGTGGAATTATTCCAAAAGGCAATGTTGTTAAAGTTGTTGCAGTTGAAAATAATATAATTTATGTTAGTAAAATAACATATTAAAAATTAGTAAGGAGAAAATTATGTTAAATTTAATGCTTATTGACCTATGGCTTAGCATCACCCTATATGCGCTATTGGGTGTGTTTGTTATTTTAATTGTGCTTATGTTTGCCATAGTTCCAATAAAAACTTGGTTTGTGGCGCTTGTTTCTGGTGCGCATGTTTCAATGGCTAGACTTATTGGTATGAAAATGCGCCGAATCAAGGTTGCGCCTATTGTGGATGCTTACATAATGGCAAGAAAGGCAGGTATTACTGTGGATATAAGTGAACTAGAAACGCACCAACTTGCTGGCGGAGATATACAAAAAGTTATAAACGCCTTAATTTCAGCCCACAGTGCAAAAATTAATTTGCCTGTTGATCTTGCAAAAGCTATTGATCTTGCAGGACGTGATGTCAACTTGGCTGTGAGAAATAGCGTAACTCCAAAAGTTATGGAAACTGATTGGATAGGAGCTGTTGCAAAGGATGGTATTGAACTTAAAGTAAAAGTTCGTATAACTGTGAGAGTTAATATTGCACGACTCGTTGGTGGTGCAGGAGATGACACAATTTTGGCCCGTGTTGGAGAAGGAATAGTTACAACGGTTGGTTCTGCTGAAACCCACACTGAAGTCCTTGAAAATCCTGATTTTATCTCACAAAAAGTTTTAGATAAAGGTTTAGACACGGGTACTGCTTACGAAATTTTGTCTATAGATATTGCAGATATTGATGTTGGCAAAAATGTTGGTGCTGATCTTATGAAAGATTCTGCAGAAGCAAAAAAGGTTATTGCACAGGCCGAAGCTGAGGAGCGTCGAGCAATGGCAGCAGCCCATGAGCAGGAGATGAAGGCGAAAACGCAAGAGATGCAGGCTATGGTGCTTGCAGCACAAGCAGAAGTTCCAAAGGCGATGGCAGAAGCCATCAAAAATGGTAAAATGGGTGTTATGGATTATTATAAAATTCAAAACCTTACATCCGACACGGCAATGAGAAACGCCATTGCTGGAGTAGAGCAAAATAATACAAAAAAGCCTCCAAAAGTTTAATGGGAGTTATATATGGTTTACATAATAATCATATGTGTAATAGCATTTTTGTTAGCGGTTTTTCTTATAAATTATCAAAAAATTATCAATGCTATAAAAAAACTTTTTAAAAAGAATAATTCCAAGGTAGACATCCCAACTCCTACAGTAAAACAAGAGAATCCCGACATAAGTTTTGGCGAAGATTTGGTGGAGAAAAAGATTGAAGAACAAAATAATAAACAATCTGATGAAAAGCTAACTGTCGAGCCATTTATTATTGCTGATGAAAGTGAACTTAAAGAACTTGAAGCAAAAAGTCATGGTAGTGGGGGTAGGCGAAGTGGTGATATAAAAACAATTTCAAATATAGATGTTCAGGTTGAAGACCTTGAAGACCAAGAACAGTTAGTCCAAACTGATAACAAAAAACAAACTATTGCCGACCAAATAAAAAATTTACCGCCAGAAGTTAAAGCGTTAATTTTAAGTAACATTTTTGATAAGAAAGATAAATAGAATTAGTTTAAATACTCGTAAAAGATTGATTTTACGAGTATTTTTTGTATTAATTCATCTAATACACAAGATCCTTCGTCAGCCGTCAGGTAGGCAATTCTCAGGATGACAAAAAAACAAAAGTCATTCTGAGCGAAGCGAAGAATCTCATGGGGCCCTTCGCATACTCTCAGGGCGACTAAATATGGTAGTTAAGAAAAATACTCGTATAAAGTTTGACTATAC
>CALWPD010000018.1 GCA_944383335.1 uncultured Clostridia bacterium
TGTTTTGTTTTGTTTTTGTGGTTGTTCCTTTGTCATATTATGTACTTCTTTTTTTACTGTTTCCTCAGCTTTGTTTAGTCATAACTCCACACCGTGTATTGTTCAAGTTTGGCATCACCTTCATAACCTTCATCACCAAGTCTTGAATACTTCTTGAAATTGAATGGTTTTAAAAGATGGCTTGCCTCAACATCATGTTCTTTAATGTGGTCTGATAAATCATTTAGGCCCATTCCAACATTTATTGTTTTTAATTTTGGTGTGTAAATTTTGTTATACTCTGTCGCAAAATCTGTAAGGCCTTGTTTTAGTTTGTTATAAATTGCAATGCTATTCGAATAGTTGTACATCACTTTAGTGTTTACTTGAAATGAGTTGCAAATTCCATAGCCTTGTTTTCTATTTACATAAAGAGTTGCTTTTGCAACAATGTTCCCAAAGTCATCTCTTATGACAAGGTTTTGTATGTCAGGCTCAAGCATGGCAGAGATTGCAATACCATCACCCACTCCATCAAGATGTGCACAGCAATTACACAATTTTCCAAGAACTAAATTTAAAACGTCATTTTTCTTTAAAAATTCATATGTAAATTTGTATTCTGCCACTTGTTGAAGAATGGTTAAAGTTTCTTTATTTATTGATTCAATTTTTGATATTTTGGTCTTGAGCTTTTTGAATTGTTTTTCTGCCTCACTATCAAGTTTCTGTTTTAAATCATTTTTCAAAATGTTTTGTGGGATATTGTTGCTTGCATTGGCTTTAACCACTTGAACAGCCCTATCAAAAATTGTTTGATCATCATAATATTTTCCAATGACGTCGCTAATATTTTTAGTTTCTTTATTTACCCCAGCAAATTTTGATTCATCAAAGTATTGTAAGAAAAAGTCTATTGTTGGAGCAAGTTGACGACAACTTCCCTTATTTTTGGTGTGTGCATCTTGAGCCTCTTCAAATCTATTGTAACAGTTGTGCAAAAATGTTGCTCCCTGAGCAATAACATCATCAAAGTGAGTAAACATAAAATCAGCAAATGGTTTTTTAAAACCATCATTCATATTTTCGTCAAAATCAAACATAAAGTACAAATTACATGCTTTCGTTAATTTTTCCTTTATAAACTCACGGGCTTTTTGTGCATAATCTACCCTTTCAACTATTTCTTTTCCACTTTTACTTATCCTTTTAGTTTCTATAGGGTTAGTTTCAAAAACACCAAGAATATCGCACAAACGAATTAGTTCACTATTATAAACACGACTCGACAACTCGCCAAGTTGTTTGATTAAAAGGTTGTAATTTTTGATATTTTTGTTCAGCATATCGTCAACAACTGTTTCATCATAAACATTATCTTTATTTCGATTGCAAAAATATTCAATTAAACCAAGACTTCTAATCATGTCAAGCTTTTTGAATTTTTCAGGATTATCAAAATTTTTGATGTAATAGTTAGCAAGTAGTGGACTTTTTAAATAATAACTATTTGGCTTTTTATCTATTAGCCCATTTTCGTCATACCTAACATATGAAAATACAAAACGATTTTTCGTTTTTGCCACACAATTTATCCATCTAGGCAATGCTTTTGGTATGTTGTTGTTAGCATTACAAACATATATATAGTCCAAATAATAGCAATCTATAAAGCAATCTTTATGAAAAGTTTCAACCGAAGAAGGTAAAACGACTTTTTCCAAATTAAAGCAATTTTTAAAACAATTTTCATCAATCTCTTTAACCCCATCCGGTATGACAACACTGACAAGATCTTTTGGATCAACAGAATCCTTTAACTTTGCTTTGCCGTCGACAATTTCCCAAATATTTTTATTGGCTAAAACCTTTTTATTTTTAAACTTTTTCATCTTAGTTAAAGTATATTACCTCAACATTAAAAAGTCAATAGTGCTATTTGATAGATTTTAATTTTTTTGCTCGAGACGAATTTTTTATTGTGCGTTTTTCAAGTATCAAAAGTTCCGAATTTAGCTCTTCAAGTCTGTTTAAAATTTCTTGCTTTCGCACATTAGTTGCACTTGAATATTCATTTTTAAGTGCATTAACTTCAGTTTTTATTTTTGAAGTGCTTTGCATAATATCCTGCTCTTCATCTACAATTTTTTCATATATTTTTACAAATTCTTTATCTTCCATTAAATACCTCTAATAGTTTTGATGTTTTATTAATAAATTCCTAAAATATTCATGGACTTTAACCATTGCACGATTGAGTGATGCTGTGAAACGTTGCATGGAGAGTTGATTGAATTTGATTTCAACAGTTTTGGCCTTCGCTAAGTCAAGGGCGTTTATGTTCAAATCTTCAACAATGTACTGACAAATAACTTGCCCCAAAAGAGATTGATAGTTCTCTTGATTCAACCCAATAACTTCCACAAGTTGTTTAAAATAATCTTGCATAGAAATTGTATCATAAGAATAATTTAAAAACAACGCAAGTTTGTTTATCGTGTGTTTATTTCCACCTGCTCCTGCCAAAAACTGCCATTTGTATGAAAGTTCCACATTTTCAGGAAGTGCCGGATTGCCATGTTTGAACCAATACGATATCAAATCCTGTGCGACAACATCTCCGCCTGCAGCAAGTGCACATTGGTCGATATAAGCCTCAGCATAAATATCTTCAATCTCAATAGATCCTTTTCCATATGTTTTCTTGGAAATACTCGCACGGCGGAGCAAAAAAGCATTTTTATAATCATCCGCCGTCATTTCATAATCATCGTCAATTTTTTTAATAATTTTTGCCATATGGTATCCTTTTTAGATATTATAACAAAAATTATTTTTTTGTGCTAACACTTTTGGTACTTTTTTTGCCTATGTTTTTTTTAGTTGATTCCACTTGTAACAAATTCACATAATAATTCCCGATAAGCATTTCAAAATAAGGAAGAATTACCACAAAAAAACAAAATAGTGTTATTATTATTGGGATTAAAACATTAAACCAAATTGGCATAGCCACAACAAAGTTAAATATTATCACAAAACAACTTGCCAGTGTTGCCACCAAGACAACAAATAGTGCTTCCATTAAAAAAATTATCAAAAGTTCTGCACGATGTCCATAAACTAAATTTTTGCTTCTTTCAAGGCAAGCAATCGTTCCAATATTCGGCTGATCTGCAAAAATATATGGTGTAAGTGCATAATTCAATCCACAAATTATCCCCGGAACAATTAATAAAAGCGACCATAAAAATATAAGAACTATACTACACACTCTTAAACAAAATGCAGAAAGGCAATGAATATAATAATCAAATACATTTTCTACCTTGAAGTCATAACCTCTTATTATGTCAAGCACAATTTTTTTAAATCCTATACATAATGTGCACATCAAAAAGAAAGAAAGACCAAAACCAAAAAGTGGAAATAACATCGCAATAAAAACACACACCCACACAACAAAACTTGAAACCAATACAGCAGAACGATTATTGGTATAGAGACTGTTTGTATCAAGCAAAATTTTGTATTCTTCTTTTTTCATATTTCACCTACAATAAAATTGTTTGCAAAATATATTAAAAAATACAAAAATCATAAAAAATACTCGCGACTTTTAAAATAAAATTTAAATTTGCGAGTATAATTAATTTACAACTTCATATATTTTGCTTTTTTCCCAAGGTTTTCTTCTATTCTTAGCAGTTGATTATATTTTGCAACTCTATCTGTCCTACAAGGTGCACCGCTTTTTATTTGTCCTGAGTTTTGAGCAACCGCTATGTCTGCAATAGTTACATCTTCGGTTTCGCCACTGCGATGAGATATAATACAATTATAACCATGTGCTTTTGCAAGATTTATTGCGTCAAAAGTTTCTGTTAAAGTCCCTATTTGGTTGACCTTTATAAGTATTGCGTTGGCAATGCCTAAGTCTATTCCTTTTTGAAGGCGTTTAACATTTGTAACAAAAAGATCATCGCCAACTAGTTGAACTTTTTTTCCAAGTGCTTTGGTAAGTTTTTTCCAATTTTCCCAATCTTCTTCGGATAGTGCATCCTCTATCGAAATTATTGGATATTTTTTTATCATCTCTTTCCAAAACTCTATCATTTCATCAGCAGAATACAGTTTGCCAGTTTTCCAAAAGTAGTAACTGCCAGTTTTGTCCATTTTTTTGGCTTCATCGTACATTTCAGTGGATGCAACATCAACTGCAAGTTTAAAATCTTTGCCTGGTCTATACCCTGCGTTCTCTATGGCGTCCATTATACAAACAAAAGCCTCTTCATCATTTTTAAGGTTTGGCGCAAATCCACCTTCATCACCCACCGCTGTACCCAGACCTTTTTCTTTTAAAACATTTTTTAAACTGTGATAAACTTCTGAGCACCACCTAAGGCCTTCACTAAAATTTTTTGCTCCCACGGGCATAATCATAAACTCTTGAATGTTTATACTATTGTCTGCGTGCTTACCGCCATTTATTATGTTCATCATAGGCACAGGAAGAATATGCGCATCTTCTCCACCTAAGTATTCATATAAGGGCATCCCTTTCAAATTTGCGGCGGCCTTTGCAACTGCAAGTGAAACACCCAATATAGCATTAGCCCCAAGTGCACTTTTATTGTCTGTACCATCCAGAGCGAGCATTTTTTCATCAATTTGGCGTTGCTTAAATACACTCTCGCCCAAGAGTGCTGGTTTTATTATCTCATTTACATTTTCAATCGCTTTTAATACCGATTTGCCAAAATATATTTTTTGATTGCCATCCCGCAGTTCTATGGCTTCAAATGCGCCTGTTGACGCACCTGATGGTACACTTGCCCTTCCAGTTAATTTGTCATCAACATAAACATCGACTTCAATGGTTGGGGTTCCCCTTGAGTCCAAAATTTGTCGTGCTCTGATATTTGTTATATTGTTCATCAGTTCTCCTTTTAAGATTATTATACATTTTTTAATGATAATTTTACAACTTTTTACAAGCACTTGACAAAAAAAGATAAAATTGTCAATATCTTTATGGAGAAAATATGAACATTTGGAAAGATATTAATGAAAATAGAATAAAACCTGAAGATTTTATTGCCTTTATTGAGATTGAACAAGGAAGCAAAAATAAGTATGAACTAGATAAAGAGACAGGTTTAATTATTTTGGATCGTGTACTTTATACAAGTACGCACTATCCTATGAATTATGGTTTTATACCGCTTACACTCTCCGGCGATGGAGATCCATTAGATGTATTTGTCCTTTGTAGCCAACCCATTGAAAAGGCAAGCTTGGTCAGATGTTATCCTATAGGAATTGTGAATATGACAGATAAAGATGAAGTGGATGAAAAAGTTATTGCTATACCTTTTGGAGATCCACAATATAATTCATATAAAGATATAAGTGAACTGCCTCAGCATATATTAAATGAACTTGAACATTTTTTAACTGTTTACAAACAGCTGGAAAATAAAAAAGTCAAAATTTTAACTGCTGGAGGTGCGACTGTTGCAAAAAAAACAATCAGTGAATGCATAAAAGTATTTCAAAATAAATTTGGAGGTGAAAAATGTTAAAGTTTTATTTATGTAATCATTGCAAAAATGTGGCAACAAAGATTGTGGATAATAAAGTGCCACTTGTTTGTTGTGGCGAAAAAATGACTGAACTTGTACCAATGCAGAGTGATGGCGCACTTGAAAAGCACTTGCCAAAACTAGATTTTAATGGCGAAGAACTAACTGTAACTGTTGGCGAAGTTTTGCATCCAATGTTGAAAGATCACTACATAAATTTTGTGATAGTGGAGTTAAAAGATGGGTATCTTTTAAAGCGTCTTAATCCAACGTCAAAACCAGTGGCAAAGTTTGTTGTAAAAAAAGAAGATGTTTTATGCGTTTATGAGTATTGTAATATGCATGGTTTATACAAAGTGGAAGTAAACAAAGAGAAAAAATGAATATTTCAAAAGATTTTCAAAAAAAATATGATGAAGCATTTGCATTTGCTTCAGAAAAACATAGCGGACAATTTAGAAAAGGTAGCAAAATACCGTATATAGTACATTTGTATGAAGTTACTCAAATACTTAAAGAAGAAAATGCCGATGAAACAACCATTATTGTAGGCATACTTCATGACACTATTGAAGATACTAATACACAACTTGCCGAAATAGAAAACAAGTTTGGAAGTGATGTTGCAAAATTGGTTTTAATTGATAGTGAAAATAAATCACTTCCCTATCTTAAAAGAAAAAAATTACATATGAATAAACTAAAAACTGCCGATGAGCGTGCAAAGCTCGTCAACCTTGCCGACAAACTAAGCAACCTTAGAAGTATCTACCTTGACACGCTGTATTTTGAAAATGCATGGACTAGGTTCAATGGCTCAAAAAATGAAATTAAACTATATTACACTTGGGCACTTGATGCACTATCATCACTAAAAAAACGCAAAACCTACAAACTTTTAAAACATTATTATAATCTAATATTTAAAAAATAGAGACATAAGAGTCTCATTTTTTTATGTAATTAGCATAACAAGCGAAATTAACATAATTACTATGATTATGACTACAAAAATCGTCAACTTGAATTTTGTATTTTCTTCTTCATCTATTTCTGCTAACTTCACAATCTTATCTTTAAATTTTTTTCTTCTTTTTTATTCGATAAATATAGTCGTTTTATTTGTTGACTATTTGTTTGATTGACTTCTATTTCGTTGTTTTTTATTTTTTCTGCCACTGCAGGAATAGCTATAAGTTTGTTATCTTTTAATCGAGCACTAATGACCTAGTATCAGATTTTACAGTTTTCAGTTGATAGCATATTGTACTTAGTACTGATGTAATTTTTTGGGAAATGTGTTTTCTTTAAAAAAGTCCGAAATAGTTATGCCGAAAGCATTGCAAAGTTGTTCAAGAGTTGTAATTAAAGGCAATGCAAAAAAAATGTATTAAATCTTATTGATGCTCTAAATAAAAAATAATTCTCCCTAACGCTTAAAATAAAAAAGATGTTGCCTTATGACAACACCTCATCATCCATACTCTCAAATTCGCTTGCATCGTCCGTTATTTTATTTATTGAAACTTCATAGGCGATTTTGGTTTCAACTTCACCATTTTCTAATTTTTTTTGGTATTCTCTAGATTGTATTCTGCCCACTAAACTCACTTTTTTGCCAACTTCTAAATTTTTGACAAATCTAGCATTCCTTCCCCATGCTATACATGGCAAATAGTCAGATTTATTATATGCTCTATTGACAGCAACTAAGACATCACATATTTCACGCTTGAATGGAGTTGTGCGATATGTTGGTGTCTTACAAATATAGCCTGTTATTTCAATTATGTTTGGATTCATATCCTCTGTATAATCAATAATTTCTCTGACAAACACCGTAAGCATAAGCTTGCTTTTTTGACCTTCAACTTTGTTGTAACTTCTAAATTGCCCTTTGATTGCCAAAGTGCTTCCGACTACCATATCTTTTGTAAGTAGTTTGTCTGAAATCGTGATAGGAATAATATCACATTGTTCAGAAAGACGCTTTACTTCAAGTTTAATTTCGTAAAATGCTTCTCCAAAACTTTCATGACTAAACTTTGGTTCTGTCAAAATTTTTCCTTGTAACAATACCTTATTATTTGACAATAGTTCGTACTTCATAAAATTTCTCCTTAATTTTTGAGTTTTTGTACACCTTGTCTGTCAATCTCATAGTTTTCTTTGTATATAAGTTCACCAACAGATGAAATGGTGTAGCCCTGTGCTGTAAGTCTATCAAGTATCATTGGTAGTGCATCCAAAATATGGTCTGAATTGTTATGACACAAAATAATGGAACCACTTTTCGCGTTATTTATTATCCTAGTAGTTATCTCCTGAGCACTTATACCTTTCCAGTCAAGGGAGTCAACGCTCCACTGAATCGGAATAAGTCCAAGTTTTTCACTTGTCTTGATTAAAGTATCATTATAGGCACCATATGGCGGACGAAATAATTCTACCTTTTTGCCAGTAATGTTCTCAATCATATCCACACAAGTTGTGAGTTCTTTCTCCATATTTTCAGCAGAAAGTTTGGTCATATCTGGATGTGTGTTTGAGTGCGTGCCAATCTCAAAACCTCGCTCACTTATCTCTTTTACAAGATCGCCATACTTATCCACCCAAAACCCAACAAGAAAGAATGTACCACCAGCATCATATTCTTCCAAAATATCCATTATTCCCTGTGTCTTGTCTGCACCCCATGCTGCATCAAAAGAAATTGCAACTTGTTTTTTTTCTGTTTCTACACTGTAAACGGGGACAAGCTTAGCATTGTAGCCAAAGAAAACTTGTGCAGACGAAACGCCATTAAATGATATTGCAAGTAACACTGCCGCTAAAAGTACCACCAGCACGAACCTAATAGATTTTAACTTTACAACACAGAACATTAAAACCTCGCTTTTACTATAACCATTATACAAACCTTAACAAAAGCGATATTTGTACAAATGGCCACACTTTTGTTGACTTATGTCGAAATATCTATATTCCCCGGGACAGAGATATATGACAAAAACATTAAAACAAAGCGAATCTTTTAATGTTACGAAATTAAATATAACACATCTATGACTTTTTTACAAATGTTTTTTAATTTTTTACAAAATTATTTTTTTTATACAATATTTCATCAAAAAAATTGCACAAAAAAAGCAAGAGCCTTCTCTTGCCTTTGAGTTATGAATTTAAAAAATCAATTCATCGTCATCTTGATCTTGAGTGCTTTGAATGCTGTTTAAAACTATAGAAAATAAAAATTTATTTGCGCCTTTAACATCTTCTACAAATTTTTTACAATAATATGCATCCTTACTCATGAGTACGGCGACTTGAAGTTTATTGACATCTGCCCCTTTTACATCTCTGGCAAACCAATAGATTTTTCCTATATCACCTGACTTTATTACAACATTTTCAAGCATATGTATATCGGCACCTTTTATGTTTTTTGCAAAAAGGTAACATAAAAATGCATCTTTTGAATTTTCAACAACATATTGTAAACCTTGTATATTTGCACCTTTTATCCTTTCAGCAAATTCATAACAATAAAAAGCATTATCACTATCTATGATAACTTGTTCAAGTGCCTTAATATTTGCTCCCTTAATATCTCTTGCGAACCAAAGCGCAAATTCTATTTGCGATTTGCTTTTTAAAACCACTTCTTCAAGACGTTTTACATCCGCCGTTTTAATATCTCTAGCAAAGAAATAGCATGCTTGAACATCTTGGCTTGCAATAACTTTCTCTTGCAGTTTTTTTATATCAGCGTGTTTATTATTTTTAGCAAATTCGTAACATTCCATAGCGGAACCATTAATCATCAATTCTTCTTGTTGATTACAAAAAATATTATCCATGTTTTTCCCTCTCTTTATGGATACTACTATATTCAAATATAAAAGTCAATAGGCCATTTGTGTAAACTAATAAAAAAGGGGCAAAGCCTCAGCCTCGCCCGTGCGAAACAACATCAGTGATGTTATTTCAAATGGTTAAATCAGTCGCTCTCGCAACCTTAATTAAAGTTTAACATAAAAACAAATACTTTTACAATCAAATTTTATAATTTTATAACAAAAAGTTCAATGTAAGTTTTTGCAAGATCATCATATGATAGAGAGTGTATATCTATTTTAGGATATTTTTTTATCGTGTTATAAAGTTTTGTATAAGACCAACCGAATGATTTATTGAGTACTATGGATTTATTCGACAAAAAATTGTACCATAGGTTATAACCACTATTTGAATTTTTGTATTTTAGATAAAAAGGAGTAGGAATAAATTGTTGCCTAAAGGCATCCAAAATGACACCTTGCATAAACCGCTTTGTGTTATCTCCAATAAGATCAGGATATTTTTTAAAATTTTTATAAAACCTAAATGGCGAAATACTTACAACCTTATCTGGCTTGCCCTGTCTGTGAACATTTGTTACCACATTGCGTGTAGTTGAATAAATCATTAGGCGCATCTTTTCTTCATCTTCAAAATTGCACTTGACTGCATCAAATATTGCTTTTCGAAAATGTTCCATGTTTTCATCAGAAATATCTAATGTTATGCCTATGCCCTGCCAGCCATATGTTATGGCAAGTTTGTAACCAAGCCATGTAAAACTTTTTGGAAGCATGGTATCATCCAAAAATTTATAGCCATTATCATCAGTTTTTACTTTCACTTTATTTTGGAACTGTAATTTGTTACGTTTATAAAACACTTTTTTTATACATTCTAAGATGCCAAACTTTATGTAGATTTCGTTGACACGCTTTTTAAAAAGCAAAACAAACTCATTCAAGTGATAAAAACAGTCAGTCAGACCATCAACGTGAAAAAAATCAAAAATCTCATCTTTTAATGCGTTTGACATAATATCTGCAAAATTACTGCTTGGTGGAAGCCCCGCTAGGTTATATTTAACGTTGTCGCAATAATTTTCAAAAAGTGGATGATACTTTTCACTTATTTTATCTTTAATAAAATATTCATATGCATAACGAAGTGAAATTGATGGAAAATAGTTTTCAATATCAAATTTAACAATGGTAAAAAGCCCCATACGATTCGCCATAAGCCTACGGAACAGTTTTTCTATCATCTTGTTGGTATCTCGCATTTCTTTTTCAACAAGTGGCTCCAGAATATCTTTGACACTTAGTGATGCATTGTATTCTACACTTGATTTGTTTTTAAATTTTGCAAATTTTTGTACTTTTGTAGTTATTTTTCTTTTAAAAAATGAAATTTGACTTATGAAATCTAAATTCATAAATTTCTCCTTAGTTATTGACGAATTTTCATAGAAGCATCGTAAATTAATATGGTAGCTGAAACTCCTACATTTAGCGAATCGCATTTACCAAGCATTGGTATAGAAATCATTTCCACAGGATAAGAATACCAATCCCGCGAAATACCATGCCGTTCATTACCCATAACAAATGCAGTATGTTGTGGGTATTGTTGAGCAAAATATGTGTTTTGGGCACGTGTGTCCGCCAAAAATATTGTGTACCCATTGTTATTTAAAACTGTATAGCACGAAGCAACATCTTTGAATTCATACATGGGAATAGTCAAAACTGCCCCCATGCTGCCCTTTATAAGCTTTGGATGAGTCAGCCTTGCACGCCGATTGCAAATAAATACCGCCTCAACTCCCGCACCGTCGCACGCACGAAGCATTGTTCCAATATTGCCCGGGATTTCAATTCCATCTAACACCAGTATTATACTTTTTTTATGTGGCCTAAATTGTGCCAGATTCGGCATAGGAAGTTTTGCAATACTCATAAGTCCATCGGGCTTATCTCTTTCGGCAATTTTTTCATATGTTTTTTTTGAAACTATGTACAAATTGTTGGTTTTTTGTACTAATTTTTCAATAATTGTAACCGCTTCATTTGTGTAAACACATTCTGGGCAAATTACGAGGGCATCAATTTGAGTATTTGTCTCCAAAATTCGATTTTGTGCCCAAATTCCGTCAGCAACAAAAAATTTTTCTGGATTTGGTTTTGTGTTTGAAATTATATTTTTTATTCTTTTAATAATAGAATTATGCTCACCAACTTCCATAAACTTGTGTGATTTCAAAATATTATTGAATTTTTCTCTGAAATTTTCGTTTATATTATCCATGCCTTTATTATACATAATTTTACCAAAATTAGGCAAACAAAAAGAAGATATATTTATTTGACTTTACTGCCATAATAATATATCATAATAGTAATAAATCAATAACGAAACGGAGGATGATATGCAAGCACGTACCACCCAACTTTCAAAAAATGACTTTAAATGTTTTTTAATTAGGCTTGGAAAAATATTTTCAAACATCTCTATTTTTTCGCTCATTTTGTGTTTTTGCGGGATACTTTCTTTTGTTGCGACTGCATTTATTTTGCTTATTGGCTTGACAATCATTTTGTTAACAATTGGCACAATATTTATTGTAGTACCAAATTACTTTGAAATAATCATGTCTGCTTCGCAAATATCAGCAAAGATTTCTGCTTTCTTTTTAGAAAATTTTTATATTTTTGTTTCAATTGCAATTGTTGGAGCAATTTTATCTTTAGTTCTATTACTTCTTGACAAGCGAACAAAACACACTGCTAGAATTGTTGTGTCTTCTATCGTCATTGCAGTTGCAATTATTACTATAATAGTCTTCGCACTGGGGGTGGGCAAATGAAAAGTGTAAATTTTAGGCTGATCGGCTTGGATTCAAAAATTGTTCCAAATGTTTTTGTTGACGGCGAAATTGTCGCTTGCAAGAAAAATGAATTTGGTTCATATGAGGCAGCTATTCAAACTGAAAAAGATGAAATTGAGATCGCAATTTCTAGAGAACTTGAACTAAAATCAAAGCTTTGGTGGTTATATGCTCTTGTGTCTTTTATTGTTAGTGTATTTGGAATATTTAATCCATCTTATGATAGAAAATGTGTATCAATTGATTGTCTTTTTAAATTAAAAATTAGCGAAGAAAAAAATATTATAAAAATAAAATTCAACAATTCATCTTCAAGCAAAAAAGCAGTTACAATTGAGTCAGAGTGTGGCCATGAAGAAATTAAAAACGAATATATTATTGACAAAGTTGCAAAAAGAAGATGGACAGCACTTTTAATTATTAAAATATTAGTATGGATTGGACTTGCAATACTAATTGGTTGGATTAT
>CALWPD010000019.1 GCA_944383335.1 uncultured Clostridia bacterium
TAGAATTTTTCGTAGTATTCTATGGTCATCCTGAGAATTGCTTCCCTGACGGCTGACGAAGGATCTCATCGTCGCCCTGAGCGGAGCGAAGGTCCTCATGTGTCATGTTTAGTATATACGAAAAATACTCGTATAGTCAAACTTTATACGAGTATTTTTTGTGTTGCCATTATGTATTTATTATTTTTTTCTAAGATTAACTGCAATAATTCCGCAAATGCCACCAACGATTGAGCCAAACAAACAATCATTCAGTAATGATATACCAAATTCAAAATGTCCATCTAGAATAGAAAATGCTAAAAATGAAATAATTGTGAACAAAAGTCCAATAATAAGCCCTGAAATAAGTCCCATGTCCTTTGACTTTTTAAGGGCTACAAATGTTCCTATTAAAATTGAAAATGTTTTAATAACTTGATTTATCGGTTTTATTAATGCATCACCAACTGCTACAAATCGCAAAATAAATGCAAAGATTAAAATACCAATTAAACAAACTGATAATGCATATAAAGCACCTTTTAGTGTGATTAGGAAAAATGAAACTTTTTCGACATCTCCATTCATCTGTTTATTCTTAGTTTTTACCATAAAAATATCTCCTTGTCCACACCATATAGATATGAGCAAGGAGAATATTTTATTCTTAATTTTTGTTTTTGTTTTTTTTGTGTTTTGAACTTGTTTCTTTGACTTCATTGTTTGCAGGATTTTCTAAATCTTCTGTTGTGGTCTCAACTTTTTGATCTGTCGAATCATTTAAAGACTTAGAAATATTTTCTGGCATCTCTATCACAGTATCCTTTTGGTTTTCAACTTTTGTATTCTCTTCATTTTTTACTGTTGCGTTTTCCATCACAGGATTGCTAAGGTTATAATAAATTGATCTTATATCAACGCACATATAACCTTTGTGTTTTTCATCTCCAGTTTCAAGTGTTAAAGTCTTATAACCTTGTTTATTTGTATCAATTCCAACAACTTTTCCAATAACACCAGCAGAAGTTAAAACTGTATCACCTTTGTTTATTGCATCCATCATTTTCTGTTGATTTTCCATTTCCTTTTTGTTTTTTGCCCGCATAAGAAAAGGAGAAACAATCAAAATCAAAAGCAAAACCCCCAAGAGAATCCAAGAGCCAACACTAACATTAGATAAAATTAAATTCATATTTCCTCCAAATTATAGATAACATGACAATATTACAACAAGAAACAACGCAATGAGCGGAACTAATATTTCTGCAGTAGATGCAAGTAACAATGCCATAATTCTCCTTTTAAATATACCATATAAAATATAAAATTCAAAATATATTTTTGTCTATAATTTATAATTTTTGAGATATTCTGACTTAAAATCTAAAAGTCTGTCTTCCCAAATTGCTTGTTTAATTTGTTCGGTGAGTCTTATTAAGTGTCTTAAATTATGAATGGACAATAATTCAGCCCCTAACATTTCACCAGCATTTATTAAGTGCCTTATATAAGCTCTTGTGTAGTGTTTACACGTATAGCAATCGCAGTCATCCTCTATTGGTCTGAAATCTTCTTTAAATTCTGCGTTGCGTATAACTAATTTACCAGTTTTTGTAAATGCAGTACCATTTCTTGCAATTCGCGTAGGCAAAACACAATCCATCATATCAATTCCCCTTGAATAACCCTCAAGAAGACAATCAGGACTTCCAACACCCATAAGATATCTTGGCATATTTTTTGGCATCATTGGCATCATGTAATCCAACATATCATACATTACTTCTTTTGGTTCGCCAACGCTAAGTCCACCTATGGCAATTCCGCATTTTGCATATGGAACACAATCTTCGATGCACTTTTTTCTTAAATCCTTATAAAAATTACCTTGCACTATAGGAAATAACATTTGCTTTTCATTCTTTTGTGCTTTATAGCATCGTTCTAACCAATTTTTTGTAATTTCGGCTGATTTTTCCGCTTCCTTATGCGTAGCTCCATAATTTGAACAAATGTCAAATGCCATTATAATATCAGCACCAAGGTCATTCTCAATTTGCATCGCCTTTTCTGGGCTAATAAACAACTTCTCACCACTTAAGTGCGAATTAAATGTAACGCCTTCTTCTGTTATTTTACGAAGTTTGGATAAAGAAAACACTTGAAAGCCACCACTATCAGTTAAGATTGGCTTATCCCAATTCATAAAATGATGCAAACCGCCCGCTTTTTTTACTATATCAGATCCAGGTCTTAAAAAAAGATGATAAGTATTTGAAAGAATGATTTGTGCACCTAAATTTTTTAAATCTTCAACTTTAAGTCCTTTGACAGTTGCCTGTGTACCAACTGGCATAAATACAGGAGTTTCAATATCTCCGTGTGGGGTGTGAAAAACCCCTATCCTTGCTCCTGATTGTTTACAAACTTTTTTTACTTCATAACTAAATTCCATAATTCTCCTATTCAATAAACATTGCATCACCAAAACTAAAAAAACGATATTTTTCTCTTACTGCTAAATTATATAATTCAAGGGTTTTATCAACACCAAGCATACTAGCAACAAGCATTATAAGTGTTGACTGTGGTAAATGAAAATTTGTTATTAATGCATCAACCACTTTCATCTTATATGGTGGATATATAAAAATGTTGGTCTCCTCACTTTTAGGAGAAAGCACTCCATCTTTATCGGATGCACTTTCAAGAACTCTTACACTTGTTGTTCCAACAGCAATTATCCGTCTCCCTTGTTTTTTTGCTTTGTTGATGTAATCAGCGACTTCTTTGGTAATAACATAATATTCTGAATGCATTTTATGTTCAAGAATATTATCCTCCTTAACTGGTCTAAATGTTCCAAGACCGACATGAAGCATAACCTCAAGCACAGTTACGCCTTTTTCTTTAACTTTTTCAAGAAGCTGCTTTGTCCAATGTAACCCAGCAGTTGGTGCAGCACTTGACCCATTTTGTTTGCTATAAACGGTTTGATAACTCTCTCTATCTTTCAAATCTGTTTTTATATAGTGAGGAAGTGGCATTGTTCCGAGTTTATCCAAAATCTCCTCAAATATTCCTTGGTAGATAAAAGTTACTTCACATAACCCTTCTTCCTTAATTTTATCAACAACACATTTAAGTTCATCACCAAACTTAATTTCTGTGCCAACCTTCAACCTTTTCGTAGGTTTTGCGAGGATTTCCCATTTGTTTAAATCTATTCTTTTTTGTAGCAAAATTTCAATTTTTGCTCCTGTACTTTCTTTAATGCCATAAAGTCGTGCAGGGATAACACGAGAACTATTTAAAACCAATACATCGCCCGGATTCAAATAGTCCAGTATATCTCTAAATATTCTATGTTCAACTTTGCCTGACTTTCTGTCATAAACAAGTAAGCGCGCACTGTCTCTGGGTTCTTTTGGAGTTTGTGCTATAAGCTCTTCCGGCAAAAAATAATCATATGTTTTTTTATTTAATATTTCATTCATTGTCTTCACTTACACTTTTATAAACTTCAAGTGATTTTTTCTTTTCATCACTCAATACTAATCCCAAATGCTCATAAGCTTTTGGTAAGGCAACTCGACCACGTGGAGTACGGGCAATAAAACCTAACTGCAAAAGATAAGGTTCGTAAACATCTTCTATTGTTGCATTGTCTTCACCAGTTGCAGCACTTAAGGTATCCAATCCTACTGGTCCGCCACCAAATTTTTTGATTATGTTTTCGAGTATTCTTCTATCAACAAAATCTAAGCCAAGTTCGTCAATTTCCATAAGCTTTAAAGATTTTTCAGCAATATCTTTTGTTATTTTTCCTTCGCCAACTACCTCTGCGAAATCTCGAACACGCTTTAGCAGCCTATTGGCAAGTCTTGGAGTTCCTCTACTCCTTGACGCCAAACAATAACTTGCGTCATCATCAATATCAATTCCTAATATCTTGCTAGATCTTGTGATTATTACCATAAGTTCTTGTGGTGTATAAAGCTCAAGCCTACAAATAACACCAAACCTGTCCCTTAATGGTCCAGTTATCATCCCCGCCCGAGTTGTTGCGCCTATTAAAGTGAAAGGTTGTATTTTTAGGCGCATATTTTTTGCCGATGGACCTTTGCCAACCACAAAATCCAGTGCAAAATCTTCCATCGCAGGATAAAGAATTTCTTCAACCGATTTATTTAAACGATGAATTTCATCTATAAACAGCACATCACCCTTATTTAAGTTTGTAACGATTGCAGCAAGGTCTGCAGCATGTTCAATGGCAGGTCCAGATGTTATTTTGAGTTGTGAGCCCATTTCGTTTGCAATAATATGACTTAACGTGGTTTTGCCAAGTCCAGGTGGACCATACAAAAGCACATGGTCAAGCGTGTCATTTCTCTTCTTTGCAGCCTCAATGTAAACTTTAAGCGTACTTTTTATTTTTTCTTGACCAATGTAATCGTCCATTGATCTTGGTCTAAGTGAATTTTCAATTTCTAATTCACTTGGATTTTTTGTACTAGTAATAAATCTATTATCAGTTGCCATTAGTTACCCATTCCTCTCAAAACTTTTGTAATAATTTCTTCAACAGTTGCACATTGTGATGCATTTTCTCTTGCAAGTCTATATGCTTCATTCTTCCCCACTCCCAAACTTACGAGTGCATCAGTGGCTTCATCGACATAAGACATATTTATGTTGTCTTGGGTTTCAAGTGCTTTAGGTGTTGATACTTTATCTTTTAATTCTACTAAAAGACGCTCCGCCGTTTTTTTACCGAGTCCTTTCACTGTGCAAAGCATTTTTATATCCTGTTTAAATATTGCACTCGTTAGATCAACAAGAGATATGTTAGACAATATACCCATAGCCATTTTCGGACCAATGCCAGAAACAGAAATTAGTTTTAAAAACATATCTTTTTCTTCTCTAGTGGCAAATCCGTACAACGTTATGCCGTCTTCTCTAACACTCATATAAGTGTAAAGCCTAGCCATCTCATTTTGATACATCAAACTGTTTTGAGTTGAATTGCTAATATAAATTTCATAGCCAATCTGATTGTTTTCAATGACCACACAACCATCCTGTTTGTAAACAACTCTACCTTCTATGTAGTTTATCATTTTACACTCCATTATTATTGAGATTTGGATTAATTTGACTATGGCAAATTGCAACTGCCAAAGCATCAGCCGCATCGTCTGGTTTCGGTATACTTTCAAGTCCCAAAATAGTTTTTACCATAAATTGAACTTGCGTCTTTTCCGCTCTTCCTATTCCTGTTAGTGCTTGCTTTATTTGAAGCGGTGTATATTCAAATATAGGTATATCATTGTCCTTACAAGCAAGCAAAATCACTCCTCTAGCTTCTGCAACCGGAATTATAGTGGTTTGATTTCTAAAATAAAACAATTCTTCAATCGCTACTACGTCTGGCAAATATGATTTTATAAGCGTTTCGATAGAACTATAAATTATTTCCAATCTTTCAGGTAATGATAATTCTTTTGGAGTTGATATAACGCCATAATCTATCATTTCGGGCTGATAACCACCTTCAATTATACCATATCCTACAATTCCATAGCCTGGGTCAATTCCTAAAATTCTCATACTACTCTTCACTATTTTCTACGTTATGGTAAACATTTTGTACATCGTCCAAATCGTTTAATGCATCAAGCATTTTTTCAAATTGTTCAAGTTTTGACTTTTCAAGTTCTATATAGTTGTCTGCAACAAGTGTTACCTCTGCCGACAAAAAGTGATAATTTTTATTTTCCAAACTTTGTTTAACTGTTTCAAAAGTGTTTGGTGTGGTATAAATTTCTATAACATCATCCCCTTCAACAATATCATCAGCACCAGCATCAAGACTATCCATCATGACAATATCAACATTTGTATTTATATTTTTTTCAACAATAATAACTCCTCGGCGTCTAAAAAGATAATTTACACAACCTGTTGAACCAAGAGAACCTCCATGTTTATCAAAAGCATGTCGAACATCACCTGCTGTGCGGTTTTTGTTGTCTGTTAAACATTCTACAATTACCGCTGAACCACCTGCGCCATATCCCTCATATGTTATTGATTCATAATTTACACCTGACAATTCTCCGGATGCTTTTTTTATTGACCTTTCTATTGAATCATTTGGCATATTATTTTGCTTTGCCTTCTGAATCACATCTTTAAGTTTTGAATTTACATTCGGATCACTTCCGCCTTGTTTTACAACAACAGCAATCTCTCTACCAATTTTTGTAAAAATCTTACCCCTTTGAGCATCAGATTTTTCTTTAGTTCTCTTTATATTATTCCATTTGCTATGACCTGACATTTTTACCTCCATAAGTTATTTGATACATTATAATACTTCCGCTAACCCCCGCATTTAAGCTTTCAAGACCATTTTGCATAGGAATCGATACAGTTTTGCACGCTAATTCCCTAAACATTTTGCTTACTCCGTGGCCTTCATTTCCAACAATCACACCCACATTTTGCTGAGCATCAAGGTTGTAAATGCTTTCTCCGCCCATATCAGCAATTAAGATGGTTTTATTCCACTTTCTTGCAATTTCAACAAAGTTATCGTCAACTTCATAAAATCTACACTTAAACAATGCACCCATTGTGCTTCTAACTGTTTTGTCAAGTGCCAAGCTTGCACACTTATAAAGATATATGTCAAGAAAGTTTGCACCAACAGCACTGCGAATAAGTGTTCCTACATTACCTGGATCTTGAACATTATCCAAAATAAGAAAGTTATCATCGGGTGGTTTTAATTCATAATGTTTTAATTTAACAAGTGCAACAACACCTTGTGTGGTTTTTACATTGGTAAATTGTTTTAAAACATTTTCTGAGACCAAAATATCACAATCGGTAAAACGATTGTAAACCGACTTAATAACCGCCAATATCTCCCATTTGTTTTGCAATGCTTCCTGAACAAGCTTTGGATTGTCCAAGGCTAAAACATTTTTTTGCAGGGATAATTTTCTTAAATTTTTAATTTTTTCATTATGCACAGATGTCAACATAAGTCTATTATACATATTTCGTACGTTAAAATCAAATTTATTATCCATAAAAAAACAAATCAGTGCGATTTGTTTTTTTGTTTTTTAGTTTGCTTTGTTTGCAACAACTACAAGCGATGCAAAACCTTCAGCATCATTCACAGCCATGTCAGCAAGAACCTTCCTGTTAAGGTCAATGCCGGAAACTTTAAGTCCATGCATAAAACGGCTATATGAAATATTATTAAGTCTGCATGCTGCATTGATTCTCGTTATCCAAAGTGAACGGAAATTTCTCTTCTTTTGCTTTCTTCCAATATAAGCATATTGTCCACTCTTCATAACTGCTTGGCGAGCAACTCTATAAAGCTTAGATTTTGCTCCACGATAACCTTTTGCCTGCTTTAAAATTGATCTTCTTTTCTTTAAAGCATTAACTGATCTTTTAATTCTCACTTTAAGCCTCCTTATGCGTTTATCATCTTTCTAACATTACTTGCTTGTTTACCTGAAAGATAACCACCTTTTCTTAATTTTCTTTTTCTAGATTGTGCCTTTTTGGCCAAAAAATGACCTCTATTTGGCTTAGCATACTTAACTGTGCCAGATTTATTTACTGTAAATCTTTTTTTAGCACCACTATGTGATTTTTGTTTTGGCATAATATTCTCCTTTTAGTTATTTTTTTGGTGATATAATCATTATAATATTTCTTCCAACAACTTCAGGTTCTTTATCGTACGTGCCATACTCGGACAACATGTCATAAAATGATTTTACTACACCGATTGCATTTTTTACATATGCTTGCTGACGTCCTTTCATTCTTAAAACAACCTTAACTTTGTCGCCATCTTTTAAAAATCGGACGCCATGTTTAGCTTTGACTTCTTTGTCATGAGTATCAATCGTCATAGACAACTGAATTTCTTTTAAAGTGCTTATTTTCTGATTTTTCTTGAGTTCTTTTTCCTTTTTTATTGCATCAAATTTATACTTGCCATAATCCATTATTTTACAAACATACGGTGTGGAAGAAGAAGACATCAAGACAAGATCTAGTCCTGTACTTTCCGCAATTTCTTTTGCTTTTGACAAACTGACAATGCCATGTTGTTCACCATTTTGACCGATTAACCTGACTTCATTGGTTGATATCTGGTCGTTGATCAGAAGTTCCTTAAAAATAGTTATATCCTCCTATAATAAAAATGAGTGAAATAGAAAAATTTTCACTCATAATAAAACAATTCAATTTTTTTGTTTTATACACAGCCTAAGTTTCCCGACTGGTGAGAGAAAATCTCTACTTTACAAACAAAATATATCATATCAGCATAACAATGTCAACATTTTTTTTCAATTTGATTAAAAAACTTCAACATTATAGTCGTCAATATCCTGGGCATTAGCAACCAACGAATAATTATTCATCACTTTCTTTGAAATCATACGACTAAAGACATCAACATAGAAATTTGCAGTTTTGCCATCCATTTTGAATCTTTTTACAAGTATTCCTCTAAGTGATCTCAAGTCTGTAATATTGTTTGATTGAATATACAAGCCCAAAGCTTTTACTCTAATACGATTCAATGTTTTATCAGTTGGCCATATTGTTGGATTTTGCATGTTGTACTTTGGAAATTGCTTATATTTATCAGCATCAGAATATCTAAGTCCGCCCTCAATGAATACAATATTTGTATTTTTCCAAATTGCAAAAATTCGACGAAGTTTCAACAAATTATACTTTAACTGATTGCGGGGCTTGTAAGAATTTTTTGCCTTAACTTGCATATGTATGGTTTTATATCTTAAAGCAAAATCCTCACGAAGTTCATCATTGCTCTTTTTCAATAAAGCAATCAAACCATCTTTTATAAGCATCCTATCAAATTTTTCGTCATAGTTAGCAAGCAATACTTCTAATTCATCTTTGTAAATATTTCTCATAAAACCACCTAATCTTATTAATCTCTTATAAGATACTACATAGATGGTTAAAAGTCAATACATGATTTTAAAATATTATAATAATAATTATTTATTAGTTTATAGTTTTATTTATTAGTTTATAGTTTCTTTTACAAATTTTACCCTTTTTTCAAATAATTTACTAATTAAAGTTTTGATTTGATTGGACAAAATTTCGCTGCAGTATATGTTTATACTTTTTGGACTAAGTGCAATGAGGTCAGTTACAAGTTTTTCTTCGTCCATATCATTTAATGGTTCAATTATATCAAATTTAGCATCAAAAAGTCCATATGATTTATCAAGTGGCATTATATTTATAACATCGTTTTTAACTTCAATGTTATCAACTAAAAATTTAATCAACTCCAAAAAAGTGTCATCTTTATATAGGTATATTTCATTTTGATTAGAGATTTCCACAAGTTCCTGCCACTTTTGTTTCAATGGTTGTAACCTGAAATTAAAAAAACTTTCAATATTAATCTTAGTGTCAATTTCCAAATATTTATTAACAATATAACTATCAGTTTCATCATCAAAATAAAGCAGTGCAGAAATAAAAGCTTGTCTTGCGACATTGTCAACAATATTTATGTGTAAATTTTGCAATAAAAAATTTTTTTTATAAAAATAACAAATCACTTGAGAGATAATATCTTGAATAGATAATACAAGTCTATTTTTTTCAAACTTATTGCACGCAATCAAAATATCAATGTAAAGATTTTTATTTAAACATGTTATAACACCGTTACAATCTTTAATTTCATCACTTAATTTATTGATTATAAAATCAACAATTTCTTTATGTTTTATGTCAACGCTAATACAAAATTCCCACATAAATTATCCTTTATCGTTTGTATTTTATGCAACAATAGACTTTTTACTCATAAATAATTTCGCCAAATTTGTAATATTCTAAGTTTTTTGTGCCAACATTTATTTGACAGAATTTAACCATTTTTGATAAAGTTAAGTTGAGGGAAATTATGAAGAAATTGAAAATTCTAGCAAGTATTTTACTTTGTCTTGTATTATCCATTTTTATGTGTGGATGCAATGAAGAACCCCTGTTTTTTGATGTGTCAGTTAATGTATGGTATTCAAACTACGGTACAGCTTACGGAAATGGAACATATGAAGAAAATAGCACTTGCACAATTTACGCAACTGAAAAACAAAATGCAACTTTTTTGGCATGGATGCACAACAATGTTATAGTATCTTATGACTCAACCTATTCTTTTACTGTAAACAACACAACAAGGGGAACTTATACTGCAATATTTACATCTCCGGTGATGGATCTTGCTACTCCCAAAACCATAAATATAAACAATACCACAACTGGTACTATAACTATCAACTCAATAAACATGTCCGTGTCAATGGGCAGTAGTTATTCATATCTGCATGAACTTATGAATGCAGATATATCACAAAATAATCAATTCTTCATTACTGAACCGGTTCTTGCACTTGATGTCAACAAAATGATATATTGTGAGGTCTTGCTTACATTTTCATATGAAGCTACTATTCAAAATGAAACAATTCAACTTGAAGAAACCACTGAAACCGCTTTACAGTTCACACTTGACCAATTTCAAACCGATGAACTAAACTTAAATATACCCACAGCTCTTCAAGGTACACTTGCAATCAATTTTGAGTTTGAAACCTTTACAGGCTTACAAGAGGGCAACTAAAATCAGAGTTCCGCAAATTAAAAAAATGGGATAAGAATTCCCGTTTTTTTAAATCAAACCTTCTATATTGAAATTATTATCAATGCGCATATTGATAACATTAGGCGTCTTATTTAATCCGGGCATAAGAAGCATATTGCCCGCAACAGCAACAATAAAGCCTGCACCTTTTTTTATTTGAATATCTGTTATCGTGATATAAAAATTTTTTGGTCTATTTAAAAATTTTGAATCATCACTTAAACTATATTGGGTTTTTGCGATAACAACAGGCAATTTATCTAAATGTTTTTTTACTAAAAAATCAATTTGACTGTTGGCATTATCTGTAAACTTGACTCCTTTTGCCCCATATACGCGAGTTGCAATCTCTTTTATCTTTGATTTTATGGTCGAATCAATATCATATAAATATTTAAAATGGTTGTTATAATCACAAATTTCAAGCACTTTTTTCGCCAAGCACTCTGTACCAATTTTTTCTTTGCTATAAACATCACAAACAACAAATGTTATATCTGACTTATCCAATTCGGACTGAATTATTTCAAGTTCGTCATAGGTGTCAGTTTTATATTTATTAATGGCAACAATAAATGGAAGTTTAAATTCATTAAATATTGTGTTAATGTGCGCATATAAATTTTCCAAACCAATTTTAACTGCTTTTGGATTTGGATTTGCAAGTTGTTCAAAAGGAACTCCACCATGAAGTTTTAATGCTCCTATTGTTACAACAATGACTACAGCATTTGGCAAAATATTTCCTATACGACATTTAATATCAAAAAACTTTTCTGCTCCAAGATCAGCACCAAAGCCCGCTTCTGTAACCACATAATCCGAATAAGATTGAGCCATTTTGGTAGCAATAATACTATTACAGCCATGCGCAATGTTTGCGAAAGGTCCCATATGGACAAGTGCTGGCGTATGCGACAGGGTTTGAACAAGATTTGGCATAATAGCATCTTTTAAAAGTATTGCCATACCATCTTCCGCCTTCAAATCCTTGGCATAAACTGGCTCCCCTTTGTAATTGAGCGCCACCATAATATTTCCAAGTCTTTTTTTAAGGTCATTAAAATCGGTACAAAGACACATAATAGACATAATTTCACTTGCAGCTGTAATGGTAAACTCTTCATGTCTCGGCACTCCATTTTTTCCACCTTCAGCAACAGTTACTTGCCTTAATGCTCTATCATTCAAATCTATGCATCTATGGAAAAGTATTTTTTCGCAATCAATGCCAAGTTCATTTCCTTGATAGATATGATTATCTATCATGCTACACAAAAGATTATTCGCAGATGTTACTGCGTGAAAATCTCCATTAAAATGAAGATTAATATCTTCCATTGGCGCAATTTGACTGTATCCTCCACCTGTTGCTCCGCCTTTAATTCCAAACACGGGCCCAAGCGAAGGCTCTCTTAGTGCCAAACAAACTTTTTTCCCAAGTTTGTTTATCGCGTCTGCAAGTCCAATGGAAACCGTGGTTTTGCCTATCCCAAGTTTTGTTGGATTGATGGCAGTAACAAGTATCAACTTGCCATGTTTTTTACCATATTTTAAAGGCAATTTGGCTTTGTATGTGCCATAGTTTATAATTTTGTTTTTATATTTAAGTTTTTTTGCTATCTTTGATATCTTTTTTAACTTAGTTTTATGTGCTATTTCTATATCTGTCATGCATTACCTCAAAGATATGATACCTTAATTAAGTTAATTTGTCATTAAAAAAATTAAAAAAATCTAAAAAATGTGTTGACATATGCCTATTAAATTTGTTATATTTAAAAAGCTTGATGATTTTGGGAGTTTAGCTCAGTTGGCTAGAGCATCTGCCTTACAAGCAGAGGGTCATAGGTTCGAGTCCTATAACTCCCACCAAAAACTTGACTTAAGCACATAAATTGAAAAAATTTCATATAAAATGCGGGAGTGGCTCAGTGGTAGAGCGTTGCCTTGCCAAGGCAAATGTCGCGAGTTCGAATCTCGTCTTCCGCTCC
>CALWPD010000020.1 GCA_944383335.1 uncultured Clostridia bacterium
TGTCGGAGCCAGACCGCACACCTCTATAGGTGTGCTCCCGGCTTTGGCTAAAAACAACCACACCGGGTTGTTTTTTTACGCGTCGCCCCCGCGAGGGCAACTTCATGTGGGTTCGACTCCCACCACCAGCACCATTATATCTTAGCGGGATTTTGAGCCCCTACGGGACATCAACCCCTGTCGGAGCCAGACCGCACACCTCTATAGGTGTGCTCCCGGCTTTGGCTAAAAACAACCACACCGGGTTGTTTTTTTGAAACAAAAAAACACCTTGAAAGGTTCACAACTTATCTTATTTTGACAATTCAAGGCGTTTAAATATTTCTTTAATAATTTAAATATATTGTGTTACAAAATACACTATGAATAATGCAGTTATTATATAAGTAAAAATATTAATTTTTTTGAATTTACCTGTAAGCAACATTATAAAAGTATAAGAAATTAATCCTACGGCAATACCAATACTAATATTGTTTGAAAGTGGCATAATTATTATTGTCAAAACTGCTGGTATTGCAACTGTTAGGTCGGTAAAATCAAGTTTATTAACTCCATCAAACATAAGTATACCTACCAATATCAATGCTGGAGCAGTTGCATACACCGGAATAAGCATAACAAGCGGGCTGATAAAAAGCGAAAGCACAAAAAACAAACATGTCCACAAACTGCTAAGCCCAGTTCTTGCTCCACTAGCAATGCCAGATGTACTTTCCACATAACTGGATGCGTTTGGAATGCCTAGACAAGAACTAACTACTGCTCCCGAACCATCAACAAACATTGCCCTGTTTTGATTTATAACATTGCCATTTTCGTCTAATAGATTTCCTTTTTGTGCTGTGGCAAGCAGTGTTCCGACAGTATCAAACAGGTCCATAAGAACTACAGCAAAGATTGTTAAAACTACACTTGTAATTGCTGTGAAAAGATTACCCGTGAAAAGTCCTGCAAAATCAAACTGTAAAAAACTATTTTCAAATAATTCTTTAAATGGTGGCAAAAAACTATTTGTTAAAAGCACTTCAAAGGGATTCGTTCCAACACAAAATTTTATTATTATATCAAGTAAAGTTCCACCTAAAATTCCATAAAAGATTGCGCCTTTAACATTTTTCACATATAAAACTGCCATTAATATAAAACTAACAACTGCCACAATAGCCGAGAATCCTGTAGATGTGCCGTTAAGCAAGTCTAAAATCCCACTATTTGATGATGATAAACCCACATTCAAAACAAATAACCCAACGCCAATAGGTATTGCCAGTTTAATAGAAGAAGGTATTGCATTGACAATTCTTTTTCTAAGCCCCGTGATTGTAATAATTACAAACAAAATGCCAGCCAAAAATGATATTGACATAGCCTGACTGTAGGTATACTGTCCACTTTCAATAAGTCCCACAATAAAACTTGCGACCCCGATTCCCGGTGCTAAAATGATTGGTAAATTAACCCAAAGTGCCATACAAAGTGTTGATAAAATTGTTGTTAAAATTGTGGCAACGAACAATGCTTTCCATAGTCCCTCTCCACCCACACCGCTGAAAAGACCTGGAATTACAACCATAATATAGCTTATTACCATAAAATTAACAAGTCCGCCCAAAAATTCTTTTTTAAAAGAACTTCCACGCTCAGAAATTTTAAAAAATTTATCTATTTTTTGCAAAAATATTAAATTTTTTTTATTATTTTTATTATTTTTTGATGTCGAATGTTTAATAGTTAATGAATCATCATTTTCTGTTTCATTAATTTGTTCTATATCTTTTTGCTCCATAATATTTCCTCATTTTTATTAGTATAACAAAAAAATAAAAAAAGCAAAAACTAAATGGAACATGTTAATGCTTTTTTAAATTTATCAATTATTTTCAATAGGTTCAGATATCGATTGTTCTTCCAAGTGTTTGATCCAAGATCTACGGCGTTTGTGCTGACGATGTTCAAAATGTTTCCATAGTTGTTGAATATGTATATTGTTTTCAAGATTTAGATTGGTTTCACATGTTTTTATGCCATTTCTAATGAAACTTGAAAGCATTTCACGGATGATAAGTGCTGGAACACCACGAGATTGCCATTGTGGTTTTACTGCGATAAGTGCCAAATCTAATTCAACAGGATGCTTAATAGCTTTGAGTAAGGCAAAAATACTTTTTAAATTTAGTCTACCTTCATATTTATTTATTACTTCACTCAATGAAGGAATTCCAAAACCAAAAGCAATGACTTCATCTTTTTCATCAACAATAACACTTATAAAATCAAGACTAATAAAAAGTCTAAACTGGTCAATGACTTGTTTTCTTACCTTATCTGTATATGGAACAACGCCATAAAGAGGCCCATACGCTTCATCTAGAAGACGAAATATATCTTTTTGATAATAACGTAAAAAGGCATTTTTGGATGTTTTTTGGGCATTTCTTAGATGATATTTCTTCATTACTGCATCGGCAACTGCATTTATTTTTGGATCAATTTCTTTTGGTATAGTTAGTTTAAACTCAATCCAGTCAATTTCTTTTTTGTAACCACAATATTCCATAAGGTCTTTATAATAATCAAAATTGTATGCTTCTTCAAATGTTGCAATTTCATCAAAGCCTTCAACCAACATACCCTCTCTATCAAGGTCATTAAAACCCATAGGACCGTGAATAATATTCATACCCTTTTGTTTTGCCCAATTTTCAACACTATCAAAAAGTGCTTTTGCAACATTTTTATCATTTATCGCATCAAAACGAGTGAAACGAACACGCTTCTCATTCACCTTTTTGTTATAAAGCCTTTGAATTATTCCGGCAATCCTTCCAACCAATTCGCCGTCTTTATATGCCAAAAAATAAACTGCTTCACAATCTTCAAACGAAACATTTTTCTTTGGATTAAAAAGCTCAAGTTCACTTGATCTTAATGGATGAACATATTGTTTAACGCCTTTGTAAAGTTTTGTTGGAAAATCTACAAATAATTTTCTTTGTTTTGCTGTTTTTACTTCTTTTATTTCTATCATATTTTAAATATAATACATTTTGTTGACTAAGTCAACTATTTTAAAAAACAATTCTTTGTCCAATAAACATTTTTTTCCCTTTGGTTACTTCTTTGATTTTCTCTACACTTACACCAAGTTCTTTTGCAATTTTTTCATATGTGTCAAGTGGTTTAACAACATACATATGTTCATATGGCTTTGGAATCAAAACAACATCGAAAGGTTGTATACTTGTTTTTTTATTAAGCATTTTAATAGAATATTCGTCTACTTTAAATTTTTGACAAACATCGGCAAGTGTTTCTCCACTTTTTACTTTATAAAATAGGTTGGATTTTGTCGTTATTTGCATAAATTTTGCCTCCTATAAATAAGATATGATATGAAATCGTTATTCAAAACTGTTTTTGTCATTATTATATTTACTGGTCTTACTAGATTGCTCGGGTTTATTTTTCGTATATGGCTTTCACGGACCATCGGTGCAGAGGCGCTTGGGGTTTACCAAATTAGTTTTTCGGTCTTCAATGTGTTGTTAACACTTGTTTCAAGTGGAATTCCACTCATTGTTTCCAGAATGACGGCAAAGAGCATAACAAACAAAGATAAAAAAACTGAAAATAAAGCTGTAACCACAGCACTAATTATATCGCTTATTGCAAGCGTTTTAATTACAGTAATTGTTATAATTTTAAACAAACCTTTATCATTTATTTTTGCAGACGAGACTTGCATAACTATACTTTTGGTACTTTTGCCAGCACTAATATTTTCCAGCATATACAGCACCCTAAGAGGAAATCTTTGGGGAAGAAATAATTATTTGGCATGTTGTAGCAGTGAACTTTTTGAACAAGTAATGCGAATGCTCATTTGTGTAATTCTTCTCTCCGGAATCTTCCCTGCCATTTCAGGAGAAATAGGTGCTGCGTTATCGCTTAGTATTGCTTGTGTATTTTCTAGCGTCTATGTCCTTATTTGGTACCTAAAAAGTGGCGGCAAATTTCACAAACCTCAAAAAGCTGAATATATCGATGTTATCAAAACTAGTTCACCAATAACTTTTATGCGTGTGGCATCAAGTATGATTCAACCTGTTATTGCCCTTATTATTCCTATAAGATTGGTTGCAAGTGGATACACGAATGCCCAAGCACTTAGCCTATATGGGATTGCTTCAGGCATGACCTTGCCACTACTATTTATTCCAATGACTATTATTGGTTCTCTATCTTTTGCACTTGTTCCTGACCTTGCCAGTGCAACGGCAAAAAATGATGAAAAATATATTTCTTCTCGCGTTACAACTTCTATAGTTTTTTCAATGTTTGTAGCATTTTTAATTGCACCAATATTTATGGGTGTTGGAGAACAAATTGGAATATTTTTCTATGACAATGCAACAAGTGGAATACTTTTAAGTGCATCGGCTTGGGTAATAATACCTCTTTGTCTAACAAACATTTCTTCATCAATATTAAATGCCGTAGGTCTTGAATTAAAATCATTTAAAAATTACATACTTGGGGCCATAATTATGCTGCTTTGTATATGGTTTTTACCAAAATATGTGGGAATAAATGCACTAATTTATGCTATGGGTGGGTGTTTTACAACTTCCGCTATCTTAAACATCAGAATGATAAAAAAACAAGTTTGCCCAAATCTTAAAATTGCTAAATTCTTTATGAAATTTACTTTAATTTCTATTCCAATTATTGCACTTTGCAGTTTTGTAGGCAGTCTTTTGAATGTATTTATGCCACTTTTATTCAATTTGATGATAACATGTACACTTGGCGTTATATTCTTCATATTACTATGTATCATTTTCAACATATTTGAACTTCATACTGTTATAGTTTGGATTAAACAAAACAATCCAATTAAGCTCCATAATCACAAAAAAGAGTTTAAAAAACGCTAAAAAAGCAATAAATATATATGCTTACACTAATAATACGATCAATTATTATATATTTTATTGTTTTAATAGTATTTAGACTAATGGGAAAACGCCAACTTGGACAAATGCAACCATTTGAACTTGTTTTAACACTAATCTTGGCAGACCTCGCCACAATTCCAATGGCTGAAATAAGTGTTCCTCTAGTTCATGGTATAGTTCCTTTGCTTGCACTTTTGGTGATTCACTATGTTATCACTATTTTAAGCAAGCATTTCCCAAAATTTAGTGAAATTTTTAGTGGCAAACCTGTAATCGTAATAAATCAAAATGGCATTGACTACAAAGCAGTTCAAAAATTAAATTTATCAATAGATGACATAATGGAGTCTCTTCGTGGAGCAGGATATTTTAACTTGGATGAAGTGCTTTTTGCAATAATGGAAACAAATGGAAAAGTAAGTGTATTGCCAAAAGCAAACAATACGCCAATTACGAGGCAAGATATGAATATAAAAACCGAAGAAAATTCTATGCCAATTACAATAGTAAGTGAAGGTAGACTTATAAAAGAAAATTTTCAACAAATTAAAGTACCAGAACAAAAAATAAGAGAATTTATCGCTTCACTTGGTGTAAAAATGAAAAAAATTCTTATTTTAACGCTAGATAACAACGGAAAAGTATATTTTCAAGAAATGCATAAAAGAGCAAAGACAATAGATACTAACCTTAAAGGAACAAAATGAAAAAGTTTATAATAATTATTATTGTCGTTTTGATTTTAGCTGGTGCCGTTACACTTGAGCAAATTACTATAAACAGCTATTTAAATGAAATTCAAAACAAAACTTATGAACTAATTACTTTAACTACCGGCCTAGAGAACATTCAAACAGAAGAAATTAAAGAAAAAGTATCAGATCTCAAAAAAACTTGGATACATCATGAAGAAATTTTATGTATTTTTGCGAATCATAAAGATATGCGAGACCTTTGTATAGAAATTCAGAAACTAGAGGGGAATATTGAGGTAAATCAATATGAAGATTTTACAGCAAGCCTTAAAGTTATATATCACCTAGCCGATGACTATCATAAAATTATGGGTACAAGTTGGCAAAATATTTTTTAAATTCATATAAAATTGTGTGTATGATAGATATTTAGCCACTTATTATGCAAAAAATTGGTGGAATAAAAGAAATCCTAACTATTATAATTTTGATTCACTTGGTGGGGACTGTACAAACTTTGTTTCGCAGTGTTTGGTTTTTGGCAAGATACAAATGGATACTTCCCTAATGGGATGGTATTACAAAAGCTTAAACGACCGCTCCCCTGCTTTCACTGGAGTTGAACAATTATTCAACTATTCTATCTCTAATACAAAATCTGTTGGGGTTAAGTGTAAATTGGTAACTATTGATCAACTAGAAATTGGAGATATCATTCAATTATGTCAAAGAAAACCAGTATTTAATCACTGCGTAATAATAACAAAAATTGACAATATACCCACACCTAATACAATATTTGTTACATGCCACACAAATGATGTTTATAACAAAAAACTTTCAGATTATTTTTACACAAAAATTAGGTTTTTAAAAATTTTAAACTAATACAAAAAAACTGTTGACATAATTTTTTTGTTCTGATATTATTATATTGCTTTTGTGAGCGATTTGCCTCGTTAGCTCAGCGGTAGAGCAACCGGCTGTTAACCGGTAGGTCGTCTGTTCGAACCAGACACGTGGCGCCAAAAAACCTCTTGGTTGTACCAAGAGGTTTTTTGTTCTATTATGGTCCAGTTGGACCTGTTGGCCCCGTTGGTCCTGTTGCTCCAGTTGGTCCTGTTGGTCCTGTTGCTCCAGTTGGTCCAGTTGGTCCTTCTGGTCCGGTTGGACCTGTTGCCCCGGCGGCGCCCGTCAATCCGGTTGCACCAGTTGGTCCTGTTGCACCAGTTGGTCCGGTTGCACCAGTTGGTCCGGTTGCACCAACAGTACCGGTGCCTCCAGTTGCTCCTGTTGGCCCTGTTGCTCCTTGCGGTATAGTTAGGTTCAAGAAAAAGTTTGGTGCAGTCCCAGTTATATTAGCCGTTGCAGTTGTTCCAGGCGCACCTGTTGACACAGTACCAATGGCTAATGTTGGCGTGAGACCGGTTGGTCCAGTTGCTCCAGTTGCTCCTGTTGCTCCAGTTGGTCCGGTTGCTCCGGTTGGTCCGGTTGCTCCGGTTGGTCCGGTTGCTCCGGTTGGTCCGGTTGCTCCGGTTGGTCCGGTTGCTCCGGTTGCTCCGGTTGGACCAGTTAGTCCTGTAGGACCTTGTATTCCCGCAAAACCTTGAATACCTTGTATACCTTGTGGACCTTGTGCTCCTGTTGGTCCAGTTGCACCAGTTGGTCCTGTTGGCCCCTGTGCCCCAGTTGGCCCAGTTGGGCCCGTTGCTCCTGTTGATGGACCAGTTGGGCCTGTTGGGCCTGTTGGGCCTGTTGGACCTTGTGGACCACGCTGACTCCGTGTTACTGTGTTAGATACAAAAATATTTTCACAGCATGGGGGTAACGTATTATTGCAATTACATGGCATTGTCCTTCTCCTTTTAAGTGTATTCATTTCATTGTATGATTGGTAAGTAAATATTGTTAAATGATTTGTAATTTTGCTTTTTTGTGGTATGATTAGTTTTATGAGAGTAAAAACAAAACAGTGTAATAGTAAAATGTGTATTATTTGCGGAATTGAAAATCCAAGCAGTGTAAAAGCACCATTTTACGAAATGGAAGACGGAAGCGTGATGAGTATTTTTGAATTTAAAGACTATCATCAAAGCTATCCAGGCCGTACTCATGGTGGATTGATTACCGCTATGCTAGACGAACTTGGTCTTAGAAGCTTATGGCCACTTGAAAACACTTATGGTGTAACTATGGAAATAACCACAAAATTTAGAAGGCCTGTGCCTTACAATCAAACTTTAAAAGGCATTGGTAAGGTAATAAAAAATATGCCAAGGTTTGTCCAAAGTGAAGCAAAAATTTGCGACCTTGATGAAAATGTTTTGGCAGAGGCGACAATTAAATATATGAAACTTCCACCTGAAAAAATCGTTTCTGACTATATAAACACAAATGCACATAATATTTTTATAAGAGATAATGTTACAGAAATTAATTGAACTTTTACACATAATTATGTATAATTAAATGAAAATAGAGAAAAAAAATGAAAACAGTGAAATTTGTAAAATTAAACAATGATGCGATATTGCCAGATTATGCACATGCTGGTGATGCCGGAATGGATTTGTATAGTATTGAAGAAACCACTATAGAACCTTTTACATGGAAAAAAATTGGTACAGGACTTGCCATGCAACTTCCAAAAGGCACAGAAGGTCAAGTTAGAAGCAAAAGTGGCATAGCTTTAAAAAATGGTGTTTTTGTGCTTAACACACCTGGAACAGTTGACGAAAACTATCGTGGCGAAGTTTGTGTGATACTTTATAACTTATCTAATCAACCTTTTGAAATAAAAAAAGGTCAAAAAATTGCACAACTTGTTATTAATGAAATTTGTTATGTAAACACAAAGGTTGTTACATGTCTTGACGATACATCACGTGGAGAAGGTGGATTCGGCTCAACCGGGCTTGGTAGAAACAAATAGGCAAACATTGCCTTTTGCTCTCATGGTGTAATGGATAGCACAATGGTCTTCGGAACCATTTGTTCGGGTTCGAATCCTGATGGGAGCACCAAAATTAATATTTTTGGGGCATGCAATTCTGCTTGCCCTTTTTATGTCGAAAATTTAATAAAGAATCTTAAGGTTTTTATAATATTGCGTGGTTGACAATTTAAATTATATAATATATACTGACTTTCGGTTACTTTATTTCGGTTACTATTGAGGGTAAAATGAAAAAGAAATCTTGGGTTTATTCTTTAATTATAACATTATGGATAATTTTTACAATTATACTTTTGTTAAGTGTCGTTTATATTGGATTTACAATGATTGAACCAAACATATATAAAAAAATTACCATTATTGTTTTAATGGCAATTAATGCTTTATGTTTGAGTTATTTTTGGCTTAATAGTATTAAAGATTTTACCTTTTCTCTTATATATGCAATACATCACAAAAAAATCATGGAAAAGTACAATTCAATATTAAAAACACAAGTTTGTGATACTCCTAAATTCACGCTTTTATATTGCACATGTAATGACTTTAATGAAAATGCCCTTTTACAGTCTATGCAACAAAATTACACAAATTTTGAAACGGTAATATTAGACGATAGTAATAAACAAGAGTATATAACAAAAATTGATAATTTTGCAAAAAACCATTTCGTAAAAGTCGTCAGAAGGCAGGATAAAACTGGTTTTAAAGCAGGAAATCTGAATAATTTTTTAAAAAACAATCAAGATTATGACTATTTTGTTGTACTTGATAGTGATGAGATTTTACCAACTTATTACATAAAAGAAGTGCTTAAATATTTTTATTCATCAGAAAAAATTGGTGTTGTACAAGCATCTCATATTGCAACAAATGGAGAAAATGCTTTTCAAAAAATCCTTGGAATTTCAGTAAAAAGCACAAGTAACACATCGCAAATAATGAAAAACTTTTATGGTGCAAATGCATTGATTGGTCATGGAATGGCCATAAGTAAAGCATGCTATGATGCAACTGGTGGATTTCCAAAAGTGGTGGCAGAAGATATTTCATTTGCTGTTGATGTTAAAAAATGTGGTTATGATATTGTGTATGCCCCCAAATATTATTTGTAAAGAAGAATTTCCTACTGACTACATCGCTTTAAAAAAACGACAATGCAAATGGACACAAGGAAATGTTGAATATATGAAAAAGTATTCAAAAAATATCAAAAATAGTGGTATGAGTTGGTATGAAAAATTGGATATAAAATTATCTCACTATAGTTTACCTATAGTTCCAATGTTAAGTCTTCTAATTATAATAAGTACGCTAAGTTTGGGATTTTTAAATTCAAAAGCGCTCAACTATTCAATAATCATTTTTGGATTGTCAATTTTATTCTTATTATCTCCACTACTTCCAAATATTTTTGTATATGGAAAATCAAAACAGGCACATTTAATTGTACCTTATTATATTTTGAGCATGGCAACATACACATCACTTACTCCAATGATGATAAAAACCGTTACCCTTGCTGTATTTGGTAAAAAAGCAAAATTTATTGTAACGCCAAAAACCAAAAACAAAATATCCCTTAGTAGAGCGCTAAAATTTTCTATTGATTCATTATGTTTTGCGTTAATAATTGGCGTCGCGACGTATTTTTCATTTAAAAATATATTGCCATCACTGATTATAATTATTTGTTGTTCGTTGTCGCCTTTTGTAATATTACTTGCAAACATAACAACAAAAAAACATAATAAAATTAAAACTCAAAAAAAATTAAATAATATTGTAAATTTTAATTCTGTAGAACCTATTTTTGTGGTAAAAAACAATTTACAACAAGAAGACGAAAAAATTATTGTTTCAAAAAATAATTAAATGGTTTCAACTTCTTCAAAATTATGACTTAACATATGTAGATCTTTATCAAAAACAACTTGGCCAACAAAACGTTGTCCTTTAAGTGCAATAGGTGTCCACAAAAGATCATCGGCCAACATTTTTTCGTATGGTATTTTATCCATTTTGTACCAATGTGGTCGCATCTCGTCGGTCTCACAAAGTTCACCTTTAAATTTAGTGCAGTTAAATATATGCATATACATATTTACATGCTCACCCTTATACCAAGTATCAAAATGGATCTTTCCAACAAGGTAAAAATCAACTGGGGTTAGTCCGATTTCTTCATAACACTCTCTTATCATTGCTTGTTCAATGGTTTCCCCTTTATCCTGTTTTCCACCAATACCAATTAATGCACCTTTGGCAAAACCTCTTTTCTTTTCTCCAAGCAAAACCTCATCATTTTTGTAAAACAATGTTAGTGTTGTGTTAAGTGTTCTTAATTCTTCCATAAATTTCTCCTAAAATATGTTTTTGCTGTTTGATTTAATATTTACGGCAATTTTAACAGCAAACAAATTGCTTATAAAGTTGCCATTCTTAGAAAATTAATTCTCACTAAAAACGCATAATGGAATGGACAAAAAATGCTTTGATATACTAACATTTTTACTGAATTTTGTCAATATTTAAGAATTTGATTTTTAAGATATTTTATTCCACGTTATTGGATTTCCATTATAATAGGTTAAATGTTCTGCCATACTTTCTGGTGTTTCATCCTCAACATAAATAGTTCTATAATTAGGAAAATCCATTATCGACCATTCTGAGTCTGAATCTAAAAATATTGCACGATCTAAGTTAGAGCATTCCACAAAAGCATAAGAGCCTATTTCTTCTACGCTCGTTGGAATTGTAATGGTTTGAAGATAAGCGCAATTACGAAAAGCAATAGTGCCCAAAATTTGTACAGTGCTCGGAATGGTATAAGAGGTTGCGGTCTTTCCTGTAGGATATTGAATTAAGGTTGTTTTGTTTTTGTTATATAACACACCGTTTGAATCTGATGAATAATTCGGATTGCTTGAATTAACGCTAATTGACTTTAAACTTGTGCAATTAACAAATGTCCATTCGCCTAACTGTGTAACATATCGAGAAATGGAAAAACTTGTTAGTGCTGTGCAACCATTAAATGCATGATTACCTAATGAAGTTACGCTGTTTGGAATAGTAATGCTTGTCAAACTTGTGCATCGTGTAAATGTTCTATCTAATATTTGCGTAACACCTGATGGAATAACTATTGATTTTAAATTTACGCTTCCCCAAAACGAATATTGGTTGATAACTTTAACTCCACTTGGTATACTGTATGATGTTCTTGTATTGCCTGAGGGATATTGAATCAATTCTGATTTGTTTTTTGTAAATAAAACGCCATAGGAATCAGTGTAATAGTAATTATTGCTTGAATTTACACTTATAGATGTTAAATCTTCACAATCAGAAAAAGCAAGAAGACCGATATCAGTTACACTGCTTGGAATTGAAATAGATGTTAAAGTTGAATTGGTAAAACAAGCATTGCCTATGGTCTTCACTCCGTATGGGATAGTTACACTTTTTAAAGTATCACACGATTCAAAGGCATAATCATCAATGGCAGTAACTTTATAATCAGTACCTTCAATGAACAAATTACTGTCGCCTAATTGTACAACAGATATCGTAGTTGGAAGCGATAAATCTGTTGGCGAGCCTGAGTATCCAGTTATGGTGGCCGTTTTCGCTGACCCGTCAACTGAAAATTCTAGATAAGGAATAACATCATATGGCACTTCATAATGGACCTTGCCAGATACTATGTATGTAACATCAACTGCACAGTACACTCCCACAGTTATTAATGATATTGCAAAAAAAAGTGAAACAAAACTTAATATTAACCTTCCCTTATTTCCCATACATAAACTCCCCTTATCTTTTTTTGTTATTATAATATACTCCCCCCCCACTTATATAATTACTATAATAAAATTACAAAAATATAAATATAT
>CALWPD010000021.1 GCA_944383335.1 uncultured Clostridia bacterium
ATAAAACTTTCCTTTCTTCCCTACACAAAAAAATCCCATTATTTTTTTTATTATTTAAACACCCCCCCCCCCCCCCATTTGTCAAATAAAATGAAGAGATTAAAAAAATATACAGAAGTTAAGGATAAATATCTACAATATTGATTATTTTAACTGAGTTGTAGTTAGTATATACGAAAAATGCTCGTAAAATCAATTTTTTACGAGTATTTTTTATTTGTATATTAGATTAATGCATAATTGTTGTTCAAAATATAGTACAAAATGAATAAAAAACCTCGCACAAAGGCGAGATTTCATTATTTATTTCTTATTTATTCCTTAATGCCGCCTGAGCCGCTGCAAGGCGTGCGATTGGAACACGATATGGTGAGCATGAAACATATGTGAGACCTGCTCTATGGAAGAAATCAATAGATTGAGGATCTCCACCATGCTCTCCACAAACACCAAGTTTGATATCTGGGCGTGTAGATTTGCCAAGTTTTACTGCCATCTCTACGAGTTTGCCCACTCCTTTTTCATCAACATGAGCAAATGGATCACTATCAAACAACTTTTTATCATAATAAGCATCTAAGAATTTACCTGCATCATCACGGCTGAAACCGAATGTCATTTGAGTTAGGTCATTTGTTCCAAAAGAGAAGAATTCTGCAGTTTTGGCAATTTCATCTGCAGTAAGTGCTGCACGAGGAATCTCTATCATTGTACCAATTTTGTAATCTAATTTTTCTCCACTTTCCTTTATTACTTCATCCGCCGTCTGTGCGACTATATCACGAACATAATTAAACTCTTTTGCTTCACATGTGAGTGGAATCATTATCTCTGGATGAATATCATAACCATCTTCTTTTTTTACTGTTAAAGCGGCCTCAATGACTGCGCGTGTTTGCATCCTTGCAATTTCTGGATATGTTACTGCAAGTCTTAAACCACGATGACCCATCATTGGATTAAATTCATGCAAACTTTCAACAGTGTTTTTTAGTTTTTCAAATGTTAAGCCCATATCTTTTGCAAGTGCACGGATTTCGTCATCTGTGTGTGGCAAAAATTCATGAAGAGGTGGATCTAAAAATCTAATTGTAACAGATTTCCCTTTCATTGCTTTATATAGTCCAATAAAGTCTTTTTTCTGCATTGGAAGAAGTTTAGCAAGTGCTTTTTCGCGCTCTTCAACCGTTGAGGAAACTATCATCTCTCTAACCGCAGGGATTCGATCTGCTTCAAAGAACATATGCTCTGTTCTGCATAAGCCGATACCTTCTGCGCCGAAATTGTATGCCACTTCTGCATCGCGTGGATTATCTGCATTTGTACGAACTTGCAATCTTCTAGCGTTATCTGCCCACTCCATGATTGTTGCAAAATCACCTGTAACCTGTGCTGGCTTTGTGTTTATTTTTCTGCCATAAACGTTACCTGTGGAACCATCAAAAGAAATTTCATCGCCTTCTTTGTAAGTTTTTCCAGAAATAATACAAGTTTTGTTTTCTTCATCTACTGAAAGACTTCCACATCCTGCAACGCACGCCGTTCCCATTCCACGAGCAACAACTGCCGCATGAGATGTCATTCCACCACGAGCAGTCAAAACACCTTGACTTACAGCCATTCCTTCAATGTCTTCTGGTGATGTTTCAAGACGAACAAGAACAACCTTTTCTTTGTTTTGACTAAGTTCTTTCGCTCTGTCTGCAGTAAAAACTATTTTTCCAGTTGCAGCGCCTGGAGAAGCTGGAAGACCATGTGCAATCACTTCGGCATTTTTAAGGTCGTTTTCATCAAATGTAGGATGAAGAAGTGCATCAAGTTGTTTTGGATCAAGCATTAAAAGCGCCTGATCTTTAGTTATTCTTCCTTCATTGACTAAGTCAACTGCAATTTTGAGTGCTGCTTTTGCAGTGCGTTTGCCATTGCGAGTTTGTAGCATGTAGAGTTTACCTTTTTCTATAGTAAACTCCATATCTTGCATATCGTTGTAGTGATTTTCAAGTATTTCACAAATTTCTGTAAATTGTTTATATAACTGTGGGTTCTGTTTTTCAAGTGTCGAAATTGGATTTGGGGTTCTTATACCCGCAACAACATCTTCGCCTTGAGCATTCATAAGATATTCTCCAAAAAGTTTCTTTTCGCCAGTTGCTGGATTTCGAGTGAAAGCAACACCCGTGCCACTGGTTTCGCCCATGTTGCCGAACACCATTGTTTGAACATTGACCGCTGTTCCCCAACTTGATGGAATATCATTCATGCGTCGGTATACGTTTGCTCTAGGATTATCCCAAGACCTAAACACTGCTTTTACCGCTTCTATTAGTTGAATTTTTGGATCGGTTGGAAAATCTGATTTCATCTCTTTTTTATAGAAATCTTTAAATTTTTTAACCATTTGTTTTAAATCTTCTGCAGTGAACTCAACATCAAGTTTGATGCCTTTTTCATCTTTCATTTCATCAATTATGCGCTCAAACTTGCTTTTATCAAGCCCCATAACCACATCGCTAAACATCTGGATAAATCTTCTAAAACTGTCATAAGCGAAACGTTCATTTCCAGTAAGTGCACTCAAACCTTCAACAACATCATCATTTATTCCAAGATTTAATATTGTATCCATCATGCCAGGCATAGAAGCCCTAGCCCCCGAACGAACCGAAACAAGTAATGGATTATGCTTGTCTCCAAACTTTTTACCTGTAATTTCTTCAAGTTTTTTGAGCCCTTGTTCAATTTGCATAATAACATCATCGCCAAGTTTTTTGCCATCATCATAATATTTGGTACAAGCCTCAGTTGTAACAGTGAAACCTTGTGGCACAGGCAATCCAATATTTGTCATTTCTGCAAGGTTTGCACCCTTGCCACCTAAAAGATTGCGCATTGAAGCATTACCTTCATTAAAAAGATATACATACTTTGTCATTTTTCCTCCATTTTTCAAACTTTAATAGTGTAAAACATCGAAAAAAAATAAGCAAACAAATATTGCTTATTTTTAAAGTAATTTTAATTTTTTACCAAATCTTCTATCAAAATTTATATTTAAAATATTTAAAGCCTCATCTTCACTACCTTTTGCTAGTTTTAATGTGAAAAGTTTGTTATATTCGGTTTCATTTAAAAGTTTAAGAGCAGTGCCTGCTCTTGCTGAGATTTCAATGCAGTTGGCACTTTTGCATGCAAGGCATACCACTTCGCCAAAATCTAAGTTGAGATATCTTTTACCAGAAAATTTTTCACCACATATACAACAATTAGAAAGTGCCAAAGAGTACCCCATGAAAGCAAACACAGAAAGTAGGTATTTTATTAATACATATTTATCATTTACATCTTCATATGCTATAACACCAAGAGCTCTTAATGTTTCCAAAAAAAGTGGAGTATTCTGCTCATTTTCATGCAAAACAGTGTTTACAATTTCCAAGATCGCACAAGCAATATAGTATTTATCTATATCCTTTGTGAGTTCAAACATATTGTTTTCAATATCAACATTAGTTACAATCATTGAAGGGATTTCAATAAAAAAATCGCCAAAACAAAAAAGTTCTTTGGCAAATTTAAGTTTTGCTTTTGATGATTTGACAGATTTTAAAGTCGCGTGAATTTTACCCTTTTCAAGTGAAAATAGTGTTATACGCTTGCCCTTTTCTTTATAATCAGTTGCACCAATAACTATTGCTTTTACTTTTATACCCATTAAAGTTCCATTCCCCCATCGGCGCTTTTCTCTTGTCCGATATATTTATCAAGTAATTTGTCATTACTGTACTGAACGGCATGATACAAAAGGTATACGTTTACATCACCTGTTTCTTTAAATATATCCCACAACTTTTCTGCTTTTTGTGATACGAACTCATCCATTTGCCACCTCTTCCTTTTGTATCTTATACTTTTATTATACTAATATTGTATGCAAAATCAAATAAAAAATTTACCAATCTTCATTTTTATATCCAAATTCCGTTAAAAAGTTCAAATTTTCTCGCCAATCTTTTTTTACTTTGACAAAGAGATTTAAATAAACTTTAGTATTTACAAGCTCTTCAATATCCTTGCGAGCACTTTGACCTATTTTTTTTATCATTGCACCATTTTTACCTATTATTATGCTTTTATGGCTTTCTTTTTCACAAACTATATCCGCCTCAACAATTAACAATGTTGATTTTTGCTCATATTTTGTGATATTGACGCTTAAACCATGTGGTATTTCATCATTTAAAAAATTTAATGCCTTTTCGCGAATTATTTCACTAACCATAAATTTTAATGATTTATCCGTGTAATAGTTTTCATCATACACAAAGTTCTTTGTTTGACTATCTGGCAAAAACTGCAAAATTAGTTGTATTAAATCGTCAACATTTTCACCTGTTTTTGCACTTAATGACAAAACGAATTCAAAACCAAGTTCTGAAACCTTTTGCAAAAGCGGCAACAATTTGGTTTTTTTTATCAAATCTATTTTGTTTAAAATTATAACAATTTCTACATCTGTATTTTGCTGTAAAGATTTTAAATAATCACATTCAAAATCTTCAAGACCTTTTGTGCTATCTATTAAATACAAAATAACATCGGCACAGCCTTCAGCACTTCGAATATTTTTGTTCATAAACTTATCAAGGGCGTTTTTTGATTTATGTACACCTGGTGTGTCAATAAAAACCAGTTGATAGGTTTGTGTTGTGAGTATTCCCAAAATATTGTTGCGTGTGGTTTGTGCCTTTGGCGAAACTATTGCAACCTTGTTTTGAATTAAACAGTTGACAAGAGTGCTTTTCCCTGCATTAGGTTTGCCAACAACTGCAATATATCCAAACTTGTAAGTCATCTTTTTACATCCGCCTCATTTAAAATTTTTTCTTGAAGTGGCACCATGACCGCTTCATCATTTTTTTGTATATGGTCATAACCTAGCAAATGCAATAATCCATGAAGTGCCAAAAAACAAAACTCACGAAGATTAGAGTGCCCATATTGTTTTGCCTGCTCTTTTGCCCTCGTGCTACAAATCACGATATCTCCTATATCGCTCGTTATATTTTCATCCAGCATTTCACCAGATTTCATTTCATCTCGTTCAAAAAGTGGAAATGAAAGCACATCGGTAATTCTATCAACCTGACGGAACTCGTTGTTAAGTCGCCTAATCTCCTTTTGAGAAACTATTGTTATATTTACTGAGATGTTGTCTTTTGTGTTCGTTTGTTTTAAAGCAATAGAAAAAATTTTAAAAATATTTTCTCTGAGAATTTTATCTTGTAAGTTATTAAAATTTACTATCATAATCACCTATGCTATTTTTTTATTTACAGTCAAAGAGTATTCCACAACATGATAACCGTCATAGTCGCGGATAATATGACTTTCATTTTTTATTATGTCATAATCTTTAATATTTAGCAAGGCCGTTTGACGAGTTTTGTCAACATATTCTTCCAAATTTTCAGAAAAATTGGAGTAAACAACAACATCGGTGTATTCGTAATAATTTTTATATGTTATTTTTATGGGCAAAAGTGTGTCAAAAATATATCTTGTGTATGTTTCACTTTCATATTTTGGAAATGAAACTTCATATTGAGTTGAGAATAATTGTAATCCTAAAAAAGATATTTCATAGTTTTTTACCACATTTCCAGAATATTTACGCTCAATCTTCTGATCATAAACAGTTAATGCGCTAGTTATGTAAACATCTGCCACAATATTTGCAAGCGGCTGAACCGAACGCGTGTTGCCTTGACTGTCGGTTGTATAGGGATAAACAAGCACATCACCAACCCTTACAATATCTCCAACTTGTACTGCAAGCGTGCCTTGGATTAGTTTGATGCTGGTGATCTTGCAGTCATAAATTGAAACAAGTGGGGCAAAATTACCAGAGTCAACTATTTCAGTATTAGTCAACTGCTCACGAATATTGATTATGAGTGCATTGCCACGAATAATTATGCTTACATAACTTATGTATGGTATATTCAAGATTTGATTTTCAATATTTTCCACATCTATATTAGACTTTGGCGTAAAACTATGAATATTATTTTGATTTAGTACTTCATAAATTTTTTGCTCCGTAAAATCTATATCCCCTAAAATTATTACATCAGTTATGAAAAAACTAGATATTAGCCATAATATAGTACAAAAAACTATTCCGCAAACAATTCCAGCACTTGTAAAGCTGTTTAATACGCTGGTTCCGCGGACAGGCTGGCATATGAAATCTCTATACCCGAAAAATTTAAGAGTTTTGATTATGTTTTTTTTGTCTTTGTTATAACAACTAAATGTTACATTTTTATCAGTTTTTATAACATCAAAAACATCAAACTTAGCTGAAAGTTTGACAATAATCTTTTCTGTATTCCTAGGTGAAATTGTAAATTTATACACTATTTGCTCTCTATTTGATGAATGTTTCCAAGCACACACACAGTCGTGGCAGTGATTTTTTTGAGTTTCAGATTTTGTCCAAACACAACAATAACTCCACCTTTAACTCGAATAGATATACTATCAGAGCCAATTTTTACGACTCCTTTTTGACCTTCGATATATACAAGTTTGTTGGACATATTAACAATATTAAAACTATTTAATTGCTCCACTTCAAGTCCATAATCTGCAACCAGTTCACTAAAAAAATTAAACACATTCACCTCAAAATAGAATATGAAAGTTTGGCATCACATATACCAAAAGCCTTGACAAAAAAAAATACGAAATATATATTATACTAGAGGTATTTATGGAAGTTAGAACACGTTTTGCACCAAGCCCAACAGGATATATGCATATAGGAAATCTGCGCACTGCTCTTTTTGCTTTTTTGTTTGCAAAACACAACAATGGAAAATTTATTTTAAGAATTGAAGACACCGACCAAAAACGATATGTCGAAGGTGCAACTGATGTTATTTATAAAACTTTAAAGATTGCTCACTTAGCACACGATGAAGGTCCGGATATTGGTGGAAATTATGGTCCATATGTTCAAAGCGAAAGAAAAAATATTTACATTAAATATGCACAGATGCTTATCGAAAGCGGACACGCATATTATTGTTTTTGTGATCCAGACGATAAAGAAGAACAAGGCTTTGGCTATAATAGACATTGTAGAAACCTTTCAAAAGAAGAAATTGAAAAAAATCTAAACGAAGGAAAACCATATGTGATACGTCAAAAAGTTCCACTTACTGGTACAACCACCTTTACAGATGAAGTTTATGGAACGATCAGCGTAGAGAACGAAAGTCTTGATGATCAAGTACTTTTAAAGCGTGATGGTCTACCAACTTACAATTTTGCGAATGTTGTAGATGACCACCTTATGAATATCACTCATGTTATTCGTGGAAAGGAGTACATTTCATCCACACCCAAGTATCAACTTTTATATGAAGCATTTGGCTGGGAACCGCCTAAAACCATTCACCTTTCCACGATTATGGGACGAAATGAAGATGGTTCTGTTAGTAAACTTAGCAAGCGCCATGGCTCTGTTAGTTTTAATAATCTTTTGGAAGAAGGCTATTTAAGCGATGCCATAGTCAACTATATAAGCCTTCTTGGCTGGAATCCAAAAAGTGAACAAGAGATATTCACATTGCAGGAACTTATTGAGCACTTTGATGTTGACGGTATTGTTAAAAGTGATGCTATTTTTGATTATAAAAAACTTGATTGGTTTAATGCACAATACATTCAAAAACTTGACCATGAAACTTTTAAAAAAGCAAGCATGACATTCATACAAAATCTTTCAAAACCAATTTATGATAAATGGGATTTTGCATCCACACTTGCTCAAGGTAGAATAAATAAATTTAGTGATATTGTACCACTCTTTGAGTTTCTAAGTGATTTTAAAATAGACACTTCCCTTTTTGAAAACAAGAAAAACAAACTTGATAAACAAGCATCCAAAGATATCTTGGTCAAAGTTTTTCCGCTACTTGCAAGCACTGAATTTGAAGTTGAAAATTTGAATAATTTGCTTTCAAAATATGCAGAGCATAAAGAAATGAAAATTGGAAAACTTATGTGGCCTGTACGAATTTCCGTTACGATGCACTCGGTTACTCCTGGAGGTGGTGCCGAAATGTTATATCTCCTTGGAAAAAATGAATCACTACGTCGAATTCAAGAAAGCATCGATGCCCTGAGTGCTGATCTTGGAGAACCACCATTTGAGCCTCAAGAAAAGCCTTTGGACAAAGACGAAATTGAATTTTTAAAATATTTAATGGAAAACAATAAAGAGTGATTTGAGAATTAAAAAGCAAGAAATGTTAAACCATCTTTCTTGCTTTTTTTGATTTAATTGGTACTACCAATGTTATCTGCACTTACAACAGTGCTACTCCAACTATAATTTATGTAATTACCTTCAACGCCAGTTAAGCGTTTTGCGATAGTTAATGTAGTTACATTACTAATACTACTACTCAAAGGCATAATGGCAAAACTTTCACCATTAACAGTCCAGCATATTGTTCTTGTTCCACCGCCTATGTTACCAGCACTTGTCAAGCCAGCACCTGCAAATGCATTCGGATAAATAGTCATACCATCATTTATTGGAAAAACAATATCTGTCAAAGAAGTGCAACCATAGAATGCTCTACTTTGTATAGATTTTAAATTTGATTTTGATGGATACTCTGGACCAGCTCCATCAAAAGTTAAACTAGCCAAAGAAGTACAACCTTCAAACGCACTGGCACCAATATTGACAATGTTTTCAGGAATCACTACGCTTTGAAGTGCTGTACAATTTTTGAATGCACTCGCTCCTATGTTAAATGCTTGTCCACTTTGAGTGCCTGAAAAAGTTACACTCGTTATATTTGTGTTATTTTCAAAAGCATTATCTGCAACTGCTATTATTGGTGCAGAGCCGTTTACTCCGTCATCATATGACAATGTATCTATGGTGAGTTCCGTATCCGTTAAAGTTCCTATCCCCGTTATTGTGTATGCACCATCTGAAAATGTAGTGGCAAGTTTAGGATCTGTAATGGTTTCTAAAGATACATTACAATTTATTGTAGCACTTGCTTGTATTGATGAGTCATTTAATGCTATTGCAATAACAATGTTTTGTCCAATTTTTGCTTGTGTAAAAGTAAGAACACCATCCGTCTGACTTGTGTATATATTTGTTCCGCTTGTATCGTTCGTTATTGTGGCAACAATTAATGAACCTTGCTCTATCTCTGTTGGCTTTATATTTATTACAACAAAGTACACTCCACAGTTTGAAAAGTCTAAACTTATGTTATTAAATGTGGAGTTTGGCGTTCCTTCACTTGTTCTATATGTATATGAATATGCTCTGCCGTTTTCGTCTTTTGCTAGTGGCAAATCTATATTCCCTATTCCATTTTGTTTTAGCTCTTGCGCTCTACTATCTATCGCTTCAGTTGAGCCAAGTCCAGCGGATGAATAAATTTCCGTATTAAATTCTGCCCATATATCTGGTGCGATGTAGTTTATACTACCGTTTACATTAAATTGTACTTGTACTGCACTGTACACGCCAAAACACATTACTCCTAGACTGAAAAGTAGTGTACATAAACTTAAAAACAACTTACCTTTTTTCTTCATTTTTACTCCTAAAATAGTTTACCCCCCCCCCCCCATAGTCTTGTCAAGCGTTTTAACAAGATTTTTTTGAAAATTTTAAAATATTTTTAATTTGGATGATTCAAAAGTTGTTAATATCAGTTATTTTTATTATTAGTTGTGCTTACGTGTGCAATGTATGAATAAAAACTACAAAACACAATACTTTTATTGGTACAAATAAATTTTTATCATTGGTTTTCAAAACAAATTTTTAAATTATTTTATAAATTACAATAAAAAAAAGACTAGGTAGTACCTAATCTTTTTTGTTTTGAATACTAAATAGATTCAGTAACTGGGTTTCTTCGCTTCGTTGATTCTTTCACTTCATCGTCTCGTATACTTCACCTTTTTTTTCGGTGTCGACTCTCTCTCTTTAAAAGGAGGTGATCCAG
>CALWPD010000022.1 GCA_944383335.1 uncultured Clostridia bacterium
TTTTCCTTTTCATACTTTCTCCTTTTTGTCGCAGTGCTACCTATCCTTCAAAAACTATTTTGCCCCCCCCCCCCTAGTCTTGTCAAGCATTTTAACAAAGTTTTTTGAAAAATTTGTAATTTTTTTGACTTTGGGGGTGAAATTCACGAATAATACTAGAATTTTTCGTATTATTCTATGGTCATCCTGAGAATTGCTTCCCTGACGGCTGACAAAGGATCTCAATGATTAGAGATTCTTCGCTGACGCTCAGAATGACTAAAATACAAACGCTCAGAATGACAAAATAAAAACGCCAAGATGATTAATAAGTATATAAATTGGCATGTTACTCAATAAAAAAACTATAGTTTATGGAGTTTATCCACAAACTATAGTTTGAATGTTTTAATAAATATTAGTTAGAAGCATTTGTATCGTTTGCATCATCAGCATTTTTCAATTCTTCAATTTTTGCATTCGTTTCAGCGATATCTGCTTTTAGATTATTGCTATTTTCAACAAGAATATTATATGTGTTTTCAAGAATTGGAAGCCTATCTTTGTTTTTATCCAAGATTTCTTCACAATGAGCCACACTTGACTTCAAACCATCCAAAAGCTCTTGGTCTTCTTGAAGTTTTTTCGCCTTTTCTTCATCTATATCTCCAAAGTTGTTGACTCCATAAAGAATAACTCTTTGTTTTGCAACGATTGATTCTCTTCTACGAAGTTTCTTCTTATCGTTTTCAAGACTCCTTCTTACCCTAGCGAGTGGCAAGTATTCTTTCTTGACCGCTTTTAACTGTTTGTCATTATCTTTAAGTCTTTGTGTTAATATTTCAAGTCTTTGCTCATATTCTTCAAGCGTAAGATTAGCATCGCTTTGAGCTTCTGATGTTTCTTCCACAAGTTTTCCCTCTGCTTCTTGAGCTCTACGCTTATATTCTTCAAGTTCCGCTTTTTGCTTTTCAAGTTCAGCCTCAAGTTCTTTAACTCTTTCGTCATCTATTGGAGTTACATCAACAGGTTCTTCAGGTTCATTTTGATTATCTTCTTGTGGCTCTTCAACCAACTCTTCTTCTTTTTCTTCTTGTGGCTTCTCTGTTTCTTCTTGAGGTTCTTCTACAATTTCTTCATCTTCATCAAAGAAAATGTCATCAAGGTCTAGATCATTATTGGAGTCATCAGCAATTTCTTTTTCGGTATTTTCCTCAAGTTCATTGACCTCTTCAGCCTGTTCGGTTGCAGCAGAAGACTCTTTTGATTTTTTCTGCTCTTCAATAAATTTCTCTCTTTCTTGTCTAAATGCTTCTTCTTCCGCTCTTAATCTTGCATAAGCCTCATCAAGGTCCTTACCATTTAATTTGGCTTCTTCTTCACTTGCTTTTTGCAAATCTATATCAGTATAATCCTGAGTCTGGTATGGTTCTGGTTCAATATAGTTAAGTCTTTGAGGTTGTGGCTGAGCCTGAGTGTATGTAATTTGCTCTGGCTGAATATAATTCTCCTCTTTCTTTTCATTTTTTGATCTTGATTCTGCATCAAGCACATTGAGTAACAAGTTGCCCAAAAAGACAACAACAAAGCCACCCACAATAATGATTCCGATTACTGCTAATACATTTAACAATACATCTAACATAATAACTTTCCTTCCTTTTTTATTTTTTAAGCAATTTGCATTAACATATTTGGTGGAGACGGCGAGAGTCGAACTCGCGTCCGAAAAAGCCTCATTAGACTTTTCTACGTGTGTAGTTTGTGTTTTAATTTCATTTTTAAGTCTTCCACAAACAAAATACTTAATCACTAGCCATATTTAAGATTGAAAGTTCTGGCAAACTAACAAAATTTTGTGTCTAAACCGATCTAAACACCCCGACACAAAGTGATTAGATAGCTAATTGCACTTAGGCTGCCATAGCTACGGCGTTATTGTTGTTTGCGTTTAAGCATTTTTCGGTTTTTAGGTAGTCCGAACCTACCACACGCTTTACATCAAATGCTGTCTTCCCCGTCGAAACCAAAACGTCCCCGCTAACAACTCCCCCGTTCTCTATCAATGGCCATCTTTATGGCTTTTTGTTTGAGAACTTCCCGCTTATCATAAAGTTTTTTACCTTTTGCTGTTGCAATTTCAACCTTTATAAGGCCATTTTTAACATAAACTTTGATAGGAATTACACTATTTCCTTTTTGTTGTTGTTGCTTCAAAATTTTGTCAATCTCGAACCTATTAAGAAGGAGTTTTCTTGTTCTAACTGTTTCGGGAATGAAGTTTGTTGCTTTGTCATATGGCTTAATATATGCATTTTTCAAAAAAACTTCACCATTTCTAACAGATATGAAAGCATCATTTACGCTCATTCCACCAGATTTAACTGATTTTACTTCACTTCCTTTAAGTTCAATACCAGCCTCAAATGTTTCTAAAATAAAATAATTATGATAGGCTTTTTTGTTATTGCAAATTATCTTAACTGCACAGCCCATTATATCACCTCTTTTTTAAATTTTCAATACCCAAATTATATATTTTATATAAAATTAAAAATTTATTTCTTACTATCCAGCACAAAATCAATTTTCCGCTCCGAAAGACTTACTGCGATTACCTTAATTTTAACTTTGTCGCCAAGCCTAAATTCGTGCGAATTACCTTTTAGTTTAAGTGATTTTTCAAAGAATAGATAATTATCCATAGGAAGGTCTTCAATTTTTACTAGGCCCTCAACTGTGTTATCAAGCTCAACATAAAAACCATAATTTGTAACACCGCTAATTTTCCCTTCAAAACTTTCACCAATGTGAGATCTTATATATAAAGCCTTAAACAAGTCATCAACATCACGCTCGGCTTCATCCGCATTTCTTTCCGTCTCGCTGGACCTAAATGCTGCATCCAAAACAAAATCTTTAAGTTGTTCCTTTCTAACTTTACTAAGTTTTGTATGCAGACTCTCCTTGATTATTCTATGAATGCAAAGGTCAGGATACCTCCTTATTGGTGAAGTAAAATGACAATAGTTTTTAAGACTAAGACCAAAGTGCCCAAGGTTTTCATCAAGATATCTAGCCTTTTGAAGAGACCTTAATATTATTTTATTAGCAATTTCAGCATAATCTTGATTTTTGGTAAGATTTAATAATTTTTGAACATATTTTGGAGTTACATTTTTAACACTTGGAGTTGTTATTCCAAGCCCTTCCAAAAAGGTACAAACATTTTTTATTTTATCAAGCACCGGTTTTTCGTGAATTCGATATACAAAAGGAAAACCTAAATCACTATAATGTTTAGCAATAGTTTCATTTGCGACAACCATAAAATTCTCAATAAGTTTATGGGCATCATTCCTTTCTCGTTTACTTAAAAAAGTTACATTAAAGTTCTCATCAACAACAATCTCACTCTCGGCAATTTCAAGATCCAATGCACCATTACTGATTCTGGCCTTTTCAATTATTTTGCTAAGATTATTCATGATCTTTAAATCTTCTTCAATATCAGAGAGTTTTTCGATATGTTTGCCACACAACACATCATAGGCTTCATCATAAGTTAATCGATGACAAGATTTGATCACACTTTCATAAATTTTGTGCTCCACCACTTCACCATTTTCATTTATTTTCATCTCTATGGTTAAAGTAAGTCGATCCTGCCCCTCATTCAATGAACAAATGCCATTTGAAAGTTCTTTTGGAAGCATAGGTAACACCATATTTGGAAAATACACACTTGTTCCTCTTGTATATGCTTCTTCATCTAAATGAGATTTTTCTTTAACATATTCTCCCACATCGGCAATATGAACTCCAAGAATATAATTTTTGTCAATTTTTTTTACAGATACTGCATCGTCAAAATCACGAGCATCAGCACCATCGATAGTGAAAATTTTCTCATTTCTTAAATCTTTTCTACCTTGAATATTAGTTACTTTTTGTGGGATTTTTTTTGCTTCTTCCATAACTATATCAGGAAAATTTTCATACAATCTATGTTGACGAATTATTCCAAGTTCCAAACTCATTATATCATTACTTTCACCCAAAATCTCAACAACTTCACCATATAGTCGTTTATTATTCTTTCGAGTGATTTGAACAACAACTCTTTGGTTGTTTTTGGCATTTTTTACAAGTTTTTGTGGAACAAATATCTCAACATTTAACTTTTTATTATCGGGCACTACAAAAGCATCTTTATTGTTAATATAAGTTATTGTACCTACAATTTTTTTATTTACATTTTCCAAAATTGAAACAACCTGACATTCTGTAGATTTTTCTGTGAACGAAATAATTTTGGCAAGTACCAAATCACCATCCAAAGCACCCATAACAAAATGGTTAGGAATAAAAAAATCAGGAAGATTTTTATCAATCGGAATTAAAAAAGCATAACCTTTTGCTGTTCCCGCAATTCTGCCTTTGATGAAATTTTTATCAGCAACCTTATACTGACCTTTTTTGTATTCAAATATCTCCCCACGAGATATCATTCCCTGCAAAATCTGACCAACTTCTTTTGGAGTTTTTGTGAATTTGCCAGCGAAAAATAGCACCATATCGTTATATGATGAAAACTTTATACCACTTTGTCTTAAAAATTCTAATATTTTTTGTTTCATGTTTTATATAATAACACAATGTGGAATAATTTCATAGTTTTTTATATTCAATTTTAATAATTTTCTATGATTTTGTTTAGTTCCATGAAATCTGACGAAGTAATTATACCAACAGGAGTTTCGCCCATTTTCCCATTTTTTGTCAATATAATACACAAAAGTTTACGATTTGTGAAAAACATATTCATCACATCTTCTATTGTTACATCAATACTGGCAACGGCATAATATTGTGTACTTGAAGGCTGAGTTACAATTTCTTCAATGGTTTTATGTTGCAAAAATTCGGTATCATCTCCCCCATCAAGTAAAAACTTTCCAAAAGCATTTATGATTTTTTGTCCATTTGCCACACCAATCAAAACACCATCTTTAAACACAGGAATGTTTGAGTATGAGGTTTGTGCCATCACCTCAATAGCAGACTGTACAGGAACATCATATGAAATCGTGAACACATCATGCACACAATTTGTTTCTATTACCTTTGGTGGGGTTGTGATGAGTCTTGCAATTTTTTCAATTTTTTCTGTAACATCAGTGTGTGGTTCCGCTATCAAAAATTTATCGTTTGATTTATGAACAATGGCATTTCTTAGCCTTCCAAAATCGATTAGATCATCCTCATATTTTCTTACAATATGATTTTGTACAACTGCTTTTCTAATCATATCCGAAAAACTCAAACTGCGTTTAAAATTGTGTTGCACCCTTAAAGCATAGTCGATTTTATTGTAAGCATCTATAAATCTTATTGCATTTGACTTTTGTTTTTCCATTTTCACCTCTTTAATAGTTTATTTACTTATAAAAAAAATTGCAAATAATTAAAGCAATTACAAAAAAATTGTTGCATTTTCTTTAAAACTTATCTATACTATTAACGCTGTGCTAAACGGGGAGTTAGTGGTTCCCTGCATCTACAATCCACTATATGTAGAGTTGACCAACTAACTGAGGTTTGTGCACATATATTTGTTTTTTATCCATTTTATGTTGAAATCAATGTCTTGCGTAGTAAAACACTTGTGAACCATGTGAGGACCTGGCGGTAGCAACATTAAGCTTGTGGTATATTGTCGCAAGGTAGCGTTGGTGGAGTAAAATGTTTAGGAAGCGGTATGTGTGGACTTATCGAATTAGTCGCACAGCTTTTTTATTTGTTTTCAACATTTGAAGTTGAATTCTTTTTTTCAGAATCTGAAGCAACATTTAATCCAAGTGCAGAATATATTTTGTCTTTACAACTTTCACGATCAAAGTCATTGGCAACCAAAATGCTTAATACTTTAATATTTAGTTTCGCAAGGATTTCAAGCAAAAATGGATCTTGTTCATCAAGCATTTCATCGCCGTAAGATTTATCATATATATCCAAAACCAAAGCAACGGACATATCCTGTTCTTTAAATATTACATAATCCAATGTTTTATCGGCAATAAGTCTAAAAATCGACTTGTCTCCATCTGGAATAAAAAGGTCAACGAGAGAAACTTTCGGAATAACAATATAATGCTTTGGCAAAATGATGTTTAGATATTTCCAAAAAAGCACTTCTTTTCGTTGCATATATGGAGATTTAACAGTTATATGAACATTTTTAACAACTGTTTCTTTTGGTGCAATTTTTGACTTCTTTTTTTTCTCTTTTTTGGGTTTTTGTGGCTTAGAGCGCTCTTTTTGTATAAATTTTACTACATAAAATGATGCAAGCAAAAATAAAGCACAGCCAATGATTATACCTATAACCATAATTTCCCCTTTTAATGCCAATCTATTGGATTTTTGCCAAGAGTTTGTAAAATGTTATTTATTTTGGAAAAATGTTTACATCCAAAAAATCCGTTGTATGCCGAAAGTGGACTTGGATGAGATGCTGTAAGAATAAAATGACGCTTGTTTGTAATTAAAGGAATAAGGGCTTTAGCATTGTTCCCCCAAAGTACAAATATAACTGGATCTTGACGCTCATTAAGTTTTTTTATAATCTCGCTTGTAAAAGTTTCCCAACCTATTCCCTTGTGTGAGTTTGCACTGCCTTTTCTGACAGTTAAAACTGCATTTAAAAGCAAAACGCCTTGTTTCGCCCAACGGCTCAAGTCGCCACTTTGAAGGCAATCTATGCCAAGGTCAGATTTAATTTCCTTAAATATATTAACAAGAGAAGGTGGAATAACGCAACCATTTGGTACCGAGAAACTCATTCCCATAGCTTGCCCTTCTTCATGATACGGATCTTGCCCAACAATGACTACTTTTACATCGTCGAATTTTACAAAGTTTAAAGCAGAAAAAACCTTTTCCATTGGTGGATAAATTGTATAATTGTTATATTCATCAGTTAACTTTTGTTGCAAATTCAAAAAATATGGTTTAGAAAATTCACCATTTAGAATATTATACCAATTCTTGCATAATTTGAGCATACAAATTATTATATCATAAACATTCAATTAGTCAAATTTCAATAGACCTATTACACTGAAATTTATTTATTTTATTTGCATAGTATTTTTAATTGTGATATATTTTAATTAGTAGGAGTGTGTTATGACAATTCAAGATATTAATAAAGCGCTGGTTGGTTCAATTTCAGTTTCTCCACTGAATGCAACAGAATGGCAAATTAATACTGGTGCACTTTTCCAAAATGGCGAAGAAATAAAAATTTATTTGATAAACGAAAAAAATAATTGGTACCTTACCGATAAAAAAACAACTTTAAAATATATGAACGAAATGTATGATTTGAAAGCAACTGATGTCAAGTCCTGCATAAGTGCAGTTTTAAAAATTTATGGTTTTGCAATAAAGGCTGGCTCACTTACAGCACGTATTATAGATGAAACACAACTATCTAACCTTGTTTACAGTTATATAATGTGTGTGGGTCAACTTGCCAATATGTACGTTTTCTTTGATAAACCCGAATAAATCAACAAATTAAAAAATGCATACAAATGTAATATTACAAAAGTATGCATTTTTATATTACTTATAATTGCAAGTTTTCATCACAATTATTTTGTGGCATGGTATTTGTTTTGACTTTTTCATTTAATCTGGAAAGATTTATATGAAAAACCATTCTATTTGAATAGTCGTTTATATAGGTCTTTAAAGAGTTTTTTGAAATAAATTTTTCATGCAAAGCCATACTTGCCGAATTGTTCTTGTTTATTGTTGACATAATCTCTTCTGCCCCTAAACTCTGCTTTAAATTAATGGCACTTTGATTTAGTAAAAGTGAACCTAGTCCCAAACTTGTGTAATCTTTTGAAATATGAATAAACTCTAAAACATATGATTTGGTATCATCCTTTTGGCTATAAATTGCAAAACCAACTGGAGTATTTGAAAGGTTTAGTATATAAATATGATAATTTACATCGTCAAGTAGGTTATCCATAAACAAGTTGTTAAGAGCTTCTTTGTCTGCTTCAAAATCATAATCTTTGTCAAAATTTGAATCGTAGTTGTTATCATCCAAAACTTCATAACTTGCAATAATTCTGCTACAACTATCTACAATTTCATTCATATTATTTGCAAAATCAGTCGCATTATATTCATTTATATAACAATATTGATCTCTGTAAACTTCTTTCATTTTCATCCCCTAATAATCAATATATTATCACATATTTTTAGTTTTATCAATAACTTCAAAGAAAAAATGCACCTTTTAAGATCTAACTTTTGGGGTGCACTTCAAGTTTGCGTGTATTTTTACTTTCAATTATTTTGTATTGGCATGGTGAAAGCAGCACGGGCAAATATGTTATTCTTACTAACACTGCCTGCAGAATAAGAAACAAAAATTCCAGTTTCGTCAACGGTAACAATATTATCAGACAAAACAGTATCAGGGGAACGCAGCCAATACCAGTCTCCAGAACCAGCTGGCCATACTCGATCATCGCTAGCGTCTATTGTGTTACCTTCAAATAATGTATAAGCCTCTTTGTAACTTAATAGCCAGAATTTGTCTCCGTGCGTTTCTTCAAAAAAACCGTCTTCTACGGTATATCCACCGTTACCAGATATTGTTGGAAAACTTACTTTTCCACCGCTTGAAGTACCTTTGTTATCCAAATACAAATCACTTAATGTTCTTGTGGTTATGGCTTTGTATACAATATCATTCTCAGTGTCTATATTAAAGTCTGTGTACATGTTGGAATAATGTGAAGACAAATCAGAATAAACAGGTCTTCCTTCCGGAGTCCATTCAATATATGGTGTAAGTAATTCATTTGTTGTTTGTTCGTCTTCAGGTGTTAAAGAATAATCCTTGTAAGTATCCACACCATTTATATATCTTCTTACTGCACTACTTTCATAATCATTAGCATCTATTGAGCTCCAAAAAGACTCAGTATGATAATACCCAGCAACATATTGACAATTAAATGCAACTGCATTTAATAAATTTCCAGTATCGTCTGGTCTACTGATTAATGTATTTGTTTCAAGCACAAATACTCCAACTGTGCCACTTTGTGGGGCGGTGGAACTACTTCTATCAAATATTGCATACTGTGATGCGGTGCTTGATGTGGCTTCTTGTGTCCTTGTCCCTATCAATCTCCACTTTATGTACTCGTTTTGGGTTGCACTATCTCGCATTAAGGTTCCCATTTCTACATAGAAGTATTGGTTTTCTTCGTCATAGTGTAATAACTCTGTTTGTTCGTCATATTGTATGGTTATTCCTAATGTGTCTAAACTTACTGCAGAACTAGAGTAGTTATCTACATATATCTTGTAAACTCCACTACCTTTTAGGTATAGTGATGATGCATTTACTTTGATATCTGTTTTTGGGGTGTAGTTTACAAACATTCGGGCGTAACTATCTATGCTAGAATTCATTTGAAGTGTTATCTCTGTCCTTTGTCCTTGTGGATGGGCTTCGTCTTTGTA
>CALWPD010000023.1 GCA_944383335.1 uncultured Clostridia bacterium
TCGCTTTGGGCTTCAATTTGCTTTTCGCAAATTTTCGCTTTATGCTCCGTTTCTCCTCTCCCCAAAAAGTTTCCGTGGGTACTTTTTGGGGACCCCGATAAACAGGTTGGGGATTCTCACCTTTCTCACTTAACTATTTAAAAAAACACCACTATTCGTGATGTCTTACCTTCTGGTGCGCCCAGAGGAGTTCGAATCCCCAACCTTTGGTTCCGTAGACCAACGCTCTATCCAGTTGAGCTATGGGCGCATAAATGTTGCAGGTAGTAATTTAACAATTTAAACTACACCCACAATTATTATGTTAACATATTCTCTACCTACTGTCAATGATTTTTACACCTTTGGCAATGGATGTTTTTCAATATATTTACTAATATCTAAAAAAATATCAGTTTCTCCTTGTTTAAGATGTTTTTTTAAATTTACCCTATCAAAGTACACAAAAAATTTATATGCATCTTTTACACCTTTTGCCGAAAGTTTTAGTACTCTTGCATCCTTTTTTATTTTATCATCAGCATATTCAAGTTTCAATGCTTTTTGTTCATCATATATTTTGGCCTGAATATCACATTCAAGTTTGTCTACCTTGTATGCAAATTTTGCTTCTGGCGTGGATTGCGTATCAAAATTTTTAATCAAAGTTACAAAAACTTCTTCTGCCACAAGTCCAGAAAAAATTCGTTTTACTGCCTGTTCCCCTTTTATTTTTTTATCTTTATACCCAGCATCAAAAGGTGTCAAATCGCCTATGATAATTTCTTCTGTTTCGTGTATTGCGAGTGTCATTAAAACTTCTGCGAGGTTGACTGATGGTAATGTCTCAGACCAAATTGCAATAGCTAACATACATGTGCCATAAATATGTTCAGCAACACTTTCAAGCCGTTTCGCCTTTACATTCCAATATCTCCACCCTGTACGAACAATTTCTTTTAACTTATGTGTCAAAACATAATATTTAAGGATTTTTTCGATTTTTTCGTCATTTGCCATAATTTATGTCCTATTTTTATTTTATTTTAATATATGTTTATTGTCAATTACTTTTAGGGTGTTCCATTTTTACTTTATGCTCAATAGGTTTCCATTCTACAGTTTTTTTGAATATTGATTGGATGTATATTGGAATATACAGTAGCATATAAATTGGAAACATAAAACAACAAACAACTTTATTCCAAAATTTCATATTAATATGTTTGCGTTCTGCTAAAATCATTATGAGGGCGTATACAACAAAGAAAAAATATATTACAAGTGTGGCAATGATGCAAGCAATATATACAGAGACGCAGTTTGGATCTCCAATTATAGACCCTACAATTCCCAAAATTAGAGTAAATGCCATATAAATAAATGATGTCGCCAACAAGCAAACAACTGGTAAAATACTCATTATATATTCAAATTTGCAAAGTCTATTATTTTTATCAATTTTGAAACTTTTAAGAAGTTTTTTCTTATATTTTTTTGTAACATTAGAAAAGCCTTTTACCCACCTTAGACGCTGATTCCAAGAAACTTTTAATTTAGTTGGTTGTTCGTCATAAAATTCAGCATATTCATTATAGGTGGCCTTTACATTGTTTATTGTTGCATAAAGCGATAGTTCATAATCTTCAGTCAGTTCAAAAAATTTCCAACCGCCAAGTTTTTTCAGAATTTTGCTAGAAATATAAAAACCAGTTCCACTTATGATAACATTTTTTGTAAATCGTGATCTGCATTTATTTTGAAAAGTGTTAATCATTGAAAAAGTTAATGCACTGGCCCCTGCTATCCAACCATCATTCCAATTTTTGCTGTTACGATAGCCAAGCGCTATTTCATAACCTTCATCAAATGCCTTATTCATCTCTTTTATATAGTTTTTATCTAATACATTATCGGCATCAAAAATAAAAAAAGCATCATAATTTTCGCCTGTTGTAAAGATGTGTGTTACTACCTCATCTAGGGCATATCCTTTGCCTTTGTTTTCTAAATGTTTTCTTATAAAAACTTCTGTATTTTTGTATCTTTTAGCTATCTCGCAAGTAGGATCATCTTCTCTTTCAACAATCACATAAGTTTTTATAAGTTCATGATCATAGTTTTGCTCTTCAATGGATATAAGAAGTTGCTCAATAACTTTGCTTTCGTTTCGTGCTGGTATTAAAATGACATATTTATGATTGGTTTTTGCATCTTTAAATTTTTTAGCTGGAAAAAGTCCAACAATATGATAAATAATCTTTTGTAAAAGTAGTACAAAAGAAATTGCTAACAAAATATAAAAAACAATGTTTCCTATATGAAAAATTTGCTGATACATATAAATTTCCTTTTAGTATGGTTCAAATTCAACAGTTTCAATGTTTGCAGTGGCAAGTCTTAGTGCCTTTATTTTGTCAAGTTTCATCATCCGCCTATCTAGATAAAATGCATCGATCCCTTCCCACAAAAACACCCAAGCGAGTAAATCAATTATATATGTGATCGCAATATGCCAAATGTTATATGTCAAAATATAAGTTGCAGCAAATATAATACCAAGCAAAATAAACCAAAGTGAAAATATCATCGTTCTATGAAGTCTTTGATCAACTCCATAAATTGCGCTTTGAAAATTTTCTTTTAACGCCGATTGAATCTCTTTCCTTTTTGTGTCATTAGCATCTTTTATATGAAATTTAATGGTTAAATCGTATTCAAGTGGAATGACATTGGATTTTTGTTTTAAATATTCCACAAGCGATGATGAAAGAGTGTCCCCACCTTTATAACAATATGGCGAAAAAATGTCGTCGTAATTTTCTGCGCCGACATTTATAATGGCACGACCTTGCTCATCACAAACAAAGCCATCGCCGTCTTCTATTTCTTTCAGTTTGTTTTTTAATGACTTAATTCTCGATCCGTTGGGCACAACTACTCCTATACTTATAGTGTACCACACATACTAGCATTTTACAATAATAAAATTACTTTATTTTTTTTAGTTCTTATCTTGATCATTTTGTGTTTCGGTTTTCTATTCCTCCTCAACAACGGTTGCAGGAGTGTAAACTGTTTCATCTTCTTTTGTTTGATTTGTTGATTCCAAGACAATGTTTTTACGTTTTTGTTTCTGAACAAGATCAAATATCATGATGCCAATACCAATAAGTGCAAACAAAACAGCCATTAAAAAGTCAGTAAAGAATGCAGCAATTAGTTCCCCATCAGAGAAAATTAAATTAATAGCTTCGCCAAAAGTAAGAACTAAACCCTGTTGTGAAGCAACAATGCTTTGCACAACAATTCCGTCTGCAATGAATACTGTGAGAAATATCTCAACAATAGCCACTAAAACGATGTAAACATATAGCCATTTTGAAGTGGTTTTATAAAATTTTTGAAAAGTATAAAACATCAGTGCTGTTATAATGATTCCGCTTATGGATGCAACAAACCCAAAAGACAATAAAAAACCAAGCACTAAACACCCAATTAGTCCAGACAGTGCGGACAAAACACCAGCAATTATTAAATTTTTATAATTTTTATTTTCCTTACCAACAATCTCAATATTCTTTTCCTTAATTATATTCATATTTACTCCTTGTGTGATAGATACCATATTATTATATTCTTGTCAAACAATATGTATGTTTTTAGAACTTCTTATCAAGATCCTGTATGACATTTTTGTAAATTTCAAACACTTCAAAAGGATCTTTGTCGGCACCGATTTGCAACCATTCGTATAGCAGTCTATAAATTCCGCCAGTAGTAAAAGATATATAGCAATCAAAATATTTTTTAGACCAATTTTGGGCATCTTTGTTTTGATGAAGAACAATATCTTTAACTATTTGATTTATAGCTTCGTTTATGTTATCCAAAAGATTGTTTTTATATGCCAATATGAATATATCTGCATTATCTAAAATAAATTGAAAACTTGTTATAAGCACATTTCCTTGAGAAGACAAGTCAGTTTCAATCTTTTTTGCATAATCTTTAACTATATTTCTAAAAATTGTATTAAGAATTTGAACTTTATTCTCAAAGTACCTGTATATTGTCCGTCTAGAAACTCCCGCTTTTTGTGCTACCTTTTCCATTGTTATTTTTTCAAAAGGTGTGTCCTTCATTACAATCAAAAGAGATTGCGTTATATAATCTTCAATTTCATCAAATTTCATATCATCTCCAAAGTTTAGTTTATCAAATTTTTGTAATTAAAGTCAAAAAAATGACACAATATATATTATTTTGTTGCAAAGATCAAAACAAATAAAAACAATGATTTATTTAAGGTTGCTTTTTCTTTTAACTTATGTATAATTTATTTGAGAAGAAAATATACTTTTCTTATCTTAATTAGGAGATTATTCTATGATTAGACTCATTGTCGATTCCACATTCGGAATTTCAAAAAAATATGCTGAAGAAAATAAAATTGAAGTTGTACATTTAAAAATGATTCTTGGTGATGAAACTTATGAAGAAGGATTTGAGGACACCTGGGCAGACTTTTATGAAAAGATGAAAACATCTAAATATTTCCCTACTACATCTCAACCATCTCCCCAGGAATTTATGGACGCAATAAATAAAATTTATTCAGAAGACCCAAATGCTGAAATTTTGATTTTGACAATTTCAAGCGCATTAAGTGGAACCATAAATTCAGCGACTATAGCTGCAAATTCATTTGAAGGAAGGCGTGTTGTGGCGCACGACTCAAGACAAGCAGCAACTTGTGGAAGGATTTTGACTGAAGAAGTTGTCGACCATATTAAGGCAGGGATCAGCTTTGATGACTTACTGTCCTTACTGCCAAAAATTGAAAGTGCTCTTGCAATTCAATTTGTTCCAGATACAATGGATGCGTTAAAGCGTGGAGGAAGAATTGGAACACTTGGTGCAACAGTGGCAAATATACTAAAAATAAAACCACTATTCAAATTTGCTGATGGTAAACTTTCAATAACAAAAAAGGTTTTAGGACTCACAAAGGCCATAACAGACGCAATTTCATTACTCCCAAAAAAATTAAAAAAACTATATATATGTTATATCTATGATAAAATTAACGTCCCTAAAATTTCGGAAAAATTGAAGCAAATATTAGGTCTTGAAAATATTGAGGAAGTTGGACTTGAACCAGTGTTTGGTGTTCATGTTGGAATTGGTGCCATTGGTCTTGCTAGCCTTGCTGAATATTAAAAAATTAACTCACCGGTTTGGTGAGTTGTTTTATTTTACGTCTACACTTAGAATTTATTTTTATCAGACAAATTTAATACAAATGCTGGACGAGCTGAAAGATAACTTGTTGCTACCATATAAGTTCCATTATATGATGGGCTAACTATATATGTACTAATATGAGTAACGCCATTAGGTGTACGTAGCCAATAAAGGTCATTAACTTGTGAAGGCCAATACGAACTACTATAATCATCGGCAAAAAAAATATTAATTTCATTTAGACTTAATAACCAAAACTTATCTAATGTATCTTTTTTATATCCTTCTTGTTTTAGTAATTGTTCAGGAAAATCAACTCTATCATAAACATAACTCATATTTAAATATAAATCATCTAAAGTTCTGCCTTGTATTTGACTAAATATTAAATCATTGTCTATATCAATATTAAAATCTTTATACATATTTGAATATTGTTTAGTTGTGTCAGCATTATAGTTTGGTTTTGTTCCTGATGAGACTTTATATACATTTATACCATTTATATATCTTCTTGCAGTACTTGTTGCATAGTCATTGGCATAAACATAATTCCAATAATCTTCGGCATGATAATCTCCATGATAATCGGTATTGAATGCAATTTCATTTAACTGCAAGTCTACCCCGTCTTTATCCTGTTCTTCTCTATCTATCAATGTATCAGAATCTAAAATAAACACTCCATAAGAATTTGTAGTGCTAGATGGAAGTTCTGTTTCTTTAAATATGTTATATTTTGATGCGATCTCATTTTCTGCATCATAAGGAGATGTTTGTAAACCAATAAGCTTCCACTTAATGTATTCGTTTTGTGTCATATTTGGTTTCATAATAGTGCCCATCTCTACATAAAAATAATTATTATCACTTGATTCATCTAACAAATTTGGCCCATGTATTATTGATTCTTGCTCGTCATAAAACACAGATATATTTAAATCTTTTAAGTCAATAGGTTTTTGTAAACTATTGGATATATAAATTTTAAATATTTTTTTACTATTCTTTGGTAAATATAATGATGAAGCATTAACTTTTACATTAACAGTTTGTCCCTCGTACATTACAAAAATCCTAGCAAAAGGACTATTAATAGTTGACTCCATATCAAGAGATATAACGGTACTTTGCCCTTGTGGATGGTTTTCATCTGCAAATGTTAAATCAGGTTGAATTTGAAAACTAAAATTTAGTTTATATGGTGTATTTTTTTCCAATATTATTAAATTTGAAGATATAATTGTATCACCTGATGTTATATTGGTAATTGTTACTGCTAATTTTGGTGCTTCGTACTGAATATTTCCACTAACCATGTACTCAACAACTGTTGCTGAATAAACTCCAAAACACATAACACTTAAACCAAAAACTAAGGCACATAAACTAGATATTAATTTGTATATTTTCATATCCATTATCTCCGCATGTCTTTACTATGACATAAAAAAAGTATTCATAAATAGTTTATCCCCCCCCCCCCCCCCCCCACCACACCCCACATATCTAAATATATTAATTAAATATAATTTTTTTTTTTTTTTTTTTTTTT
>CALWPD010000024.1 GCA_944383335.1 uncultured Clostridia bacterium
ATTACTCCCAAACTGAAAAGTAGTGTACACAAACTTAAAAACAACTTACCTTTCTTCTTCATTTTTACTCCTTATTGTTTAGGACGAAGTCCTAAAAATACCTAAAAACAGTTTACCCCCCCCCCCCATAGTCTTGTCAAGTGTTTTAACAAAGTTTTTTGAAAAATTATTTAAATTTTCTTACTTTTCACTCTTCACTTTCAACTTTTCTTGCTTATTTTACCTTTGAGATTTCTCCCTTCATTTAAAATGATATAAAGTATGCTGTGGTTCGAAATGACAGTACTTTATCTTGTCGAACCAAAAGCGACATCTAGTAGTGTTAGGTTTATACTCTTTGATATTAGCGTATACGAAAAAATGCTCGTAAAATTTATTTTTACGAGCATTTTAATTATATTTAATCGACAAAATTATAATTTTGACTTTATTTTTCTTCAGTCTCTGGAAGTATAATCTCACCAAATATAAGTGAATATTCGCCGTCAATTATTTCTAGTTCGCCTATTGAACCTACGGCCTTTATATCCACTTCGCAAGATTTTATAAAGTCTGCATAATGAGAAGATATTTTTAAATCTTTTATAAATGTTTTTAATGAAATCTTGTTTTCGCTTTTGAATTGACGGATTTGGGATACTATTTGCATAACTTCCTCGCCACGCTTTAATAAGTTTTCATCGATCTCATCACCAAGATTCAAATATCCAGAGATGTGAATAGATGGCATATTCTCTTTTTCTGCAAAATAGTCCATATATATCTCTTCCGTAAGGTGTGGAAGATAGACCGAGAACATTTTAAGCATACCAAGAAGAACATAATAACAAGTATACTTTCCACTCTCTGTGGCGTGTTCTCCATATATGTCAGGGTTATAAAGTCTACGCTTAACAAGTTCAATATAGTCATCACAAAAGCCCCAAAACAGTTTTTCAACTTCGCTTAATGCCAAAGAAATTTCGTATCTATCCAAATTTTTTTGGAACGATTTGAACACCTTTTTGTATTTTTCTATCATCCATTTGTCCATTGGCAAAAGTTCCACTGGTTTTGGTGTGTAACCATACAAGAATGAAAGTACAAATTTTGACGCATTCCAAATTTTGTTGGTGAGTTTTTTCCCAGCATCAAAACTATCAAGTGAGAAGCAACTATCTTTTCCAAGTGAAAGGTTGTTTGCCCAATATCTTGTGACATCAGCACTGTACTGTGCGATTATATCCTGAGGTGAATTTTTGTTATTTCCGCTCTTCTTGGAAAGTTTGCTACCATCGGCGCTTGTAACATAGCCGGATATCATAACATCATTCCAAGGAAGTTTTCCAAAATGATAGAGGCTCTTGACAACAGTGTAAAAATCCCAAACACGAATGTTGTCATGTGCATTTGGACGAAGATTCATAGGAATCATATCGTCGCTAAGTCCCATATGTGTAACGAGGTCCGTTGAAATCTGTGGCGTCAAACTGCTCGTTGCCCATGTGTCCATAACATCATGTTCTGGTTCAAAATCTGCACATCCGCAATTTTCACACACACCATTTGGCTTTGTGCTTCGTGGATTTACTGGAAGTTCGTCTTCATTGGCCACATGCACATGTCCGCAATTTTTGCAATACCACACAGGGAAAGGAACACCATAATATCTTTGACGAGATATGCACCAGTTCCACTGCAAATTTTCTACCCAATTTGTAAACCTTGAACGCATATTTTCAGGGTGCCATTTAAGTCCCTCGCTCGCTTTCAAAATCTCATCTTTGTGTGAAAGAACATCAATGAACCATTGTTTTTTAACGATAATCTCTATTGGTGTTCCACATCTTTCATGAGTTGAAACTGCATGGGTAAGATTTTCCTGTTTAATTAACAAACCAACTTCTTTCAATTTTTCAATAATTGCAAGTCTTGCCTGCTTGATTTTCATACCTTCAAACTCACCAGCAAGTGCAGTCATTCTCCCATTTGTTGAAAACGCTTCTTTGATTGGAAGGTTGTATTTTCTTTGCCACTCTTTGTCCACATTGTCCCCAAATGTACAGCACATAACAACGCCACTGCCCTTCTCCATATCCACAAGCTCATCGCATATGACAGGAACGGTGAAGTTAAAGTATGGAACAACTAGTTTTTTCCCTACAAGATGTGCATTTTTTTTGTCATCTGGGTGAATAAACACGCAATCGCAGGCAGGAAGCAATTCTGGTCTTGTTGTTGCAACTACAACATATTCATCACTGCCTTCAACATAAAATTTTATGTAGTTAAACGTACTTTCAAGGTCAACATTTTCAAGTTCGCTTTGTGCAACCGCCGTCTGACACTCGGTGCACCAAAGCGCTGGCGCCTCTGCATGATAGATATATCCTTTTTTATAAAGCTCCAAAAACGACTTTTGAGAAATTGCCTGAGTGCGTTTTGAAATTGATGAATAATTTTCTTTCAAATTGCACGAAAAACCTGCACTTTTGTATAGTGCGTGAAATTCTTTTTCAAGTTCTTTAGTCGTATTTAAGCAAAGGTCAATAAACTCTTCAAGTGGCATATCGTGTGCCTTTTTATTGTACTTTTTCTCAACATAACGCTCTGTTGGAAGTCCATTGTCGTCAAAGCCAAGCGGAAAATACACATTTTCACCCTTCATTCTATGGTGTCTTGCCACAGTTTCAATATGCATATATGACGACAAATGCCCCATATGAATTTTGCCGTTTACAGTTGGCGGTGGCGTATCTATTGAATAAACCTTTTTGTCGCTGTTTTTATCAAAATCGTAGATGCCTTTTTCTTGCCAATAATCTTGCCATTTTTTTTCTTTTTCTGTGAAATTATACTTTTTGTCTAGCACTTTTGCTCCTTAAAATATTTACATTTGATATTATATCAAAAGATATAAAGATGTCAAATAGTTTAAATATAATAACTGAGTGAACAAATTCCTTGACAAACTGCCCTAGCCATTACACTATATAAATACTGTGAAGATTATCTATTTAGTTATGAACAAAATTCCAAGTGTGTTTGGACCACAATGGGAAGATATCGTCGCACCTGCACGAGTAACAAAAATATTTTCAAATCCCGCGCTTTTTAATTTTTTCTTAGCATAATCAATAATGTCGTCGCTTGCTGTTGTGTAAGTAAAAAATGCAATATCAGTATCTCTAACTGGAAACTGTGCAAGTGTGTCATCAATGTATTTTTTTGCACAAATCGTAAAATTCCCAACATACTTTTTGCCTACCTGCATGGCACCATCTTTAACTAAAATTTGAGGTTTTATCCTAAGCAGATTTGCCCCAAACTTGCTTAGTGCACTACATCTACCACCTTTATACAAATAATCGAGTTTATCCAAAATAAAACTTGCCTGAACATATTTCTTTAAATTTTCAAGATTTTTTACAATGTCCTGAACACTTTTGCCATCTTTTGCCCAAATGGAAGCTTTTATTGCCAAAAGCGCTATACCCGTGGAAAGACTTTGGCTGTCAACAATAAAAACATTTTCATACTTACTTGCTACATTTAGTGCGTTTTGATATGCACTACTTATCTTTGATGAAAGCGATATATGAACAACTGCATCGTATGACCTAAGTAATTTCTTGAAGTGGACATCGTATTGATACTCATTTACTGCACTTGTCATTGGCAAAACTTTGTTCATAGTAACAAACTTGAAAATTTCATCACTATTAATTTTTCCATCCATATAATCTTTCTCGCCCATAACAACTGTGAAAGGAACGGTGTAAATGTCAAACTTTGACAAAAGTTCTTCCGGTATATCTATTGTGCTTTCTGCTGAAATTGCAATCATAACTTTTCTCCTTTGCCTTTCATTGTACATGATTGCACAAAAAAAATCACTCTAATTTCCAATAACTTTGTCTAAACATGTATTTATAGCAGTAGAATACAAATATTTAACTCTACTCTCAGTAGAGTTGTTTACATTTTAACAAATATATGCTATTTTATTGATATGGAAAATCTAAAATCTATAATTGCCCAAAATATTGCCAAAAATAGAAAACTTGCAAATCTTACGCAACAAGAACTTGCAGAAAAACTTAATTTTTCGGACAAATCTGTTTCAAAATGGGAAAAGGGAGACTCTCTTCCAGATATCGTAACGCTGCAAAATATGTGTGAAATTTTCAATATAACCTTAAACGACTTGATTTCACAAAAAACACCAACAACATTCAAAAAAACAAACAAGCACTTATTAATTACCTTACTGTCTGCTGGTCTGGTTTGGCTTATTGCGACAACAGTCTTTGTATTTTTGTTACTTTTAGCTCCAACAATTCCCAAAATTTGGCTTTGTTTTGTATTTGCAGTCCCTTTAATGTCAATCGTATTAGTTGTATTTAGCTGTTTATGGGCCAAAAACATTTGGCAGTTTTTATCATCCACATTGCTCATTTGGTCATTGCTTGTATCACTTTGCTTAACTATAAACAACTTATGGTATATACTTTTAATAGGTGTACCCCTACAAATTTTGCTTATACTTTTATTTTTCTTAAAAAAAAGATGAAATAAGTTAAAAACTCTTGACAACCATAAATATTTTGTAATATACTTGGCAAGTAGCGGAATGGTTTTTATCCTCCATTTCGTTACACCCCCCTTAAAGTTAGTTAGAGAAGTATCACACACTTGCGATTATTAAATGCTTATAGTTTTGGCGGGACGACTAATACATAGACAAAGTCAGTCTATAACACTAAACCGATGGAATGTAGCTCAGCCGGTTAGAGCACCACCCTGATAAGGTGTGTAAACAACTTTTGACTACACTCTTCGAGAGGCAGAAAACTCGTTAAAACAGACCGATGGATTGTAGCTCAGCCGGTTAGAGCACCACCCTGATAAGGTGGGGGTCGGTGGTTCGAGTCCACTCAATCCA
>CALWPD010000025.1 GCA_944383335.1 uncultured Clostridia bacterium
GCTGGGTAACGTCTCAATACTATCACACCTTGCTTTCCCTTGTCAATAACTTTTTTATCTTTTTTTGAAAAAATTTTAAAATTTGACACAATATGCTTTTTTAACACTTTTAATTGGTTTTAATAAAAAAACATTTAAAGCAAGTACTAATTGTACTTACTTTAAATGACAATTAAATTAATAATATGCCCAGTAAAAATCTTCCAAAATAGGATAACCGTCATTAATTCCCGAGTTTGTTGTGTAATTACTGCCCATGTTTTTACTTTTTATTGATGTTCTTGATGATACCTTGGTGCCAACATAATTACCCGTACTTGCCGATGGCAAAGGAACTCTAACGCTTTGATGTTTATCTTCTGTTGATATATAGTTGCTATCGTACTTATTATTAATTGTTGCTGTACTCATATCAAATCCAAGCATTGGCTTGATTAATATATAATTTCCGCTTATTGTAGGTTTGACGCCATAAATCCAAAAATAACTTGGCGTTATAAATGTATTTCCATAATAAGGAAAACTAACTAAGAAACTACTATTATTCAACGTTTTTACAGAAACTGTACAGTTACCTGATGCAGAAAGTGGGAATCTAAGATCTGATATGTAGTCATTAAAATAATATGTTGGAATGACACTAAAAATACTAACCCCATCAATTTCAAATTCATATTCATCTGGGAAAAAGTTATCACTATTAGTTATATCTTTCATTCTTTGTGGAATAACTCTTTTACTGGTTTTAACGGTTATTCTCTTGTTTGTATTAACAACAAATTCAGTCAAATCTGTATATCTACCATTTAATTTTATACTGACAGTAACGGTACATAACTCTCCTGAAAACGTGTCGGATAATGATGAATAAAAGTATGAATTTGAGAAAGTCCCATTATTATTTCCAACCAAGTTAGGAATAATTTTTCCTCGCTTATTTATAGAGCGTACCACAAGAGTTCCTTTGGCATAGGTGTCCGAGTAATCTTTTCTGCTACTTTTTGTGTCGAGTTGATTATTAAATGGTTCGGCCTCTGGGAATTGTGAAGACTCAATACTACATGTATTAGCGGAATATAATTCGGTAAAGATCCTTTTATACGAAGCTATCTCATAGGTTGTAGAATCTGTAATTTCTTTGCTATCTCCAGCATATGAAGAATCCAAATCTCCACTGCTGTAACAATAACTACCAGATATGCTTGAGTTTGCTTGTCCAATAAGTCCACCTACGTATTCGGTTGCTCCACCCGTTATATCTCCAGTGTTGTAACAACTGCTAAGTGTACACTTACTGTATGTGTAACCTGCAATTCCTCCAAGTCTTCCAGTTGTTCCTGACACATTTCCACTGTTGAAACATTTTGAAATGGTTTTTGTTCCAGAATAATAACCCACGAGCCCACCAATGAACGACGTGCCACCTTCAATATCACCAAAGTTGGCACAAACAGAAAGCGAGGTTGAATTGCCAGAATGCCCAATAAGCCCACCTGCCTGAATGGCACCTCTTCCATCTATGTCTGCATAATTTATGCAATTACTTAAATTTAATGTAGAAGTGCTGTCGTTGTAACCGACGAAACCACCAACATAGTGATTGGTACTAGAACCAATATAGAACTCTCCGCTGACAGTAGAATTCGATATAGAAACGCTTCCTTTTGCATAACCAATAAAACCGCCAATATAACATTGTGAACTGGAAGTTATAGAAATATCCACTTCAAGATTGACATTGCGTATTGTAACGCTGGATGTGTTGCTTCCTATTAAGCCAGCGTTTTTGCCACTAGTTATTCTTAGTCCAAGAATAGAATAACCATTCCCTTCTAGCGTGAATGAAGATGAACGTGTAAAAGGCGTTAACGTGTTGCCACTTAAATCAATATTATCCATTAGCTCAACACTTGAATCATTTTTTAATGCATACAAAAATTCCTGCGGATTTTTGGCATAGCCACTGCGCATTCCTGAAGGTCTATAACTTGGAATGGACCAAGCGGCTTCTGATGGTTCTCCAAAACTTGTTGGGTAAAAACAAAATATGGCATGCATTAAAAACACAACTGCCACAATCGCATATGAAAACCACAATATAATGTTCTTTTGTACCTTGGTCATCTTTACTCCTACCAGTTATAGTTTATCGTTTGACCTTTAAGCTGTCAAATATTATGTATAGTTGATCCAGCATTAAACTACAAATTATTTATGGTCATCGCCATGATAAAAATCAAACGCCTGCATAATTTCATCAAGGTCTTCTTTTGGGTTTATTGCTTCTTTTAGATCAAATCCACTTTCATTGACATCGGGTACCGCTCTAACTTTTGAAGTGATTATATTTGCGTATGCACTATTTGGCTCATCTGATTCACTCAGAAATTTGTCAGCCAAATTATCGAATTCCCCATCATTTACACCATCTCCTTCATAAATTGGTTTTATTAATGGCGACTTGTCCTCTATTCTGGAAAGTTCAGTTTGAGAAGTGAGCATATCTTTTGGCAGTTGTTTGCGTTCCACTTTCACCACGCGAGTTGGCTCCTTTTTGGAATATGTATTCAATTTGTTGATTAAAGATTTTATTGTGTCTTTATCGCTTCTAACTGGTGTTGTTATAGAATATAGTTTGTAATCTTCTTTTAAAGTTGATTTTATGTTATTTTTGAATTCTTGTAAGAGTTTGTTAACATTTTCTATCTCTTCAATTTGAGGATACTTTTCAAGAATAACACCAAGTAACTTCTCCCATTTTTCATACAAAAGCCCTAACTTTTGAATTTTAAGTTTATAAACATTTTTTGAACTTCGTTCAATTTGTCTAGCCTTTTCTACAGCAGAAGTGAGAGCGATTGAAATGCTTCTATTTTTATCATCAATTTCTTTATCTTTTCCAAGATATTTTTCAAGTTTTTGCTCTAGTGTACGATTTTTCGTTTCGAGATCGGAAATATATTGATTTAAATCTGCGATATAAAGATCCACCTCTTTTTTGTTATAACCATTTTTAGACGAAGAAAAATTCATAATCAGTTACTCCTAGTATTTATATTTGCACGCTTTGCCAAATTTGAAAGAACAAAAAGTAACAAGGCGACCTGTAAAAACACAAATTCCCACAAGTTGACATAAGCAAATTTATATATACCCAATAATAACACTTCAAGTGAGCAGATTACAAACACTTTTAAATGAATATTTTGACGAAATATAGCAAAAACAATAAGCGATGCTAGTCCAAATATGAAAATATAAATTGGATAGATAATTGACATGTTGATACCATAGAATTGTTGGTATACGCCAAACACACCACATATCATCAAAAAACTTCCAAGCCAAAGTTTTGAATCTTGCACAAAAAAAGCACTGCGAAGAAGCAGCATAACTGCCACAAAAACCAGCGCTGTTGAAAACCAAATTTTTTGGAATGCAGGTGTAAACATAAGGAATACATAAAATCCTAAAAGACATACATCAACTATTTTTAATAATATATTTTCTTTCATTTGCCCTTTTTTTAGTGTAAATAACAATGAGCAAAATTATACCAGCAATCATCAAAATGAGACTTAAAAGTTGAGAAACTTTCATTGAACCAATATACAAACTATCTCCACGGAAAGTTTCAATTATGCACCTTACGGCACCATAAGAAATAAAGTATAGGGACAACATCACACCACGAGTTCGTACTTTTTTTCTAAAAAGCCACAAAAATACAAAGAATATGACAAAATCACAAAAACTTTCATAAAAGAAAGTACTTAAGTGCCAAACGCCATTGATTTTAGTTGAAAGTGGAAACCACATAAATGCAGGGTCTGTTACTTCTATTCCATAACAACAACTTGAAAAATAACATCCAATTCTTCCAATGCCCTGACCTAAAATAAGTGCAACAACTGCGATATCTGCAATATCAATAAAATTCTTTTTGTGGATAGCACAATAAAGTATTACACCGATTGCTCCACCAATGACACCCCCATATATTGCCATACCGCCATTCCAAATTTCAAAAATTTCCCAAAATGTGTATGAGTGCTCACTAAAAATAACATAATAAATCCTTGCACCGATAACAGCAAGTGGCAAGACATAAAGGGCAAGCAAAATTATGTCATCACTTTTTAAATTTCTATACTTTGCAAGTTTGCATGCAACAAAAACCCCAAGCACCATGCCAAGTGCTATCAAAATTCCATAAAATTTTATTTCAAGTCCAAAAATGGAAAAACCATCAACTACTAAATTCATAATAATATATTATAAGCTCAAATGACATATTAAGTCAATAAAATTGATATTTCATAATTTATAAAAATGCCCACATAAGTGAGCAATATTTCAAATATTTTAAATAGACATGGTGAAAGCTGCGCGGGCGGCGAGCCAGCCATTATACACATCGCCGTAGCTGATACTGCCACGAATGCCAACAC
>CALWPD010000026.1 GCA_944383335.1 uncultured Clostridia bacterium
GCCATATTTTTTGCTGTCAAAATTTCGCGACTTCCCCTAGGGGAAGTGTTTGAGATAATAAAAAGATAGTTAAAATTTTATCTTAACTATCTTAATCTAACCTAAATTAAATTTTTTTAATTTTTTTGTCTCAAACAGTTGACATATTTGCACATTTATTTTTTTGTATCATCATACAAGTGTTCTAAATTCAAATCTACAAACTGTTCTTCTTGGCTAACGCTTTCAATTTTGTCAATTTTTTCTATCTTTATATTTCCAAAAGGTTTATATTCCTCATTTTGTTCTATTTCGGTTGGCAAGATTTTCGTTGGGTTGTCTGTTCTTTCTAAGTCTCGTTTCTTTAAATTTTCTTCATAATCTTTTTGACTTTTGCGTGGCAAATCATATCTAATATCTTTAATATCTAAAAGTTTCAAACCAATTTTCTCAAGTTTTTGCCCAAGCTCACCTTTCAGAGTATTTTCTATTGCAAAATTCAAATTCACAAATTCAAACAGCGCAAAATTATATTTATTTAAAATACTGACTACATAATCAGAGACAAACATTCTTAAAAGTTTTTCTGCTTCATTAGATTTTAAATATGAATATTCTGTTAACAGCGCAGACATAAAAAGAGATAAATTTTCTACATTTAAACACAACTTGCATCGAAGTCCAACTTTAAAAATCCCACTTGAAACTTGCCCAAGTTCTGCTTTATTTAGTGAAATAAAGTCGAAGTCAAAGGGTGAAGCTTTTATAAAGTATGCTTCCGCCTTAAAACTTTTTTTAATTTTGCCATTTTTGTCTATTTTGTGGATTTTTAATTTTTTGCAACAAACGGGGAGAGTGGAAACGCTAAGATAATACTCTCCTTTTGAGAAACAATCCAGAACTTTGCCGTTATGTCCTAGTGCGAAACCAAAGCCTTCGGGAACTGTTACTTTGCAATCGAGTTTAATTTTTCCGCTCTTTGTTGCAATAGGTGTAACAATAGAAGTGGCATCCAAAGGGTTAAAAGTGATGTCATTTGAAAATATGTGTTTTAATTTGCTTAATATTCCCATAAGATTTATTATATCACGAAAATAAAGTTTTGGCAAACACGCATATTCTTAAGGCCTGTCTAATAGATTTAAACTAGGAGGGAAAATGAAGCTTTCGCACATAATTGGAAAACAGGTGTTCGATATATATAATGCAAACATAATTGGAACTATTCATGACGCATGTTTTGATGAAAAATACAAAAAAATTTTAGGATTTTATTTTTTTGATCAAGATGAAAATGAGTTTTATTTAAAAACCGCAAACATCTACGCTGTAGGTGATTATATTACCATAAAAAATTCTACAAAAATTTCTGCAGATTTTTCGCTGACAAATCCTTTATCTCCTTTAGGTAAAAAGGTTGTATCCATAAAGGGAATAGATTATGGAATTTTGAGTGATATTGACTTTGATGAAAAATATAATATCACTAAATTTATAACCAATAAAAATAATGTTATGGTTGAATCTATTTTGCAAATCTCCTCCAATTTGGTTGTTGGAGAAGAAAATGTCAAATTACAGAGTTTTAGGCCCAAAAACACACCAAAATCTTCAATAAATCTAGACAATTTGACTGTTTCTATGATGCGTATGCCTAATGAAGACGATCAAAACTTAAGACTTATGCCAAAAAAACTTACTGTCAATAGTGATATTTTAATAGGTAAAAAACTCACAAAAGATATTATGGGCAAAAATAATGAACTCATCCTAAAACAAAATCAAACTATAACAGCAAAACAGCTTATTGTTGCAAAACAACACGATAAATTAAATGAATTGTTTTACAGTGTATACTAAAATCAATATATTGTACGAACCCCATTTATAAAAAGCACACGGGGTTCAATTTTTTGAAATAACACATTGAATTTGTTTTTCATAAATAAAACTATTAAGGAGAGAATATGGACAATATTATTATTGATGAAAGTGTAAAAATAGGAAAAAATGTTAAAATATACCCTTTTAATATCATAAAAGGAGATACCGAGATTTTAGATGGTGCAATAATTTATCCATTTAATTACATTGAAAATGCAAAAATTGGAAAATGTTCCGAAATTAGTTATAGCCACTTGCAAGATTGCAAGATAGATGATTATGTTTCGATTGGACCTTTTGCCAGACTTAGACCAGGTGCAAAAGTTGAAGATAATTGCAAAGTTGGAAATTTTGTTGAGATTAAGAAATCAGTGCTAAAAAAAGGAGCAAAGGCCAGCCATTTGGCGTATATAGGTGATGCTGAGGTGGGGGAGAATACAAATGTGGGCTGTGGAGTAATATTTGCAAATTACAATGGCAAAGAGAAAAATAAAACTATGGTTGGAAAAAATTGTTTTATAGGTAGTAATTCCAACTTGATAGCACCACTAATCGTTTCAGATAACACATATATTTGTGCGGGTACCACTTTGACACAAAACACTGATGTTGGTGATTTTGTCATAGCAAGAGAAAGGGAAACTATAAAGCCCAACATGGCAAAACATTATTTAAAAGGAGAAAAATGATGAAATATTTCGGTACTGACGGAATTAGGGGTAAGTTGTTTGACGATATCGATAAAAGAATTGCTTTTGATTGTGGAAATGCGCTTTGTAGACTTACTCCTAAGCCAACAATAGTTTTAGGAAAGGATAGTCGGCAAAGTGGTGATTATTTGACACTTGCCTTTAGTCTGGGTGTAGTTTGTGGTGGCGGAACTGTAGTCGATGTGGGAATTTGCCCCACTGCAGGCATTGCTTATTTGACAAAAACATATGGCTACAACTATGGTGTTGTGGTGAGCGCATCACATAATCCACCTGATAATAATGGCATAAAGATATTTAGCTCAAATGGCCAAAAACTTGGCGATAAATATGAATGGGAACTTGAAAAATTTTTTGGCAAACACAAATTAGTGGATGTAATGCAATTAGGAAATTTTGTTTCAAAACCAATTTTGATTAAAAAATACACAAATTTTTTGCAAAATAGCGTCAAATTATCTTTAAAAAACTTAAAAATTGTGCTTGACTGTTGTTATGGGGCAAGCGTCGTGATTGCACCAAAAGTTTTTAAAAATCTTGGAGCGGATGTAATCACTTTAAATAACAAAGCCGATGGCAAAAATATTAATGTAAAGTGTGGAGCAACTGATGTTTCGATGCTCAAAAGGGCTGTTGTTGAAAATAAAGCAGATTTTGGTTTGGCTTTTGATGGCGACGCAGACAGGGTTATTGCGGTTGATGAAAATGGTAAAGAAGTTGACGGCGACAAAATAATTTACATTTTATCATTACACTTACAAAAAGCCAATAAATTAAAAAATAATGTTGTTGTGGGTACAAAAATGACTAATCTGGGCATACAAAATGCTTTGAAACAGCACAATATTGATATTGTTCTTGCCGATATTGGAGATAAATATGTTATTGAAGAAATGAGAAAATACGGGGCTATTGTTGGTGGTGAAAAATCTGGGCATATTATTTTGTCAGAATACCTACCTACAGGTGATGGTTTACTTTCGGGACTTAAACTCGCCGAAATAATAAAATCTGAGCATCAAAAATTGTCAAAACTTTCTTGCGTACAACTTTTCCCTCAAGTATTTGCAAATTGTGTGGTAAAAGATAAAGATGTTGTTATAAATAACAAAATTTTAAAAAACGAAATAAAAAATATTGAAAATATAGCAAATGACAAGACAAGGGTTTTAGTCAGAAAATCTGGAACGGAACAAGTTATAAGATTGATGGTG
>CALWPD010000027.1 GCA_944383335.1 uncultured Clostridia bacterium
TGGCGATGAGTAGGCTCGAACCACTGACCTTGCGGGTATGAACCGCACGCTCTAGCCAACTGAGCTACATCGCCAAAAAGGTTATCACAATTTGTGATGCTTGATAAGTATATATTATGTTGCAAATTTTGTCAACAAAAAATTGTTATTTTCTATTTGTAAATTTTATAATGGTTGTATTATACTAAACATATGGTTACTTTACTAATTTTAGACGGTTTTGGACTTAGCGACAAAGTCGAAGGAAATGCTATTCGTCTTGCTGGAACACCAAATCTGGACAAGCTGAACAAATATCCTCACTCCACACTTTGTGCAAGCGGTGAGTGTGTGGGCCTTGAAAAAGGGCAAATGGGGAATAGTGAAGTTGGGCATCTTAATCTCGGGGCAGGTAGAATTGTATATCAGGACCTACCTAAAATAAACAATGCCATAAAAAATGGTGATTTTTTTAAAAACTTGGCATTTAAAGAAGTTATTGATCATGTAAATTCTCACAACTCCACACTTCATATTATGGGTCTTTTGTCAAATGGTGGGGTACATTCACATATAAATCATCTGTTTGCACTAGTGGATATGGCAAAAAGTGCAGGAATTCAAAATATTTGTATTCATTGCTTTATGGATGGGCGTGATACACTGCGTGATAGTGGAATAGATTTTGTAAAGGACCTTGAAAAACACATAAAAGGCAAGGCAAAAATTTGTTCACTATGCGGTAGAGTTTATGCTATGGATCGTGAAAAGAGATGGGATAGGGTAGAGAAGGCATATGATATGCTTGCACTTGGCCACGCTAAAAATTACTATATGTCAGCAACCGAAGCGCTTAAAGATAGTTATAAAAACAAAGTTTATGACGAATTTGTTGAACCTACAATAATTGGAAAACCTCACACAATAGATAGTTTTGACGGAGTCATATATTTTAACTTCCGCACCGATAGGGCAAGAGAACTCACGCAGGCATTTACCGACAAATCTTTCGATAAGTTCCTAACAAAACACATTCACGACCTTAAATTTTGCACAATGACAGAGTATGATTCAACTTTTAGTAATGTTATAGTTGCATTTCCGCCAGAAAAAATCGAAGATAACCTTTCTGCAATCGTCTCAAAGGCAGGTTTAAAACAATTTCACACAAGCGAAACAACAAAGTACGCCCATGTTACATTTTTCTTTAATGGTGGAATAGAAGAGGCATACAAAGGTGAGGACAGAAAACTGATAGAAAGTGAAAATGTTCAAGATTTTTCTGCCACCCCAAAGATGAAGGCTTTTGAAATAACCGATGAAGTTTTGTCAGCGATAGCATCAAAAAAATATGACTTTATACTTGTCAACCTCTCAAATGCAGATATGCTTGGACACACTGGGAACATAGAGGCGACCAAAATTGCAATCACGACACTCGACAAATGTGCTTATGCAATTGCACTTGCATCACTTATGGCAGGGGGAGATTTGATTATCACCGCAGACCACGGCAATGCAGAAACAATGCTTGATGAAAAGGGCAACATAATAACAAGTCATACGACAAATCCAGTACCAATTTGGCTTGTCAGCGAGAGATATAAAGATGTCAAACTTCAAGACGGAAAACTTTGCAATGTCGCACCAACAGTGCTCAAACTTTTGAATATTAAAATTCCACAATCAATGGAAAAACCATTATTTTAAAGAATAGTCATTCTGAGTGTTTTTTGTCATTCTGAGCGTAAGCGACGAATCTCAGGGACCCTTCGCATACGCTCAGGGCGACGATGTGGAGTGTGTCATTCTGAGACGGACCAACGAAGCTTTGCTCACGAAGAATCTCAACTGCTTATTGTCTGTCTGAGAGACTCTTCGTCAACTGTCAAGGAAGTTCTTTTTAGAGTGACTTTTTATGTCAGTCTGAGCCATACTCCAGAGCTTTGCTTGCGAAGAATCTCAGAGATCCTTCGTCTCCGTCAAGTAAGCCGTTCTCAGGATGACAAGGAAGTGCCGTCAGGTAAGTTGTTTTCAGGATGACAAAAACACAAAAGTCATTCTGAGACGGACCAACGAAGCTTTGCTCACGAAGAATCTCTAAGGTTGAGGCTCTTCGTCAGCCGTCAATATCTATTTGTTTGTGTACCAAATAATATTGTCGATATCTTCGCTTGAGATATTTATATTATTATTGTTTAATTTTTCGACAATTTCGTCGATATATTTTGAATATTTCAAGTATGTATCAATATTTTTTGTTAAAAATGCATTTTTATTAATTTTTTTATTAAGGTATATTTCAACATAACTTGGCAGGTTACTCGCTACTACTTTATCATATTTGTGATAATTGCCTTTTAAGTTCAAATATTTTGTTGCATATACACAAAATTTTGATACAAAAGACAAATTGATTCGTTGACCATTTTTAGTCTTCAAAGCAGTTAGCATTTTTCTAAATAAATGATCTTTGTTTTTGTCAATATCTTGATTCAATTCATTTACTAAATCATTATAATTTTTACACTTGGAGCAAATTAAATTTTTCATTTTTTCTATGCCATTTTCACAAACCAAAAGGTGAGTGTGATTGCTTTTGTTTATAATTTTGATAGCTTCTTCAAGATTTTGCTCAAAATTTTTACCATTCTTCATACTTTTAAAAGGTGCACCAATAAAATCTTCATTACCATTTTCATCTTTTAAATATTTTGCATACCTAGTGTCAATGTTAATTACACTTTTAATAAATAAGGCATTTTTCTCAGTTAAGGCAGGGTAGCCACCAATCATATCCAATTCATATGCTTCTTTAAGTGTTATAAATTTATTTTCATTCATAATTTTATCCTTATTATATTATACAAGTATGACATAAAAAAACAAGGCTCGCCAGTCCTTGTTTTTTAATTGCAAATTAAACACCTGCTTTTTGTGTAATCTTAAGCTGCTTTTTGTGTAATCTTAAGCGGAATACTGAATTGTGCACCATCAGCAATATTAACTCTAGCATCAATGAGATATACATAATAAACTAATGTAAGTTTTACTGTTCCATCCTTAGCTGTATCTTCTGCAAGGTTGTTAGAAGCTTGTTGGCTAGCTTTTTCAGCGATTGCATAATTTGGATTTGTTGTGGTTATTCCATATTTATCTTCCCCTTCTTCCGCTGTGCCTGTGAATGCTACAGTTACACCTGTTGGGTTGATTGTAGTAATTTCAATAGTTATTCTCCACAATGATGATGTGTTAAGATCTACATCAACGCTACCTGTTGGAGCACTGTTACTTGTTGCCAAATTATTTCCATCATAAGATGTATAATCAGTGATAACTCCATCTGTAACTTCTGGATCGTCATTAGTATATAGAGCCCAATTTGTTACTCCAGTAGTTAATGTACTTTCAGTAGCAGAAGCACCAAATCCCTTATGTAAATCTTTATAACTGCCAGAATCTCCTTCTTGAGCATACGCAACTGTTGTCTTAATTTTTACAAGAACATCAGTCATTGTGTAACTTACATTACCACTTACAGTGTATGTAACTTGAGCTGCTGCATAAACACCGAAAGCCATAAGTGCAACAG
>CALWPD010000028.1 GCA_944383335.1 uncultured Clostridia bacterium
TATGTTTATCTAAAAGACACAACCAAAACGATATCTAAAACTACTTTTGAAATAAATATTAGTATGTTTAAAATGTAAAAAGGTTATAAGCTTCTTCCTACAATTTATAGTATTAATTTTCTCAGAATACACAAAATTGTGTAAAAAAAATGGTAATTTTATTTGACTAAATTTACTTGCTTTGCTATTCTTATAATGAAATTGAGTTAATTCAGTTTCATCACATTATTTTGCACAGATGGTTGGACCATCTTATAAAGAATTAGATGGTCCAAAAATTGGTGAGAATTTGGACTGTTTTTGGAGTCAAAATGGCATTTCAAACGAAATGCGAAATCTCATCATAAGAGTGCAGTTTTTGCCCAAGTCATTCTGAGTGTGGCATGCTTGACGACGCTGCGAAGAATCTCTGAAGCTCTTCGTCAACCGTCGGAGTGGTAATTCTCAGAATTCTAATCAAGGAATACAGCGTATTCCTTCCTTAGAGCCACGGCAAAAGTGCCAACGAAGTGCACTTTTCGTTTGGCCGTGAGAAAGAGGCAAAAACAAACATCAAGCACTACATTTTGCAATGCTTTGCAAAATTGTGCCGAAAGTGCAGTTTTTGCCCAAGTCATTCTGAGTGTGGCATGCTTGACGACGCTACGAAGAATCTCTGAGGCTCTTCGTCAACCATCGGAGTGGTAATTCTCAGAATTCTAATCAAGGAATACAGCGTATTCCTTCCTTAGAGCCACGGCAAAAGTGCCAACGAAGTGCACTTTTCGTTTGGCCGTGAGAAAGAGGCAAAAACAAACATCAAGCACTACATTTTGCAATGCTTTGCAAAATTGTGCCGAAAGTGCAGTTTTTGCCGTTACATTCGGTATATATGTTGCAAATAGTTATCGCCAAACTGGATGCAACATCAATATATACAAATATTTTTCATAATAGGAGAGAGTAATATGAAAAGAAAATTTAAATTATTTGCAACAGTTGCATCTCTTTGCCTTTCTGTTGCACTTATGGCTTTCGGTGTTTATGCAGCAGCTCAAGTTACATACACTGTAAGCGGTAGTGTTTCCTTTGAATCTCAACTTGCTGTAAAATGGGAAGGAAAAGTTGAAGGCGGAAAATCAGGAGCATCAACAGATTCAGTAGCACACCAATCAACAGGTACAGAAGAAACAGATCCAGCATATACTTGGAACCCTGCAGTTGTTAATTTTGGAGCAGGTGAAGGAGAAAATGTTATCACATACACATTTACATGTACAAATCTTGGTGCTGACTCTATTCAAGTTAGTGCAGCTATTGTTGAGAGTACATGGTTTGGTGATGATAACCTTACAATTAAGACTGGAGCAGTAAAAGGTGAAGCAACATCTGTAGTTTTGTCCGCAGCAGATACAGATTTGGATTCTACAAGTAAAGCAGCAACTACAATTGCACAAAATGAGAAATGGACAATGAAAATTGAAATTACACTTGAGGATGTTACAAAATCTTTAACTCCTGCTGATTGTGATTTCAAAGTTACATTAACTGCAGCAAAAGCAGCATAATCTAATCAAATTTAAAAAAACAAGGACTGGCGAGCCTTGTTTTTTTATATGCTTACTTTTAAAAAAACATTACAAAATATATTGGTAGATAAGTTATGTTATTCTTCACATAAATTTCTCTCTCGTTGGATAGCACAAAACCAAACTTAATATTATAATCTTCATTAGACATAAGGTTATTCAATGCACTATGAATTGTGTAATCTTTACCAGATTTCACTTCTATTGGTGTAATTGAAAGGTTGCTATGGTCATCAATCAAAAAGTCAACTTCGCCTTTTGCCTTATTGTCGTAATAATATAAATCATAGCCGTGTGCTTTTAATTCGCTTGCCACAACACATTCATAGACACTACCTAAGTTTATACTTTTTTCATTGTCCAGCACGGCATTTATATTTGACTTGTATAAAATATTTGTTAGCAATCCAACATCATTCAAATATAACTTTAACAAGTTTTTTGCACTTGATTGAACAAGTGGAAATGTTGGATTAGATATTGCCCTAACTTCAAGAGCAATACCCGAGTTTATGAGATAGTCAAATTCATCTTTATAGTTTGATGCTCTTTTCCCTTTTTTGTTTTCAATTTCTTGAATTCTAACTCTCTTTTTCTTGTTTTCAAGGTTAGACGGAATCATTTCATAAATTCGCCTAATTTTGAGTTTATTCTCGTTGTCATATTTCGAAGCATCAAGTGCATAAAAATGATGAATTTCATCTTGAATTTTTCTTATATTGTAAATATTAAAACTATTTAAATATGAATTTACGGCATCTGGCAAGCCGCCGACAATAAGAAACTTTTTAAACATATCCATTATCTTGTTGTGAGTTTGGATGTCCAAACTCTCTTTTTTTTCAAATTTTTCCTTAAAAGATGAAATTGCGTAATCATTTAACCCGTTGGCTATTAAAAACTCCTCAAAATCTAGCGGATACATATGTCTAAGTTCTATACTGCCAATAGGAATCGATGTCGTATTCGCAAGTGTTACGCCAAGCAGTGAACCACTGGCAATATACGTGAATCTATCTTCGGCTTTTAAAAATTTTAGAAGCGTCAAAAGATGTGGATAAACTTGAATTTCATCTAAAAAAACAAGTGTGTTTGCTTTTTGTTGCATTTTATTCCCAGCTATAATACTTAATTGCAAATAAAAATCTTGAGTGGTTCTGGCATTTTCAAACAGCTTATCTTTTAAAAAATCTTCTAGCAAATTAATTTCAATATAGTTCTTAAATAATTTTTGACCAACATGCCTAATAATGAAAGATTTACCAACTTGTCTTGCTCCGTCAACAATCATAATCTTGTTAGAATCGCTCTTCAAATGATCTTCAATAATTTTTTCAATTTTTCTATATAGCATACACAAAACCTACACTTTTCTAATATTTTTTTGATTTAAAATATACACTTTTCTATTTAATTATTACCTAAAATTCAACACAAAGTCAATAAATTATGTAAAAAACTTTTAGAATGGACCATCTTATAAAGAATTAGATGGTCCAAAAATTGGTGAGAATTTGGACTGTTTTTGGAGTCAAAATAGCATTTCAAACGAAATGCGAAATCTCATCATGAGAGTGCAGTGTCATTCTGAGTGTGGCATGCTTGACGACGCTAC
>CALWPD010000029.1 GCA_944383335.1 uncultured Clostridia bacterium
CATTCACTCTAGCCACTGTTTGATTCTCGTCATAAATAACTCTTACATCTTTCTTTGTGGCATCATCAGGAGTTACACGATAACTTAGTTGAACACCGGTGTTACCTTCAATATAATCAACAATAATCAACTTATAATCACCCATATCTCTTGCTTCTTCGTTTATACATTCAATTTCTCTCACATAAATAATATTGCTGTAAACTACCTGTCTCATACCAAAGAAACCAATAATAAGAATTGAGGCAATATAGACCAAACCAATAACAATTAAAACCGACTTTTTCATGCTATTTTTCCTCCCTGTATGGTCTTAAATAATAGAGTTTTATTTTGGTAAAGAACATATAGACTCTGTAGGCCACAAAGATAAATGAGAAGAAAAAGATTTTCCAATAGACAGTGTTCGCATTTTCGTTTAATAAAAATAGTGATATTCCACAAACCAAAATTGCAATGATAAACGCAATTAATATTGACTTATTCTCGTTTGGATTATTGATGTTTTGTCCAGTAGTTTGATATTGCTCAAACTGCGGATTCATAATATCCATCTCTGCGCTCCAAAAAAGATGCCCAGTAAATAAACATAGCAAACATAATATCAACATAATGGTGTTGAAAACACTTAAACCTGCAAAAGATTCAAACACAAGAGTGGCAGCAATAATTGAACAAATCATAACCACCCAATTTATAACTAGTTTTGGCAAAAGAGATATGTAGTATTTTTGCGGATTGGTTTTATAAAGATAATGAGCATTTCCCTCTTCGCTATAAACTTTCGCCAAAGCAGAATTGCTAGACAATGAAAATAAAACGATTATTAAAATGTTGAATGCGATAGTCATGTAAGTTCCAGCAAGTCGAACTGACATAGCCGAGAAAATTCTGTTCAAAAAGAGAATGGCGACTGGCAAGCCTATTGCAATTAAAAGCAGTGTATAAAGTTTTGTTGGCGTTCGCATGATGTCAATAAATTCTTTTTTAACGCCTGACCAAAATGAAGGCAATTTATGGTTTTTATATTCATTTTCAATGATTTTTTTCTGATATTCGAATGGTTTTGACGCCATTTTGAAAAATAATGGACGAACAATTAAAAAACTCAAACCTAAAACTATTGCAATACCAACTATAAATGATACTAGATAAATCAAAGTGTTTAATGTAAAAATTTGAGCAGAAAGATTGACCACTGTTCCAACCATCATAGTGGTTAAGCAAGTGAACGGATAAAATATTCTAGCAAAACCAGCCAAAAAGTCTTGAATATCCCAAAAAAGTGTCCCCCAACTTCCGACAATATTTATGTCTTCTGGAATGATATTGATAAGAGCCACTATCCCCCAAGTTACAAGCCCAATAAAAACAGCCACGCTCACAAGTTCGACAATTCTATTTTTCTTCAACACTATTGCAATTCCCATAAGAGGAATACTAAATAATGCTCCCAATGCAACTGGAATAAGAGCAACAATAAACAGGCAAACGAGAAGCCATGGATAATAATAAAATGGAAGACTATTCACAGCACCAAATGCAATGAAAAGTGGCAAAATAAATGTTACACTTTTGATGAGTTCATTTATGTAATAAACAATAAGTTTTGATATAAATATTTTTGTTTTTGTAACAGGGAAAGTCAAAAGTATTTGATTATCACGAGCAAAATAAAACGATTTCATAAGTCCAAATGAACAGGTAATAATAGATAGCAACATCATAATAGTAAAAATAAAGACTAACACATTGTTAGGAATAGTCAAACTAAAAGAGAAAATACGCAAAACACTAGCAAAATAAAAGACAAAGTATATTGCAACTGTAAGTGCAATAAAACCAATCAACATAAGTGACAATCTCAGGAAAGCCTTTTTCTTGTTTTTAAGGAAATTCAAATTTATCTTGTTTTTGAGTTGCATCATAACAAGTGCTTTCAACGAGACATAATCTTGATTTTTCTTTTTTACTTTTGTCTCACTCATTTATCTTCTTTCTCCGATTTTTCAATGACATCCATAATTTTATTAAAACTTTCATCGTTATTTAAATCAGTTTTTCTGCTAAAACTAAACAAATTTGCAAATTTTTTGTGTTTTTTCTCATTATTTTCTAAATTTGCTGCAGATTTTATATCTCTTATATCAACTTTGACAGCATCGTTACTTCCACTTTCAATAGTTCTCATATAAAAGTCTTCCAGTGTTTCACCAGACAAAATGATATCATCAACGCTCTTTTCTGTGAGAATTTTTCCTTTCTTGATAATTGCTATCTTGTCACATATTCTCTCAACAACATCAATTATATGAGAGCTGAAAAAGACAATATTCCCTTCCTTAGCATGTTGCTTCATACATTCTTTTACTTGAAAAATACTATTTGGGTCAAGACCTGTTAAAGGTTCATCCAAAATCCAAACCTTTGGATTGTGAACAAGTGCTGCCATAATCGCAATCTTTTGCTTCATACCGTGAGAATAGGTTTTCATTTGATTATCAAAGGCGCCTTGGAGTTCAAACAACTTTACATATTTATCTATTGCCTTGTTTCTATCTTCCAAACTTACACCATAAAGGTCCGCAATATAGTTGATATATTCTCTTCCCGTCAATTTTTCATACAACGCATAATGGTCAGGAACAAAACCTATTTCATTCTTCGCTTTAACTGACTCCATTTCAACATCATATCCGCAGACTTCAATAGCACCTTCTGTTATTGGTTGAATACCAACAATACTTTTAATAATAGTGCTT
>CALWPD010000030.1 GCA_944383335.1 uncultured Clostridia bacterium
TATTGGAGATACCGCCCAAAATGAGCGTGTCGGGGTTTATGGGTTACTTAAAAGGGAAAAGTACAGTTTTAATATATCAAAGATTTACGAATTTGTTTTTAAAATATCGACATCGCGAATTTTGGTGTACTGGATATTATGTAGATACAGTGAGGAAGAATACAAAGAAGATAAAAGAATATATCGCGAACCAATTAAAATAAGATAGACGGATAGAATAAATGACAATGGCAGAGATAATAGACCCATTTAAAAAAAGATAGTGGTTCGCGAAACGCATAGTAGCCTACGCGCTTTACGCGTCGCTAGGACAAGGGGTTTTACCCCAATTTGAAAAACCACGGGTTTTACCCGTGGATTTTTATTATTCAAATAGTTGACACCTACGAAGCTCTAAAATGACACCTATTACATTTTTTGACAAGGATAGTGCTCTCTAAAATTAAAAAATAAAAAATCGCTAAATCCCAGTGATTTTAAGGGTTTTAGCGATTTTGTTTTCTGGAGCTGATGGCGGGAATCGGACCCGCGACCGCCGCCTTACCAAGGCGGTGCTCTACCCCTGAGCCACATCAGCATAAGTCCAAAAATGGACAAATTTTATTAAATTTTTTAGTCTTTTTTAGGCGCTAAAATTTCCTTACCAAGGCGGTGCTCTACCCCTGAGCCACATCAGCACGAACCAAATGGTCGACGACTTTTTGAGTTTTTTAGTTGCTTTAATTTGTCATTTTTATCTTACAAAGGCGGTGCTTTACCCCTAAGCATAAACCAAATAAATGATACTCTTTTGGTGATTAGTTGTTATGAGGTGCTAATTCTATGCAATGTTGTACGATATCTACTATGCTACACAAGTTTATTCATTGTGGGATTGTTTTATATACAATTTTGAAACTTTGCAATTATTAACATAGTAAGGCACTGCGACATGCTGGCATATTCAACAAACAAGTCGAGTTTATCAAATTATTGATTTATTGTCAAATAAATATATAAAAAAACTGATGACTCGCCATCATTTTAAACTGTTGCAAAATCTGTGACCAAAATTTACAATTCTTTTGCTTCGTTTGTTTCAAAAATTTTAAAAGCAGTTATTCAGGCAACTTATCTTTAATATTTTTAATATTAGTATATGTATTTTTTTACACGGCAAAAGGTTAACATTTTTGTTTGGATGAAAAAAGGGTCAAAAACAAGCACGAGCACATCGTTCGCATATATTTTGTGAAAGTGTGCGATAAGTGCAGTTTCTAACCCAAAGCTGTGTCTCAACATTTCTTAAAAACTTTTTAATATAAGTTTTTATAAAAATTACTTTTCTAATGAATCGACAGTATAATCACTTTCTTTGTCTCCATTTGAAAGTGTGTAATATTCTGTGCCGTCATTGGTTTTTATTTTTTGATTTTCAATGTGTTGTTGCTGATTTTGTATTGGAGTAGGATGGATGTTGGTTGTGTAATATTGTTGTGAATTTGTATATGTTTTTTCTTTAACATTTAGATTGAGCCTATTTTTGTCAAATGTTTCAACCATTGGTTCTTGGTGTGGTTGTAGTTCTGCAGAAAGTGCCAATGATTGTTTTTCGCATCCCGTCGATGCTAGATACGAACTTGCTCCAAACACAAAACATCCAAATAATGTAACAAGTCCAGTTGTGAAACCAGAAAGAATACCAACGGTTATGCCGGCAATTACGCCTGCAACGCCAAGACCTATACCAACCCATTTAAAACATTTTGAAAGTAATGAATATGCTAATATTTTATTTTGAAGCTTTTTATTTGATTCCATTTTTTATTCTCCATACCTTTGACTATATCATATTTAAATTTATTCGTCAATAGTCATTTATTTTTTTGTATCATCATACATGTTTTTTTATAATCTGGTTGATAGTTGAATTAAGTTAGTTCAAGTTAGCCAGATTTTTTTAATTCGCTATACATTGTGAAAGAGGAGGTGGTCATTTGGCATTTGTTACCGATAAAGGTTCTGTGCTATTAAATCCAAGTGAAAGAGCAATGAAGTATTCAATAGAATTAAAACACAAAAAGGCTCTTACAAATTCTGGTAAAAGAAAAATGGACAAGAATGGCAGACAGAAACATTTGACAAAAGAACAGTGTGCATATCGTGCTGGGTATCTTGCACACCAAAAAGACAGTAACAAAGCATTTAGGGCTAAACACCCTAGATACAAGCGTAAAACAGCAACTAGATAAAGGAGTTGATTTTGAAGAAAAGATTAGGCAATGTTTATTGGGCTAATAGTCAAAAGATTGATAAGTCCGATAGCAAAAAGCGTAGACAATATGCTGTTGTTCGTGACAATGGTAAAAATGTTGGTGTTTCAAAAATTCGTGGCTTTAATGGAAATAAAAAAAATGATGAACGATTATTCGAATTAAATGTAGATAAGTATCCTTTAAATAAACGAAGTGGTGTTGACAAAAAAGTTTATTCAAAAAGAGTTGATAAACAAAAATATTTAAGATTGGAAGATAATGAAGTTTTTGATAAAAAACCTTCTTATAAATTAAGTAGTCATGATACTCATAGAGTTTTGAAACATACAGGTTACTTTAATAAAAAAGGGAGAAAGT